>NZ_JAQLXG010000002.1:0-196636 GCF_028321995.1 Faecalitalea cylindroides
TAAAATAGTGGACTTCATAAGCGGATTGAGTGGACTTCTCTATCGTACAGGATGGACTTCAGTTAACGGAATACTCAGCCTTGTTGAGTGTTGCATGGAATGCGGATAACTGGACCTTTGATGCTTTAGAAAGTCACTACAAGACCCTTGTTCGTTATTTAAATCTGGATGATCAAGGAATGATCTTAGGTTATGGATGTGGCACACCATCTATGACAAGTCATAGTATATATCCAAAACAAGCATATCAATTAGGACGAAATCTTTAAATCATGTATGATTGTTTTGGTGATACTATGTGTTCTTCAATTAAAATAAATCCTGAAGATGTGAAAAGCTTAAAAGAAAAGTTTAATATTCCTTTCGATATCCCTACAGATACAATAAAGCCTAATGAAAAAGCCTTAGTTTTATATAAAGAAGGAAAGATCCTGCCAAAACTAATGAGCTTTGGATGGAATGATAAAGTTTTTATAATCAATGCCAGACAAGAAACCCTATTGGAAAAACCAATTTTTAAAAAAGGAAAACGTTGTATTATACCCGCCAGCCTGTTTCATGAGTGGAGTTATGCGAATGAAAAAGTCACTTTTCACTCAGATAACATTATGCATTTAGCCGGTCTTTACAATCAAGATAATGAGTTTTTGATCATTACCACAAAATCCAATGATTCTGTAAGAAGAACTCACGATAGAATGCCTATTATATTAGAGCACTCTCAACTCGAAGATTGGTTTAATGATACAAAATTCATTTCATTATTAAGGCAGGAACCTAAAGAATTAGAACACGAACAAAAACTGGAACAATTATCTCTATTCTAAAAAAGAAGTAAGTATTTATTGAACACTTACTTCTTTTTGTTTTGACTTTCTTGAATTTTTATTGATATTCCAAGTTCCGATTACTTCATTAACTGTAGATACTGTAACAAACGCTTTATAATCTGATTGATGAAGATAATTTAACAACTTCTTATATTCACTAGTTGTCATGATCGTTACAACTTCTATTCTTGGTGTTTTATCAAACCCGCCAACTGCTGAATAAATCGTTACTCCACGATTCATATCCTCCATAATATACTTCATGATTTCTTCATAGTGTTCACTTAGGATACAAATACGTTTACGCTTATTAAAACCACCAACAAAATAATCCACGGCTTGACCATTGGCATATGTACCAATCAAACTTACAATCATAGTAGAGATATCATACACAAAAATTGAAGTAGCTGCTGTAATCATTCCACATACAGTCAAAGCCTTTCCGATTTCTAAATGTGTGTACTTGCTAATAATCTTCCCTACAATATCTAATCCTCCACTTGAAGCATTGACATTAAATAACATTGCCTGACCGAAAGCGATAATTAAAGTATAGGAAACAAGATCATATACACTATTATGTGTTAAAGATTCACTTAAAGGACATATTTTTTCAAAAATCGCCAAAAACACTGGCAATAAGATAGACGTATATACAGTTTTAGCCCCAAATTCTTTTCCTATAAAAATAAATCCAATAACTAATAGACCTATATTTAAAATAAAAGTTATCAAAGAAATTGGTAAGTTAATTACTTGATTCAAAACCATAGATAGACCGGAAATACTTCCAACTACGATTCCACTAGGAATCAAAAAGAAATAAATTGAACATGAAATAATAAACATCGCAAATGTAATATAAGCAAATTCATAAGCTGTTTTCTTTGTCATAATCATCTCTTTCCTTTCCGCAAACGCACTCATTATAACAAGACAAGAAAGGAAATGATAGATATAAAAATGCTTTTTTACTATAAGAAATTTAAAAAATCTAAATCATCCAATTTCTACCTTCATTTTTAATTTATATATCTAGTGTGATTAATAAATCATTCTCTTAAGTTTGTAATTTTGTTTCGCTGTTTGAAAACTATTAATTGTTAGCATAAGGGTATATTCACATGAAAAAGGAAAGCTTTAAATAGACTTTCCCTTTTTAACATTCTAATTCAATGATTGTTTAGCTTTTATCAATAGTTCAGAAGAAACTCCGGTGATCTCCAAAATATAAGAATCCGATATTCCTTTCTTTAATAAATTTGTTAAAATCATTAAAATACCATCTTCTTTTCCGATTTGTATACCTTCGGTTTTACCTTGGATTCTCCCTTTTTCTAAACCTTTAGCTTCACCTAAGATTTTGCCCTCTGCTCTTGCTTCCTCTCTCATTCTGTCTAACGATTCACACATTACAATGACCTCCTTTTCTTCTTCCTTGATCTGTTGATACAGTTCTTCATCTTTTGCCATGCTGGCAATAACTAATGCTACCTGCTTGGGTATGCCTTGTTTATATTTATTTCTTATCGTATTAAAATTGGCATTCAATATGTCTCTTGTGATGGAAAAGACCAGATCTAATTCATTGTCTTTATATTGATGTGTATCACTATGCACTTCAATCAGATTCATCTTGAAATCAATTAAAGAACTCATGTCTTTGACATCGAACATATCCTTCATGCTGAAATTGGTCTGCCATGGTCTTGTTCCATAATAGATCACGATCGTGATGCATGGGATTAATCTATCACTTGCCTTGATCCCGGACAGAAACTCTTCGCTGCTTCTTAGATCCTTCTTTTTCCTGTGTTCCTTTTCAAGTATATCCATCTGATCCTTATACACCAGGCAGTCATACTGCAGGATACGATACGGCATAGGATAGTTCTCGATTAGTTGATTTTCGATACCTAGATAATAGGAACCATATCTTCCATTCCACAACATCAGCACATCTCTTGTATAAGCCTGTATCTTTGGATCCACCAGCATCAGATCCTGTGGTTTGACTATGTCCTGTCCCTGATAGAGACAGGTATTGATCAAAGAGGCAAAGTGATGTGCATCCTTGAAGAAGGCATTGATTTCCTGATCAAACGTACCAAAGCTGTTTTCTTTTTGTATCATTTTTTCACACCTCCAATATATCATGAGAGACTTGAATTGTCATTGAACCATGCATTTATGTTTTTTCAATCCTCTCTCACTTATCTATCACACCGGAAATGACCAAAATGACAAAAAAATAGATGATTTTTTTCATTTTTTCTTCTCATGGCATTATTTAGTACAGCATAAAAAAAAGAGGAATTATTCCTCAATCAGATTTAATAATTCTAAGATACGATTCATATCTTCTTCATTTTCATAATGAATAGAGATAGAATGTTCACTAACTTTCACTGATGTTTGGAAATATTCCTCTAATTTATTCTTAGCTTCTTTAATAAAAATATTTTCTTCTACTTGTTTTTCCGGCTCTTTTTTATGTTGAAGATCTTTTACTAACTGTTCAATTTTACGAACAGACAATCCTTGATCAATTGCCTGTTTGGCAATCTTTCGAATCATGTTTTCATCTTTTAAACCAATCAATGCTCGAACATGTCCCATTGAAAGTTTCTTTTGAACAACGTATTCCTGTACATCTTCTGGAAGTTTTAAAAGACGCAATGTATTTGTAATATGTTCACGTGATTTTCCTACACGATTTGCCAATTGTTCCTGTGTGTAGTTCAATCTTTGAATTAACTGCTCATACGCTTTGGCTTCTTCTATTCCATTTAAGTTTTCTCGTTGAATATTCTCTAGAAGCGCAATTTCCATCATTTCCTGATCATTTAGATCTACGATGATTGCTGGAATATCACTCATTCCGGCAAGCTTGCTGGCACGAAGTCTTCTCTCTCCGGCAATCAGATCATATCCTTGTATGCTCTTTTTGACCAGGATTGGTGTAAACACTCCATGTTGTTTAATAGATTGGCTTAGTTCCTGTAAAGCTGTATCATCAAAAACTTTACGTGGCTGATATGGATTTGGACGAATTTGATCAATGTTGATCTTAGTTTGTTCTTGTTTTTCTGTTTTTACATCTCCATTTTGAATATCTTCTAAAACTTTTGAAACATCTTGACCAAAAATGGAATTCAATCCTTTACCTAAGCGATTTGTATCCCTTGTGCTCATATTAGTTTCCTCCGTTTCGCTTTAAAAATTCCTGTGTTAATCCTGCATATGCCTTGGCTCCATTGCATGTAATATCATATTCAAAAATAGATAAACCTCTACTTGGTGCTTCGGATAATTTTACATTTCGTGGTATCGAATTTTGATACACTTGTTTTCCAAAGTTTTGGCGAACATCCTGCGAAACTTCTACACTTAACTTGGTGCGAATATCAAACATCGTCAACAAGATTCCTTCTATTTTTAAATGCGGATTGTATAGTTGCTGCACCAAACGAATCGTCAACAATAACTGTGTGACACCTTCTAGAGCATAGTATTCACATTGTACTGGAATCAAGACACTGTCGGCAGCTGTTAATGCATTTGTATTTAATAAACCTAAAGAAGGAGGACAATCAATAATTATGTAATCATATTGATCACGAACCTTCATAAGCTGTCTTTTCAATAATTCTTCTTTTCCTGCTTCCATCTTATCCATTTCCAGATCAGCACCAGCTAATGAAATAGAAGACGGAAGAATATCTATATTTGGTGCTTCTTTATGTACAATAGCATCTTCAATTGGATAATCTTCCAACAAAACTGAATAAATCGTTGGCTGTCCCTGCTTGGTTATAGCTAGCAAGCCCTGGCTGGCATTTCCCTGTGAGTCAAAATCAACCAACAATACTTTTTTATTCATCTGAGCTAATCCACTTGATAAGTTAATTGCGGTTGTCGTTTTTCCAACACCGCCTTTTTGATTGGATATCGCAATGATTTTTCCC
Source organism: Faecalitalea cylindroides (assembly GCF_028321995.1). Classification (NCBI taxonomy): domain Bacteria; kingdom Bacillati; phylum Bacillota; class Erysipelotrichia; order Erysipelotrichales; family Erysipelotrichaceae; genus Faecalitalea; species Faecalitalea cylindroides. The sequence goes on from NZ_JAQLXG010000002.1 coordinate 4,802, forward strand.
ATTTTACACTCCTCCTAAAGGCTTCTTTTTTATCTGCCCATACGCTCTAGGATATTTATTTGGCGTAGGTTTTACTTTTTGCATATATAGATTGATCCTTGTTGCTTCATCAACGTCGATCGTATCTTCTTTTTCAAGCTTCATTCCTAGAATATCTAAAGCTTTTTGGGCTTCTAATAATTCTTCATGTCCCTGCTTCCCCTTTAAGGCAATAAAATGTCCTTTCATCTTTACCAAAGGAGCACATAATTCCAACAAAATAGAGAGTCTAGCTACCGCTCTTGCACTGACTACATCGTAAGATTCTCTATGTTCTTTCACAAAATCTTCAGCTCTTTCAGGATAGATATTTACACCCTTTAAATCCAATGCTTCTTTTACTGTTTCTAAAAACCGGCATCTTTTCTGTAAAGGTTCAACGATCGTTAATTCCATATCCGGAAATACAATTTTTAAAGGAATTCCTGGAAAACCAGCTCCCGATCCAACATCACAAAGTGTCTTATGTGATAAATTCTCAAATGGAACAATTGAATCATAAAAATGTTTTTCCCAGATTTCCTCTTCTATAGTAATGGCTGTCAAATTCATCTTCTGATTCCACTCTAATAAAAGCTGCATATATTTTTCAAACTGGTCTAACATCTTCTTTGTAACCATAATATTTTTATTTTCTAAAGCTTTTTTAAATGTTTCTTTTGTCATACTCATTCTCCGTGTAGTCAAATTATATCATTTTAAACACATTTTTAAAGCACCTTTAATGTACGATTAAAATTGACATTATTTATGTCTAAAATGTTAAATAATCTCATTTTTATTCATGATTTATGGTTATTGCCTGCTTTGATAACATAAATGGTCGCATATAAGCAAGAGTTGAGCACATAGGCAATACATCTTCATGAAGTTGAATCCCTAAATTTTTAATGATGTAATTTCTTCTCTTCATCATTCTTTGATACATCTCTGGATGCTGTTCCTTGATTTTTTCTCTAAGTTTTATATCCGCTATGCATATTGTACTCTCTGTGGATACTCCACCATATCCTTCAACAAAAGGAATGATATCGCTCTGTAATAACATTCCACTTTGGATCAATTCATGTGAATTTTCATAAATAGGAGATGACAACCACTCTTCATCCGCTGTTAAATGACCAGGACAAAGTGTCCAATGATATTTTTCTTGAGGCAACACATCATTGATCAAATCATACATCTCTTTGCCTGTCATACCTACATGTATATTTTCAAGCCATGCAGCTATTGCGATAAAATAAGGAGCACATACTTTATGCATATAATCCTGGACATCTTCATCCAATTCGCTTGATGAATGCACTGCATAACCAGCTCTGCTTGATAATCCTCCTTTATATCCCACTGTCAAAGAGACTGTATCTTTCAGTTGCAATTCTCTTTGTGTTGGATACATATTTCCTTTAATAAAGCATTGTCCAAATGCTGCAATTGTTACAACGCTATTTCTTTGTCCATAACGAGATAATATATCACCAATCTTCATCTCAGTAACACCTTCTTGTAATGTATTTAGCGCATCCAGCATACAATCGGATGCCAAAGATGCTCCAAATTCATAATGTGCAATTTCATCTGGTTCGTTGATTGTACGAACTCCATTTTCTCCAATAAATATATCTGTTTGATTTGTGATGTTCTCTTTGCCACATAATTCAATTAAAGCATCCATGATAAAAACAGGAATATCATAAAGCTGACGATTATCTTCATATAAACTCGTAAAGTTTTTCCATCCAACAACACCAATGCGTTTATTTTCTATATCTGTCTCTTTCATGATATCTTTAAAACTTTTGGTATTATTCATTGGTTGGTTCGGTAAAGAAAAATAAGGTGCATGAATTGCCTCACACTGTAAACGCGCTTTAGAAACTTTATTTAAATTCTCATTCCCCATCACTAAATAGGCTTTTTGATCTTTATGAAAAACCAATAAAGCTTCTTCAAAACGAGGAAGAAAACCAACTAAGTATTCAAAATTGTTGCCATGTTCCAAATCAGCATAAATGAGCAAAACATCAATTTTTCTTTGATTCATCTTTTCAATTATTTTTTGTTTTCTTTGTTCTATCGTTTTATCACTTATATCTACTGGAATAAGAGTACAGTCTTTTTCAGGTTCAGGAATTTCTTTTAAAACTGCATCTTCATAATTATATTTTTTCATATGTATCAATCTCCTGTTACTATGATATCACATAACTTTTTAAGTCCTATACACAAAAAACGTACGCTTTTCCTTTTATTTTTTCTATGTTACAATTTCTTTGCAAGACACAAATAAGAGACTATCATCTATTTTATTCAGTCTAAATTAGACTTGTTTTTTGATGTTTAAAAGAAGTAGGGAGTATAAAAGTATCATGAATATGCCTGAAGAATTGATCAAACAAGCGTTTGATGAAGAATTTGAAGAACAATTGCTTGCGATAAGACAAAGTATGTCTTATTACCGTTGTGCATTAATGGAAGTAGAGACCAAATTTAAAGTACTGAATGAACAATTTTCCTTGTATTATGATCGTAATCCAATCGAGTCCATCAGTACTCGAATTAAATCAGAAGCAAGTATCTTACGAAAGCTCCAAAACCGTAATCTTCCACTATCTCTGGAATCTATGGAAGAAAACATTTTTGATATTGCCGGTGTCAGGGTCATTGGTTCTTTTCTAGAAGATATCTATGATCTAGCAAATTATTTTTTAAAACAAGATGATGTTCACCTTATTGAAACAAAAGATTATATCCAGCATCCTAAACCTAATGGATATCGATCTTTACATCTAATTGTAGAAATTCCCATTTTCCTTGCCAATGAGAAGAAATGGGTCAAGGTAGAAGTTCAATTTCGTACGATTGCGATGAATTTCTGGGCTAGCCTTGAGCATAAGCTAAGATATAAAAAAGAACTTTCTCAAGAAAGGCTTGCCGAAATTGATAGCGAACTCTTAGAATGTGCCAAACTTTGTGCTACTCTAGATCAAAAGATGCAAAATATAAAAGGATCAAAATTAGCACAGGAACTTTAGTTTCAGTATTTTTTTACAATCGAAATATTGAATATCTCTCCTTTTTCAAAGTATAATATAAGAAAAGGAGGGCTTCTTTATGTGGTCTAGAAAAGAGCTCAAACAAAACGCAAAAATCTTAATGCATAAACGGTATTCACAAATGTTAGGTGTATCTAGTTTATATCTAATCTTAAGCGGTACTATATTTTTTACTATAAATTATTACTACACCCAAATCAATGATGTTATCAATGAACCAAGCACACCAATCTATTCAATAGAACCGGATCAAAATTTTATATTATTTTTATTTTACTTTATCTTATTAAGTTCTTTCATTGGTTTTATTATTCGTACGCTTTATACAATTTTTATTGCCAATCCATTATCTGTAGGTGAATCAAAATATTTTATCAATAACCGCAAAGATCAAGGACGATTTAATAACTTGTTCTATGCTTTTTCACATAACTATATGAATATCGTAAAAATTACTTTCTTTATGCAAATAAAATTGATGCTTTGGACTTTGTTGTTTATCATTCCAGGAATCATAAAAGCACTTGAATATTCCATGATTCCTTATATCCTTGCGGAAAGGCCAGATATTTCAAGTGAAGAAGCTTTTAGATTATCTAAAGAATTAACTGACTATCAAAAAACAGAATTATTTGTTCTAGAGTTATCTTTTTTCGGATGGTATTTTTTAGGGCTATTATTATGCGGCATTGGAATTATATTTGTTTATCCGTATTACTATGCTACAATGGCTGAACTATATTTTAAATTAAAAGAAATCAAACAAATTGAAATTACCCCAGATATTCCCCCAATTCCTAATCTTTGATCATTAAGCCTCATTGAGGCTTTTTTTAATTGAATTTGTACTATTTTTTTAGTATTCTTTTTAGAAAAGGACGTGAGAACATGAGAATATAGTAAGAACTGATTCATCCAAATAATTATCGAATGGAGGTGTTTTTACTATGTTTCAATGTGTTCAACTATCCGCATCATTAGAAAATTCGCGTGTTTTATTTCCACCCTTTGATTTTTCTTTAAAAGAAAGAGATCGCCTTGCAATCATTTCTGAAGAAGGAAACGGAAAATCAACTTTATTAAAAATAATATCCAATATTCCATGTGACTATGTCCATGTCTCTGGTAAGATAATCTCAAATTATAAAGTGGCATATTTACCACAAACAATCGAAGAAAAATGGAATCAATCATTTCCTTTAAATTTCTTATTAAAAGAAAAACCCGAAGATGAAATTCTTCCAGAACAATATAATTTATGCCAAAAATTAGAAAGTCTTTGTTCTTCCATGTATATTGATTCCAACTTCATTTATACAGAAAGACCAATCTATACATTAAGCGGTGGGGAAAAAGTCAGACTTCAGTTCTTAAAACTTACACTTAATGAAGCTGATCTTTATTGTCTGGATGAACCTACAAACGATTTAGATATTGATACTTTAGAATGGCTGGAAAAATGGATCTTATTACGAAAAGAACCTATTATTTATATATCGCATGACATTACTTTATTAACGCATACAGCTACGCGTATTCTTCATCTTGAACAACGTAATAAGAAATCAAAACCTGTAATCACTTTATTTAATGGAACTTATCAAGATTATATAGATACAAGATATCACCAGCATGAAAAAGATATTCAGACAAGTGTTAATCAAAAAAGAGAATATCTCAAACAAAAACAGCGTTTAAATAATCTTCATAATAAAATTCAAAGTGATTTGCGAAGCGTTTCAAGACAAACTCCTCAAGCTGCCAAAAACCTCAAAGACAAAATGCGTTCTGTAAAATCCAGTCAAGCAAACTTGGAAGCTAAGGCCTATCCTAAAGTCGATTCATTTGAAGAAGAAATTCATATTTTCTTTTCCGTCAATTCACTGCTATCTTCTAAGATCATACTAAGTCAACATCAAAAAACAATTTCAATAAACAATAAAATATTGATTGAACCTTTTGATCTAGAAGTCTATGGACAAGACAAATTAGTGATCACAGGAAAAAACGGTTGTGGAAAAAGCTTATGGATGAAAGAAACCATTAAAGATCTACAAACACGCAATGATATCAAACTTGGCTATATGCCTCAAAATTACAATGATTTCTTTAAAAAAGACGATACACCCATTTCTTTTTTAAAAGAGGATGATATTTCCTATACAGATATTCAAACAATGTTAGGAAGTTTAAAGATCATTGAAAGTGAAATGAATCAAAATATTTTTGATTGTTCATTAGGACAACAAGCAAAAATTTATCTGGCAAAACTAATTTTAAATAAATGTAATGTATTATTTTTGGATGAACCAAGCCGAAATCTATCCCCTTTATCTCAACCTGTTTTAATTCAAGCACTTAAAGATTTTAAAGGAAGTATTGTTTGTATTTCCCATGATAGAACATTGATACATGAAGTATTTACTCGTAAAGTATTAATCGAAGATAAAATTTGGAAAGAAGTGTCTTTATAAATCAAGATTTCAAAAAATCTTGATTTTTTTGTCCTTTTTACCATTTGAGGTGTGATAGACATGGGCAAAGCCATCGAAGAATGGGAAGAAGAAATCAGTGAACAGGCAAGGAATGAAGGAAGGTTAAAAGGCGAAAGAAAACAAATCCTTCAATTTATCCAGGAATGATAGAAAAAGGATATACGGATGAAATGATCCTAAGCTTTAAATGTGTAACAAAACAATTGTCAAAGTAAGCAAAAACTACTCTTTAATCTTTAGAAATAGTTTTGAACTTCTTTTATAAAAAGACTATACTATTTACATGAACAAAGAAATGATCAATAAACTAAAAAATATGAATGTAAATATAGTTGCTGTTTCAAAATATCACTCAAAAGAAGAAATTGATGCTGTTGCAAAAGAAGGACTCATTACTTTTGGTGAGAATAGAGTTCAAGAGTTTCTTGAAAAATATGACCCTAAATATAAATGGCACATTATTGGACATCTTCAAACAAATAAAGTGAAATATATCATAGGTAAAGTTGAAATGATCGAAAGTTTAGATTCTATCAAGCTTGCTAAAGAAATTGAAAAACAAGCTGCCAAGCACGATGTCATTCAAAACGTTTTAGTCCAAATCAAAATATCTAAAGATGAATTAAAGACCGGTTTACCTATTGAAGAAACGGATTCCTTCTTAAAAGAAGTTTCAACATACCCTCATATTAAACTCAAAGGATTTATGTGTGTTGCCAGCCATACTGACAATATACAATTGATCGAAGAAGAATTTTCAATGATGAATGACTTATATAAAAATTATAAAGATTTGTATCAATTGGATACCTTATCAATGGGCATGTCAAATGATTACGAACTAGCTATTAAACATGGATCTAACACTGTACGCATTGGATCTGCCATATTTGGAGCACGAAACTAAAGTGCTCTTTTTCATTCACATAATTATCACAAACCTTTTTTATAAAATAACTACATGAAATATAGAAAGAATAAATTTTATAAAGGAAAAATTGTTTTAATTGTATTGGTCGTTGTTGCTATGATATTCTCTGGATATTTTGGATATAACCTATTTCGTGAACACCAATATATTGCCACTGTTGTGATCGATCCAGGACATGGAGGATATGATGTAGGATCGATTGGATATGATGGAAGTTATGAAAAAGATTTGACACTTTCGATTGCATTACGAACAGGAAGAAAACTAAAAGAATTAAATCCTGATATCAATGTCGTATATACTCGATCGAATGATACTGTTGACTGGGCAGATAATGAAGAAGACGATTTAATTGGTCGCGTCATTTTTGCAAATGAACAAAATGCAGATTATTTTCTCTCTATTCATTTAAATGCAAGCGAAAACACAGCAGCATATGGATATAATGCCTTTATCCGTTCAAATGATCCAGCCAGTGAAACTATTGCGAATTCCATCGACAATAATTTAACTGAAGAAAACTGGCTATATAACCGTGGTTTAGAATATACGAATTCTTATCCTTTATATGTCGTAGATAATTTGGACATTCCTTCCATGTTATTTGAAGTTGGTTTCATCACTAATCCACAAGAATGTGCAGATCTTAAAAAAGTTTCCAATCAAGAGCTCATAGCAGAATGCATCGCAAATGCCTATAATGATTATATAGTCAGCACTATCAAAAAATAATAAAGAGATGTTATCTAGCAAAATTACAGATAACATCTCTTAAAATTTTTATGGAAGTCTTAAACAAATATCTTCAATGCGGTTTTTCTCAATAGATTTTACTTGCAATCTTGTACCATCTTCCAACAAGATCTCATCATTTACTTCTGGAAGTCTACCAAGTTTATCGATTACAAATCCACCGATTGAATCAAAATCTTCACTATCCAAATCTAAATCTAAAGCGTCATTTAAATCATGCAAACTTATAAACCCTTTTACTTCATACGTTTTATCATCTATCTTTAAGATATTATTTTCTTCATGAACATCATATTCATCATGAACATCCCCAACAATTTCTTCAATGATATCTTCTAAAGTGATGATTCCCGCCATTTCTCCATATTCATCCATTACGATGGCTAAATTGAAAGCCGCATTCTTCATTTCTAATAAAAGCTCTGAAACAGGCTTGTTTTCATATGTGAAATAAGGTTTTCGTAATATATCTTCAATCTTAAAATGTTCAAAATCACGATATAAAAGAAGGTCTTTCATATTTACCAAACCAACGATATTGTCGATTGAATCTTTATAAATCGGGATACGGGTAAACTGCTCTTCTCTAAAGATTTCAATAAGATCTTCATATGAGCTATCTATATCAGCCATAATAACTCGTACCCTAGGTACCATTACTTCTTTAGCTTTAGCATCTCCTAAATCAAACACATTATTGATCATATCTTTTTCATCTTCTTCAATAACACCTTCTTCATGAGAAACATCCACGATCGTTCTTAATTCACTTTCTGTCATTGAAGGATTTGAACCATTTTTATTAACACCTAAAATTTTTAAGATTGATTTACTGAATAGATTGATCAAGAGAATAACAGGTGTCAAAACAAACATTAATACTTTTACAATGGGAGCATAAGTCAGTGCCATTTTTTCTGCATGATCTGCTGCCAAAGTTTTAGGAGTGATTTCTCCAAAAATCAGGATTAATAATGTAATCAGAAACGTCGCAACACTCACTGCAGCTCCACCAAAATTATAGGCAATTGTTGCAGTTATACTTGCCGCAAATGTATTTACTAAATTGTTTCCAATCAAGATAGCACTTAACATCTTAGCCTGATTGTTATATATATCCAAAACCATCTTAGCTCGAGCATTTCCTTCTTCACTTAAAGTTCGCATGCGAATCTTACTAACGGCAACAAGGCTGGTTTCAGCAGAAGAAAAGAATCCTGACAATAATAACAATATGATTAAAATAATAATTTGAGTTCCTATTTCCGAGTCCATATTTCCTCCTATATAACTTAAATTGAGCTTATTCTATCATCTACTTATTTTCTTGGCAATAGAAGTTGAATAGCACCCGGTACGATTTCAACTGTTGGGTTTTTCATAGATCGTATTTCTCCATCTAAATTAACATCCACATCTTTATTATCTGTATCCATATGAATAGCTTGTCCTCTTCTCATCTCTACAATATCTGTATATTGTACATGAAGACCTTTTTCATATTTTTTCGCAAGTCCCACAATTTGAGATCGTTTTACATTACGAATCATACATACATCAATTTTACCGTCATCAATCAAAGCATCTGGACATGGTTTATATCCACCACCATAATATTTTCCATTACAAAAAACCACGAACGTATACTTATCGTTAGGATATTTCTTATCATCAATTTGAATTTTATATTCCTGTGTTAACGGCTTAGAAAGACTTGCCAACATACCAACATAATATGGAATAATTCCTCCTACAGGGATCTTATCGCGAAAATGATTCACATGTTTAGCTACATTGACATCAAAGCCAAAAGAAACCGTATTGATTGCATATTCTCCATTAATTTTTAATAAATCACATTTTTGTTCAACCGGTTCATCATATTTCGATAAATCAAGAAAATCATCTTTTTGATAATCTCCAAAAGACTTTATAAAATCGTTTCCCGTTCCAATTGGAATAATAGAAAGACTGATATGCTTGCATCCTGCAATTCCATTTACCACCTCATGTAAAGTACCATCACCACCACAAACAAAAATATGAACAGGTTCACTAGAATTCAATGCATATTTTTGTGCAATATGCACCGCATGGCCTGGTGATTTTGTTTTCTCTATAATGATTCTTTTTCCTTGGAAATGATCTTTGATTTCTGTCATCAAATGGTACTGACTTTCTCTACCTGAATTGGGATTTACTATAAAAACGTCTTTCATCTTCTTCTACCTCACTACATGTATACTTTATCACAAATCCTATAAATTGCGTTATAATAATTATGCTTATCAAAAGGAGACTTTATATGAAATTTGATTTTAATGAAATAATTGAACGAAGCGGAAAAGATGCTATCGCAATTGATGGAATTGGAAAAAGCCCAACTGGTCCTAAAAAGCCCAAGGAAGGTTTTGATTTTATCCCTATGTGGGTTGCCGATATGAATTTTAAGACTGCTCCTTCTATTACTGAGGCAATTCAAGAAAGACTCAAACATCCTTTATTTGGTTACTTTGAAAACAGTGATGAATACTATAACGCAATTATTAACTGGCATAAGATCCATCATGATTCAGACATAAAAAAAGAAAATATAGGTTATGAAAATGGAGTTTTGGGAGGATTGATCAGTGCTTTAGAAGCATTTACAGCTCCCGGAGACTATGTATTATTACATTCTCCTTGTTACATTGGATTTACCAATTCCATTAAAAATGCTGGACGAAATATCATTTACTCGAATTTGATCCAAGATGAAGATGGCGTATGGCGTATGGATTATCAAGATATGGACCAAAAAATCAAACAGCATAAAATCCATTTTGTCGTTTTCTGTTCTCCTCACAATCCTTGTGGACGTGTTTGGACCAAAGAAGAACTAACAAAAGCTATGGAAGTTTATAAACAAAATAATTGTATCGTTGTCTCAGATGAAATCTGGTCTGATATTATTTTGGATGATCATAAACATATTCCACTACAATCAATCAATGAAGATGCGAAAAAGAGAACCATTGCTCTTTACGCTGTCAGCAAGACATTTAATCTGGCTGGATTGATAGGAAGTTATCATGTGATTTATGATTCTTATATAAAAGATAGAGTCAGAGCTCAATCTAGTAAATCGCATTATAATTCAATGAATGTCTTAAGCATGCATGCTCTTATAGGTGCCTACAGCAATACAGGAAAAGAATGGAAAGATGAATTAAATCAAGTCATTTCAAAAAATGTAGACTATGCCATCCAATTTATTAATAACAAACTTAAAGGAGTTCAGTGTACAAGACCGGAAGGAACTTACATGTTGTTCATTGATTGCAAAGAATATCTTGAAGAATCCAATAAAACACTCGAAGAAGTATTAAATTCTGGATGGGATGTTGGTATCGGCTGGCAGGACGGAAGACAATTTTTAGGAAATACGCATATCCGTATCAATCTTGCTCTTCCTTTATCCAAAGTTAAAGAAGCATTTGATCGCATGAAAAAATATGTATTCATATAAAAAAGCAGGATCTATTTTGAAAAATAGATCCTCATTTTTGTTTGTGCCTTCATTTTTAATAATGCTTTTACGATCTCACTGCATTGAGATAATGGCTTCAATTCATTCTTTTGCGTTAAGATCCAAATTGTTTGTTTATCATCTTTTTCCTGATAAGGAAGATATGCTTTAGAAGAACTTCTAGTTTTAAAGAAATAATATTCTTTATTTTCTATACGATTTAATACTGTTTTTTCTTCTTCAATGCTAGGATCTTCGATCCATCCGAATAAATGTCGATCTAATATTCTTGTCGCAAAATCTCTTAAAATAGCATCTTTGCTAAAAAGAGCTTGTTGAAATCCATAAAACATACGACATTCATCCATCAAGATAAACTCTTCATTTGTTATGATATGTCCTTCTCTAAAAATTTCAAACACATCAATGATTTCATCAATTTCTTTGTATCTTTTAAAGAACAATTCAATCAGAATTTCATATGATTTTGCATCCGGATGTAGATATACCTGCCAATACATATGATATCGAGCCATAATATAATCCTCTACACTATGCATACCACTTTCTTTGATACAGAGTTTTTCATCTTTGACTCGAATCGTTCTTAAAATTCTTTCCAAATCAAAAGTACCATAGCTGGTTCCTGTTTCATAGGCATCTCTTAATAAATAGTCCATTCGATCGGCATCCAATTGCGAACTGATGATCTGATTTAATACTTCTTTTTCATGTCTATGTTCAATGATCATAGCAACTTTTAAAGGCAGATCTTGATGTGCCTTGATCAAACATTTATGAACTTCTGTATTTGGATCCATAATCAAATCCACTGTAATTTCTTCATGATTTCGATGCGTGATTTTTTCAAAAAAATGCGAAAATGGTCCATGTCCTAAATCATGTAATAAAGCCGCACAAAGAACTTGTATTCTTTCAAATTCATCAATAGATTCACAAATTGAAGGAATTTCACTTATCATACGACGAACAATTTCATATACACCTAAACTATGCGCAAAACGAGAATGTTCTGCAGTATGATACACTTGAAAATCACCACCGAGTTGATGAATTCGATGCAATCTTTGAAATTCCCTGGAATTGATACAATCCCAAATCACCTGATATTCCACATGAATATATCCATGAATAGGATCTCTTAAAACTTTTATTTCATTTGTTCTATTAAACATGGCCATTTCTCCTTTAGTTTTTCTACAAGGATCTTATCAGATTCAAAAAAGTTATGATCATAAATATGTTCTGGTGTAGTCCAGATAAACTGAGAATGTACTTTAGGTTTATCTGGAATCTTTTTACTAGAACAAACAAAACATGTTAAATGAATGGTATTTCCATCTTGATGATCTATACTCTCTTCAAGAAACTGAATATTTTCAATTATGATACCACATTCTTCTTTCCATTCACGAATCAAGGCTTCTTCTAAAGTTTCTCCTGATTCTACTTTTCCTCCTGGAAATTCAAATTTTCCTTTTGCACTTCCATAATTTCTTTGTGCTATCATAACTTTTTTATCGTGTATCAATGCACCACATACGACCTCAATCATTTTCTTCCTCGATTTTTTCTTCTTTTATTACTTCAAACAATAAAGCTGCATTTTGTTTAGACACTTGTTTTTGAATATCTATTACTTTTATTTCCAGAATACGTGATCCAAAACGCAAACGAATTTGATCGCCTATTTTGATTTCTGTACTTGGTTTTGCGATTCTATCGTTGACCCAAATACGTCCAGCCAAAGCTAATTCCTTAGCAGCTTCTCTTCGTTTTAATATCCTGGCAGTCTTTAAGTATTTATCTAGACGCATAATCATTCTCCTGTAAATTTTGGATTACTTTATTTAATAAATCCGTATATTTCTTTTTCTTCATAATTGAAATCTCAATCATTCCATTAGTCAATCGTAATCCAATCTTTGGACTAATTTCATTCATAGCTTCAAATACTTTTACACCATCACAATGTTTCGTCCATGTTTCATTCATGGTTATAGTAACTTGTGTATCATTTTCTTTCAAGCTCTTTACTCCAGGCATATTTACAAACAAATCTAATTTCTTATGTTCAAATAGCAGCTTAACTTGTTTTGGAATCTTACCAAACAAATCCTTGATACGATTTTGATAATCGTTCAGCTCTTTTAAAGATGAAATCTTACTGATTGTCTGATACATTTCAAGTTTATCACCATCATTATCCGTAAACTGCTCCGGTATAAATCCATCTAAAGCCACATTGGCATGTTTTAATTCTTTCTTTGGTTCAATTGGTTTACCCTGTTTTCTAGCTATCGCATTCGATAACAATTCAAGATACATATCCAAACCAACTTGATCAATAAATCCTGACTGACTCGCCCCTAACATATCTCCAGCTCCACGTATCGTCAGATCGCGCATCGCAATCTTATATCCACTTCCAAGCTGGGTAAATTCTTTGATGGATTTTAATCGTTTTTGCGCAACTTCAGTCAATTCTTTATGCGGTTGGATCATTAAGTAACAGTATCCAATTTTATCTCTTCGTCCAACACGTCCACGAATCTGATATAACTGCGATAAACCAAAACGGTCCGCATCCTCAATAATGATCGTATTTGCATTGGCAATATCCAATCCTGTTTCAATGATAGAAGTACAAACAAGAATTTTATATTTACCATTCGCAAAATCCACCATCGTATCTTCTATTTCTTCTTTATCCATTCTTCCATGTACGACCGCAATTCCTACATCTTTAAAATCTGCCTGCAAATTTTTAGCAGTAATATAAATATTAGAAATACGATTATATAAATAGAAAACCTGGCCTCCACGAGATAATTCTCTTTGAATGATTTCTTTGATGACACTGCCTTTCTTTTCCATCACATACGTCTGTATTGGATGTCTTTGAGCAGGAGGCGTGTTTAATTGTGAAATCGTACGAACACCAATCAATGACATTTGTAGTGTTCTAGGAATTGGTGTTGCACTCAATACAAGAACATCAATAGAGTTTTTCATTTCTTTGATTTTTTCTTTGTGTTCTACACCAAAACGCTGTTCCTCATCAATGATCAAAAAGCCCAAATCTTTATATTTAAAGTTTTTATTAAGCAGTTTATGAGTTCCAACAACAATGTCGATCGTACCAGCTGCCAATCCTTTTTGAATATCCTTGATTCTTGAGTTTTCGACAAATCGATTCACCAAGGCAATATTTACACCAACATTTTCAAAACGTTTCTTTAATGTTTGATAATGTTGCATCGAAAGAATGGTCGTTGGACAAAGAAAAGCTACTTGTTTGTTATTGGAAACTGCCTTAAATGCACATCGCATCGCAACTTCAGTTTTACCAAACCCCACATCACCACACAATAAATGATCCATTGGTTTTGGTTTTTCCATCTCTCTTTTTATTTCTTCTGTTGCCTGGATTTGATCTGGTGTTGCCTCATACTCAAATGCATCTTCAAATTCTTTTTGAAGCGCGTCATCCTTTGAAAAGGCAAATCCTATATTTTCATTTCTTGCGGCATATAATTCAACCAATCGGCCTGCAATTTCTTCAACTTTTTGATTTACTTTTTCCTTTGTTTTTTCCCATTTATTGCTGCCAAGCTGACTTAATGGAACACCAACACCTTCTTTAGAAATATACTTTCTAACTAATTGGAATTGATTTAAAGGAACGAATAATTCATCTCCACCTTTATAAACAATATGCAAATAATCTTTTGTTTTATTATTTTGAACTCTTTGAACAATTCCTAGATATTGACCAATCCCATAATGCTCATGTACAACATAATCGTTTTTCTCTAGCTCTAATACGTTTTCTAAAATTTGGCCATCTTTAAATGTCTTCTGATATTTTGCTCGATGAATAGAACGATAGAATAATTCATATTTTGTATAAACACGTATATCTTCATAAACAAAGCCTTCATAAAAGACAGGATCAATAAATTCTACATTAAGTTTTAAATCATCATTTTCTAATAATATATTCTGAATGTGTTTTTTATCTTCTTTCTCCAAGGCGAAATATACTTTTTCCTGTCCAATATCCTGTAGAATATTTAAAACAGGTTGATTTGCCTTTTCCAATGGAAAAATATTAGATGTGATAGGATGATCAAAATCCAAAAATTCATGAAATTCCAAAATATCCTGTTGTTTTAAAAGAACATAAAGATCATGAAACATCGTATATTTAGGCAAAGCCTTATAATCCTGAACAAGCTCCTGGATAAAAGAAATATTTTCTTCATTTAATTGTTTGGAATATTTTTCTACTTCTTCCTTGGAACTTAAGACAACTTGTCCATCAAAATAATCTAAAATGGAATGACAAGGAATATAAGAGTAATAACGATATAAATAAGCATCTGTATCATGATTTTCCAAGGCTCGCATGTCCGCTTCAACATGATCAATCAACATGTCTTTGGCATCATCGACCAACGATTTTTTTTCTTTTTCAAGTTTTTCAAATACTGCTTCTTTAATTGTCTCAATTTGCTGATTCGTTAATAAAATATCTGTTGCCGGTCCAATTTCTACTGAATCGATTGAACGAATAGTTCTCTGCGTTTGTTCATTAAAGAAACGGATTGATTCTATCTCTGTATCAAAGAATTCAATACGAATAGGATAATCATATTCTAATGAGAAAATATCGATGATTCCACCTCGACAAGCATATGTACAAGGTTTATCAACATAATTCACTTTAGCATAACCTGACTGATTTAAATGAGATCTTAATTCTTTCATGCTGCAGGTTTGATCTACTTTTAAATCAATTAAGTTTTCCTTAAAGTATTCTACATCTGGTAAAAATCGTAACAATGCAGCCGTATTACATACAACCAGCATTGACTCATCACTTCGAACAATTTTTGTCAATGCATAGATCATACCTTCTCGATCTTCAGGACTGGATGCGATGGATTGAACTCTTAAACTTTCTTCCATGACAAAAAGCAGCACATTTTCCTCCAACATGGATAATCTTTGGAACAATTGCTGCGCTTCATAGCGATTCTTTTTGACAATGAGTCGAGATTTATGATCCTGTTTAAAGGCTGTTGCCAAAACGAGAGCTTCTTCCATATCAAATAAATTTCCTACATGATCTTGATTTAAAAGAATTTCTTTAACAACCTCATTGTCTTTTAACTTATCAAATATAACTTCCTGATTGTTCATATTCTCCTACTTTTTATTATAGCGATTCATGGTCATATCAAAACCATGATCAATTGAATAATACGCTGCATCTGCAGCATTATTTATACCCTTTTCAAGATCTTCTTTTTCTTCAGGTCTAAATTTAGAAAGTACCCATTCAATCATAGGAATTTTGGCATCTTTTCCTACGCCAACACGAATACGATCAAATTCATTGGAAAAACCGCAGGATATGATGCTCTTAATACCATTATGTCCACCTGCACTTCCTTTTTGACGTAATCTCAATTTTCCTACAGGAAGATCTACATCATCATAAATGACAATTACATTTTCCATACCTACTTTATAAAAATCAAGACATTGTCTTAACGCAAACCCGCTGTTATTCATATAAGTTGTAGGTTTTAATAAAATCACGTCTTCTCCTTTTACTTTTCCTTTGGCAAAATATGCAGAAAACTTTTCTTGATTTAATTCCAAATTACATTTTTGAGCCAGTTTATCTAGAACCATAAAACCTGCATTATGCCTGGTATTTTCGTATTTTACTCCTGGATTACCTAAACCAATAATAATTTTCATGTTTTCCTCCTACAAGAAAAAATAACGGTTTTACCCGTTATTCTATTTCTTTTCCTGGTGTATAAAGTATTCTTAAACGACGTCCTTCGCCTTCACCCTCACTTTTTGTAGAGATGTCTGCCATTTTAGCTAGAGCATTGTGAATGGCTTTTCTTTCGTCTGCAGGCATAGGATCCAAAGTTGCATCAACTTTTGTACGGCGTACATCTTTAGCAACTCTTACTGCCATTTTACAAATTTTTTCATAACGGTCTTCTTTATAACCATTAACATCAATTAATAAACCAACTCGTTTTTTAAATTCTGCACTTACTGCAGCTTTTACCAAACGATTGAATGACTGTAAAGATTTTCCACCTTTACCAATCAAGATTGCATTATTTGAAGTGTTTACTGTAATACGATAGAATCCTTTATCATTTTCTAATTCCACTGTTCCATCAAGTTTGACATTGTCAAAATATGTTTGAATATATTCTACAATGAAAGTTTCGATGTCTTTATTACAGTAAACTTCAATTTCAACTGTTTTACCAATTCCTAAGAATCCGTTTTTTTCTTCTGTTACTGTATAATGAAGTTCTTCTTTTTCTACACCTTTTGTCTGAGCAGCCTGAGCTAGTGCATCTTCAAGAGTCTTTCCTGTAAATCTTTCAAATACCATATATGCCCTCCCTAGTCCTTATTCATGATCTTATGAAGAACAACACTCTGAATAATTCGGATAATTGATGAAACTAACCAATAGAATGACATAGCAATTGGCCACGAAATATATAAGAATGCGATCATTGCGGTTGAGAAATACATTGTTGTATTCATCGTATTCATCATGCTGTTCTGATTTTCTTCGGCATATTTTTTCTCTTTAACATGATCTTTCTTATCTTGAATTTTCTTCAATATCTGAGGCATCTTCATAGATAATAACTGACATACGATCATTAATACATAAATAATGATATAGCCAAACTGCATCTGTGTGAAACCATCAATTGGTGTTCCAGAGAATGGAAGACCAAAGAAACTACCATATACAACACTTGCTGCACGCATCGTTGCATAATACATTCCCATCATTATTGGTAACTGTATAAACATTACTAAAATAGAACCAAATGGATGAATATCATATTTTTTGTATAAATTCTGTGTTTCCTGATACATCATCATCTTAGAACGATCATCTGTCTTGTCTTTGTATTTGTTCTGGATTTTCTGCATTTCTGGCTGAATTTCCTGCATACGTTGACTGGACATCTGAGATTTACGTGTAAACATAAATACGATAAGCTGAATCAATAAAGTGGTCACAATAATACCAACACCTGCATCTGTATAAGAAGCAATTGTATTGATAATCTGAGCAATTGGCCATACAATCAATCCATCAAACCATCCATCTGCAATAGCTTCACTAAATGTAGTTGGTTCGATTGTAATCGTATCGTCATCATTTAATTTCTTATATTCATTTGATAATTTTTTATCCTCAATTTCGGTAACATTCACTAAGCTTTTCTTAACTTCAATTTGTTCGCTTGCGATAATTTCGTCTACCTTCGTTTTTCCATCCGTACCACGTGGATTCGAACATGCTGTACATGTCATTACGATGAATAAACATAGGAAGATAATCTTTGATTTTTCCTGTAAGAATTTTTTCATCATTAACCTCTCATTTTCTAAATCTTTTCTCTAATCGTCTTTTATTGATCTTAAGTTCGTCAAAATTCTCCTTATAAGATTTTTTATGATAAGCGGGCCTAACAATAATGATCAAATCATATTCTTCATTAAAATCAAAAATATCATCCACCATACTGCGTATCTGCCGTTTTATCTTATTTCGACAGACTGCATTTCCTAATTTTTTACCAACACTTATCCCTATACGCGCATGTTCTTCTTTTCTTGATTGAAAATAACATACAAAAGACGACGATTTAATATAGGTTCGGTTTTGAATGATAGAAGAAAATTCATAATTTTTACAAACACGAAATTCTTTTTTCATGAATATCCTCCTATCTAGACAAAAAAATCACCAAGTCGGTGATTTCTATGCGGATAAAACCTTTCTGCCTTTAGCTCTTCTACGAGCAAGAACGTTACGACCACCAACAGTTGCCATACGAGCACGGAAACCATGAACTTTTTGGTGTTTTCTCTTACTTGGCTGATATGTTCTTTTCATATTTAATTACACCCCTCAGTCTTTTCTTTTCCTCAATTTTCAAATAAGATTGCTGAATTATTATTTCATAGACCTTGGTTTATGTCAATAAATTCTTGAATTCATTTCTTGATTTTTTTATTTTTTTAATAATTTATAGACAATTTGAGATAAATTATACAGCATTTTATTCACTGGAAGATCAAATTCTCCAATTAATTCATTGATCGTTGGATTAAAATTATCTTTAAACATTGATTGTAAATCCATGATGCTGCGCACCGATTTCTTTAAAAATATTTAAATACAAATCTGTATCCTTATATTTATTATCATTTGCTTCATAGCTCTTGTAATCATTAACATGGATCATTGGATCAAACTTAATAAATAAACAATGATGTTTCTTAGCTTCTTTTTTTAATTCTTCAAAATAAAAAAGTACCAGTTCCTTATCTTTAAAATCTAAGATAGGGCCTCTTGGTATATAGAACATACTCATTTTTAAAGGTAATTCTTTTATAAGAACAAGTCCAGCTCCTACAAGCTTTTCATCTTTATATACACCTGTATAGATATGTTTCCAATTATGTTTGATCAACGCCCAGTCATAGCTTTGTAACAAATTAACATAAGGACTACTCTGAACAAATGCATCATATTCATTTTTATTAATACTAGTTACGAATCTATAATTCATAATAAGGAATCTCCTTTATAACTATTTCAGTCTAAAAAAGATTCCTTAAATATAACTTAAATCATTTTACTTATTTAATCTATCTTGACGTTTTTTATAAACTTTTATAGAAATTCCATATAAAAATCTATTAACAGGTAAATCAAACTCTCCAATAAACTCATTGATTCGTGGATAAAATATTTCTTTAAAATCTACAAGACCTCCTTTTAGGTCTCCTTCAATACCACCCATATTACTCGTTAAACATCCCATTTCAAAACATTTTTCCATGGTCTTATACCAAGTTAAATAAGGCGCCATTAATCTCTTAAATTCATCATTCATTCCCGCATATAAGATTTCAGAAGTATTTCCATATTTAACACTTAACGTTCCCGCTACACATATTTCTTCTCCATATTTATTAAGATCTTGAGAATACTGCGATATCTTGTTTTCTAAAGAACTTTTTAATTCTTCTAAAGTAAATCTTTTTTTCTTAGCATTTTCAGGACATACTTTTAAATCTTCTAAACATTTTTCATACCTTAATTCTGTATCATGTAACATTTCTTTGATTGGAAAATAAGCCAATGTTATAAATGCATTTTCTTTATATGTTTTTAATAAATGTAAATAATATTCTTTGCCTCTTAAAAGAATATTTTTTCTTTGTTCCGTACATTTCATAACAGCCGCAAAATCATCTAGTAAATCTAAATGCCCATATTTTATTTTTAAATTTTGTTTTTGAGCTGTTTTTATATTTTTCTTTCCTTTTTTAGATAATGTATCCATTCCAAAATCTTCTTTATATTCAACCATATGATATCGTGGTTGAATCGTGGCATGAAAATCTTGCGTAAAGCCATAATGAATTGCACCTAAAGATAAAATATTATCTAATTGATTTTTATAATTCTTATATTTTTTGTCTTCGTTTAAATGAAAACTTGAAATAATAATTCCTGGATCAAATTTTATAAATATACAATGATATTTTTTAGCTACTTTTTTTAATTCATTAAAAAAATATGTTAAAAGATCTTTATTGTCAAAATCTAAAATAGGACCTCTTGGTAAATAAAACATTGTAAATCCCAAAGGTAAATGACGAATCAATACTAAAGATGATGCAATCAATTTATCTTTTTCATAAACTCCTGTATATAAATGATCCCAGTTATCTTTAACAATTGCCCAATCATAACTTTGAAGTAAATTACACATAATATGCGAACTCACAAAAGATTCATATGTATTTTTATCTATATTTAATGAAAATCTTAAATTATTCATAATCATCACCTATTCAAACAAGTCTATTCTAATAAAGACCGATTAAAATCTCAACCACTATTTAATGTGGAAAACTAATTATATCTTTAAATTTTCCACATATATTCCTATCTAAAATTATATAAAAATTATATGAAACAGGGATAAACAATGTTTTCCTACTAGTTTTCCCAATACTTTTTTATATTAAATTTATACATTTTTCAAATTGTGGGGAAAAGTCCAAATTTTCCTTTATATAAAGCATAATGTCACTTTATAACCAAGTGTAAAACACTAAGTTTTCCACATAAGTTTTCCACATTTTTCAGAGTTTTCCCCAATCCCTAAAAGTTTTCCTCATTTTAACGATTGGGGAAAAGTGGAAATCCATGTGGAAAAGTCTTTAAATCTCCTTCATTGGTTCTCTAAAAAAACAATTTCGTGTATAATATTCAGGTAGAAAAGAGGTGCCACTATGTCCTTATCTTCCTATGAAGTAATTTGGAAACAAGTTTTAGATCAAGTTGAACAATCAAATTTCTTTACCGAAGATACATTGCGTTGGATAAAAAATACAACTCTTTTTAAAATTGAAAACTCAATTGCCTATATTTCTTATCGTTCTATGGTCACAAAAACAATCCTGAATAAAGAAGAAACCAAGAACATGATCACATCCGTATTAAGTGAAGTTTGGGGCAGCGATGTTACTATCCAATTGATTCAATATAAAGATATGGAAAAACTAATGCCTGAAGAAGAAATCCAGCAACGTACAAATCAATTATTAAAATGTACTTTTAACGAAGAATACACGTTTGAAAATTTCGTTGAAGGAAAATCAAATCAGGAAGCTTATGCAGCTTG
The DNA here is from genome assembly GCF_028321995.1 of Faecalitalea cylindroides. Taxonomy (NCBI): domain Bacteria; kingdom Bacillati; phylum Bacillota; class Erysipelotrichia; order Erysipelotrichales; family Erysipelotrichaceae; genus Faecalitalea; species Faecalitalea cylindroides. The sequence goes on from NZ_JAQLXG010000002.1 coordinate 26,386, forward strand.
TTTAGCTTGTTGTAATCAACGTGGAACTCACATGTTTAATCCTATCATGATCTATGGAAATTCTGGTTTAGGTAAGACCCATTTATTACATGCGATTGGTAATTATTTAAAAGAAGAACGTCCAGAATGTAATGTTTTTTATGCTTATAGTGGCGATTTGGTGTCAATTTTAATTGATGCGATGAAATCTAAGAATGTTCATGGAAATACTGTAGACAAAGTAAAATCATTACTTGTTCAAAATGATTATTTTTTGATTGATGATATCCAAAACTTAACCCGTGAATCAAGTCAGGAAATATTTTTTACCGTTTATAATGAACTGATTTCACGAGGTGCACAGATCGTTATCACGAGTGATATGCATCCAAATGAATTAAATGGATTACCTACAAGACTTGTTTCACGTTTTAATGCAGGACTATCTATTAATATAGGAAAACCTGAGTTTGAAACCAGCAAGGCTATTTTAAAAAAGAAAATCGAAGGTAATGAAGAGGCATGCCAAATCGAAGAAGAAGTACTGGATTATTTAGCTCAAAAATTTTCAAATGACGTTAGAAATCTGGAAGGAAGCTTAAATCGCTTGATTTTTAATGCTACTTTAGAAAATCCAGACGTTATTGATATCAATTTTGCCCAGCGCATCTTGATGAATGAAGTTATCGTAAATGAAAATGATGAATTAACTATCAAAAAAATCAAAAAAGCTGTCACAAGATTCTATGGACTAACTTATAAAGATATAGAAGGTAAATCTCGACAGAAAAAATTGATGAACGCAAGACATGTATTTGTTTATCTATCTAGAGAACTGTTGCATAAAGCATATATTTCAATTGGCCAGGAACTGGGAAATCGTGATCATACGACCATCTCCAGCTCTTATGAAAGAGCCTGTCAGTTAATAAAGAACGATGTGAATTTTAAGATGGCGGTTGAGAAAGTACAGGAGATGTTGGAGAAAAAATAAGTTTTCCACATAAATCCACATTCAATCCACAATGCTTGAATTGAGTGTTTTTCCTTTAAATAAAGGAGATTTATTATAAAAAATAAGGATTTTTACCCAAATCCACACAGTTATTATTATTACTTATATAAAATATATAAAAAGAAAAGGAGATTTTTATGCATTTTTCAATTGATCGAAAATATTTTTATGAAAAGTTAAGTGTCGTTTCTAGAGCTATTAGTGTTTTCTCACCACTTCCAGCTTTATCAGGAATTTGTATTGATGTCAAAAGTGATCAAATCATTTTAACAGGTAGTGATTCTAATGTATCTATTCGTTCTACGATCGTTCGTGGTGAATTAAATCAACTAGATATTGATTCAACAGGATCTATCGTTATTGAATCCAAATATTTATTAGAGATCATTCGTAAGATGGATTGCGCTATGGTTGAATTAGAATTAGTTGATTATTCTTTAGTAAGAATTTCAAGTGATAATGGTCAATTTAATTTAAATGGTATTCAATCTAATGAATATCCTAATATTGATTTTTCTCAACCAACAAATTCTTTTGAGTTAAAGTCTAAGGATCTAAAAGATATCGTTTCTCAGACATCATTTGCCTGCAGCGATAAAGACACACGCCCTGTTTTAAATGGTGTAAACTTTAAAGCTTCAAACAACACTTTATATTGTTCAGGAACAGATTCTTATCGTTTAGCTCGTAAAGTTTTGCCATTACAAATTAATCATGAATTCAATATCACGATTCCCAGCAAGTCATTAAATGAAGTAGTTCGTTCTATCAATGAAGATGAAGAATCAATTCACATTTATGTAGATTCTAAAAAAGCCCAGTTTATTTTTGATAAGACAATCATTCAGACACGATTGATCGATGGAACATTCCCAGATGTTGATCGAATCATTCCAACTTCTTTTATTTCTTCTATGGTCATTGATTCCAAGGAACTTGCCGGTGTTATTGATCGTACGAATTTCATTCGAAATGAAAAAATTCATTTGATCAAATTAGAATGTTCAAGCGAGATTACTCGTATCAAAACAAGTTCAAGTGAAATTGGAAACTCGGATGAAGTATTAACAAATTGTGAGTACACAGGAGAAGATATTACACTTTCCTGCAACGGTACATTTATGTTAGATGCTATCAAGGCATTAAACAGCGAAAAAGTAAAATTAGAGTTTTCTGGTTTGATGAAACCTATTAAGATTTATGATCCAGAAGATGACTCTGTAATCATGGTAATCGTACCAATTCGCAGTTATGACTAGTTTAAAGGCTCATTGCAGCCTTTTTTATTATTCGCACTATTCCCCTATTTATGATATAATAAACAGGCAAAGAGAGGTATTTTCAATGCATTTTAAGCTTAGAGATGAATATATCAAACTTGAACAACTTTTAAAAGCATGTGATGTTGTATCAAGCGGAGGACAAGTAAAAGAATATCTTGCCAATGTAGATTGTTTTGTCAATGGTGAAATTGAAACAAGACGTGGCAGAAAAATACGCGTTGGTGATATCGTTGAAACAGAAGGAATTCGTATTGAAGTAGAATGAATGTCAATCAGCTGAAACTAATTCATTTTCGCAACTATGAAAACACTTCTTTTTCTTTTGATTCCAACTGTATTCATTATCTATATGGTAAAAATGCTCAGGGAAAGACAAATTTGATCGAAGCAATTTATTTTTTAAGTCATCTTCATTCATTTCGAACCAATCAACTTTCAAGTTTGGTCATGAAAGAAAATGAATCTTTGATCATTGAAGCAAAAGTTGAGTCGAATAAACAAAATGAGCATTTAAAAGTTGTTGTCTCACATCATAAAAAGCATTTATTTCGTTTTTTGAATCCGGTCAATAAATATTCTGATTTTGTAGGGATCGTAAATGCGATATTGTTTTGCCCAGATGATATGATGATTTTTTCTCAGTCTCCAAAGTTTCGAAGACGTTTTATTGATATGGAGCTGATCAAGCTTTCTAAGACTTATACGACAACTTTATCTCATTATCAAAAGATATTGAAGGAGCGAAATCTTGCGCTTAAACAAAATGAAATAAATGATGCTTTAATTGATATTTATACAGATCAAATGATTCAAGATGAAAAGATCATATTGAATCAAAGAAATCATTTTATTGAACAGCTGATATTGAAAGCTAAACAAATCTATCCTTTTTTCTCTAGCGAGAAAGAAATCATAGATGCTAAATACGAAACGTTTGTTTCTATTGATGATGATCTTGAAGAAAATTTAATTCGCGCATATCAAAAAAGTTTAGCTAAAGATAAGTTGTATCATCAGACTAATTTAGGAATTCATAAAGATGATATTCAATTTTTATTAAATGGTTCCAATATCAATGATGTCGCAAGCCAAGGCCAAAAAAGAAGTTTCTTGCTGGCACTAAAATTAGGACTTGCACAGATCATTTATGAAAAATCACATCAATATCCGATTTTGTTATTGGATGATGTATTTAGTGAATTGGATGATATTCGAAAGAAACAGTTGATACAGAAATTACCTTTAAATATGCAGATATTTATTACAACAACAGAATGGATGGATCCATCGAGTTTTGGATCTAGACCGGTTAAATTTTATAAAATAGAAAAAGGTTCCATAAAGGAGGTAGACCATGGAAGATAGTTTAAAACAGGAGATACTGGAATTTGAAAAATTAGAGAATGAAGCTACTTTAGTAGATCACTCTTATACTGCTGATGATATCCAAGTATTAGAAGGATTGGAAGCTGTTCGTATGAGACCTGGTATGTACATTGGTTCTACCAGTTCACGAGGACTTCATCATCTTGTATGGGAAATTGTAGATAATGGAATCGACGAAGCATTGGCAGGTTTTGCTTCACAAATTGATGTGACTATAGAAAAAGACGATATCATAGCTGTTCGTGATAATGGACGTGGTATGCCTGTTGGAATTCATGAAAAAACAGGAATCAGTGCTGTTGAAACGATCATGACCGTTTTGCACGCCGGAGGAAAGTTTGGCGGTGGAGCTTATAAGGTATCTGGTGGTTTACATGGTGTTGGTGCCAGTGTTGTAAATGCTCTTAGTGAATGGCTTGAAGTTACTGTATACCAGGATGGAAAAATTTACTTTATACGATTCGAAAATGGTGGAAATACAGTAGCTCCTTTAAAAATCATTGGTCAAACAAAAGAAACGGGAACTTTAGTTCGTTTTAAGGCAGATCCTGAAATATTTAAAGAAACGACCGTTTATGATTTTGAAACATTGAATTCAAGATTGCGTCAGTTGGCTTTCTTAAATAAAAATATTCGACTTACATTAACTGATGAAAGAGAAGAAGAACCTGTTCATGTGGATTATCACTATGCAGGTGGAATCATGGAGTATGTACGATATTTAAATAAATCTCGTTCTGTTTTATCAGATAAGGTTATTTATGTTGAAGGATTGCAGGATGGAATACTAGCTGAAGTTGCTTTGCAGTATAACGATGGATATCAGTCACAGATTTATTCTTTCTGTAATAATATTCATACTCATGAAGGTGGTTTTCATGAAGATGGATTTAGAATGGCGTTGACACGTGTCATCAATAATTACGCAAAGAATAATAACTTGATCAAAAAAGAGGAAACATTGTCACAAGATGATGTAAAAGAAGGACTTGTTGCAATTATCTCCATTAAGCATCCAGATCCTCAATATGAAGGACAAACTAAGACAAAACTTGGTAACTCTGAAGTAAGAAAAATTGTATCCAATATTGCCGGTGATCAGATTGCACGTTTCTTTTTGGAAAATCCAAACGATGCCAAGGCCATTGTAGATAAGGCAATTGTTGCATCCAAGGCAAGGATTGCAGCTAAAAAAGCACGTGAATTAACACGCAGAAAGTCAGCTTTAGATGGAATCAGTTCTTTGCCAGGAAAACTAACAGATTGTTCCAGTAAAGATGCCAGCGAATGCGAAATTTATATTGTCGAGGGTGATTCTGCCGGAGGTAGTGCAAAACAAGGACGTGATGCCAAAACACAGGCTATCTTACCTTTGCGAGGAAAAATATTGAATGTTGAAAAAGCTAGAACGCATCGTATTTTTGAAAATGCAGAGATTCGCAGCATGATCACAGCCTTTGGGTGTGGTATACAAGATGAAGTAGATTTAGATAAATTACGTTATCATAAGATCGTAATCATGACCGATGCCGATGTAGATGGTAGTCATATCTGTACTTTGATGTTGACATTCTTATATCGTTTTATGAAACCAGTTATTGAAAATGGATATGTATATATCGCACAGCCACCTTTATATAAGATCCAAAAAGGTAAGAAGATAGCGTATGCGTATAAAGAAGAAGAAATGCCGGCATTAAGAGAAGAATTTAAAGATGGTTATAAGATTCAGCGTTATAAAGGTCTTGGAGAAATGGATGCAGAACAGTTATGGGAAACTACGATGGATCCAAAAAACCGTGTATTAAAAAGAGTTACGATAGATGATGCGATGGAAGCAGATAATGTATTCAACATGTTGATGGGAGAAGATGTAGAACCTCGTCGCGAATTCATTACTAAAAATGCAACTTACGCAAAACTTGACTATTAATAGGAGGTCATGAAATGGAAGAAAATAAAAAATATGACCAGATAGAAGATGTTGAAATATCCAAAGAGATGCAGGAAGCATTTCTTGATTATTCAATGTCTGTAATCGTACAACGAGCTTTACCGGATGTACGAGATGGAATGAAACCCGTTCATAGACGAATTCTTCATGCGATGAATCAATTGAATATTACTTCCAGTGTCGCACATAAAAAAAGTGCACGTATCGTCGGTGAAGTAATTGGTAAATATCACCCTCATGGAGATACTGCAGTATATGATGCAATGGTTCGAATGGCACAGGATTTCTCATATCGTTATCCATTAGTTGATGGTCATGGAAACTTTGGTTCCATGGACGGAGATGGTGCAGCTGCCATGCGATATACCGAAGCTCGTATGTCTAAGATCTCTATGGAGATGATGAGAGATATTCAAAAAGAAACAGTTAACTTTGAACCAAATTATGACGGCGAAGAAACAGAACCAACCGTTCTTCCCAGCCGTATTCCAAATTTATTGATCAATGGATCTGTGGGAATTGCGGTAGGTATGGCAACTAATATTCCACCACATAATTTAACGGAAACGATCAATGCAATCTTTGCGGTGATGGACGATGAAAATATTACTGTTCCTGAGTTAATGGAAATTATTAAAGGACCTGATTTTCCTACTGGTGGAATCATCTTAGGCAGAAAAGGTATTCGCCAAGCTTATGAAACAGGACGTGGTTCTATTATTATTCGTTCTAAATACCGCGTGGAAGAAATGGAAAATGGTAAGAAACGTGTTATTTTCTACGAAATTCCATATCAGGTCAATAAAGCAACTTTAATTCAAAAGATGGCATCATTGATTCGTGACAAAGCCATTCAAGGTGTTACGTATTTAAATGATGAAAGTAACCGTGAAGGTATTCGAATTGTCATGGAGCTTAAAAAAGATGTACAGGAAGAAGTCATTTTAAATCAATTATTTAGATTGACACCTTTGCAGACATCTTTTGGTATTAATATGCTTGCCTTGGAAAACGGGCGCCCTCGACAGCTTCCATTAAAGAACATTATTTTAGATTATATAGATCATCAAGTGGATGTTGTCGTAAGAAAAACACAATTTGATTTGAAAAAGGCAAAAGATAGAGCTCATATCTTAGAAGGATTAAAGATCGCAATGGATCACATTGATGAAGTTATTCATTTAATTCGTTCTTCTAAAAAAGATGAGGCAGGGCTTGTTCAAGAACTATGTGATGCTTTTGGATTAACACAAATCCAGGCAAAGGCAATTCTTGCGATGCAGTTAAGAAGATTATCCGGATTAGAACGAGATAAGATTGAAAGCGAATATGCGGAATTGTTGAAGACAATTGCTGATTTAGAAGATATTCTCGCTAATCATGATCGAGTATTAAAGATCATTCGTGATGATCTAACTGAAATCAATAAAAAATATGGTGATGATCGAAGAACCGAAATTAGTGATGCAAGCTTTGATATGGAAGATGAAGATTTGATTCCAGTAGAAGATGTGATCATTATGTTGACTGAATCTGGTTATATCAAACGCCAGAGTGTTGATACATATAAAGCTCAAAATCGTGGTGGACGAGGTATCAAGTCTTTAACGCTAAATGAAGAAGATAGTATTGATACAATGATCTCTATGTCTACACATGATTATCTTTTGTTATTCACAAATACAGGTCGTGTTTATCGAATGAGAGGTTTCAATGTACCAAATGCTTCCCGTACTTCAAAAGGAATTCCTATCGTAAACTTATTAACATTGGAAAAAGGTGAACAAATCAAAACTTTACAACCTGTACCAAAAGATTATAAGTTTAATGATATCGAATTTAAGAACTTACTATTTGTTACTAAAAATGGTATTGTAAAACGTACTTCTGTTAGTGAATTTGAGAACATTAATCGTAATGGTAAGATTGCAATCAGTTTAAAAGAAGATGATGAATTGGCATTTGTGAAGTTAACGACAGGAAATGATGAAATTATCATTGCCGGATCTAACGGAAAGGCTGTACGATTCAATGAAGATCAAATTCGTGTCATGGGAAGAAGCGCTGCCGGTGTAACAGGATTCAACTGTGATGGAAGTGAAGTTGTAGGTGTAGCTTTATCGAATGAGGGAAAGACAATTCTATCTATTAGTGAAAATGGATATGGTAAACGAAGCTATTTAGAAGATTATCGATTGACTTCTCGCGGTAAGAAAGGTGTTCGTACGATCAATATTACAGAAAAGACCGGAAAACTAGTCAGCGTAAAAGCTGTTAACGGGGATGAAGATGTTATGATCGTATCAAGTTCAGGTATCATGATCCGTACCAGCTTACAAAATGTAGGTATATACGGAAGAAATACACAGGGTGTAAGATTGATCAATCTGACAGATGATGCAAAAGTTACCAAGGTAACTCTTGTTGATCATGAGGAAGAAGAAACAAGCGAGAAATAAAATATAGGCACTTATTCATATGAATAGGTGCCTTCTTTTTAATCTATCAAATTTAATGTGTATTTATAATGAGTTTGATCCATACCATGGTTTTCATAAAATTTATGAGCACGGTGACGTTTTTGATTGGTTGTTAAATCTAATACAACACATCCATTATCTTTGGCATATGTCTTTGCGTATTCAAATAATTTTGCGCCTATGTGTTGGCTTCGATGTTTTGAATCAACACAAAATTCAATAACTTCTGCCACTTTATCACAATGGTGCATCTGGTATTCAATTTTTAAATCGAGATATCCAATAATATTATCATTGTCTTCAAAGACAAAAATATCATGTGAATGAATAAGCTCGTTCATGATCATTTTCATCTTATCAAGATCAAAACATGTTTCTTCCAAATCACATACCAATTTATAAACTTTTTCAAAATCAGATGAATTCATTTTTCGAATCATAGTGTTTTCCTTTTTTCATATGAATATTCCTATAGAATATTTTACTATTTGTTTGCAGAAAGTTCAAAAGAATGGTATAAAGATATAGTAAAAGCTTTGAGAAGGAAAAGTAAAATTGAGTTTTTTCATAGAGACGATATGGCTGGTGAAAATATCGATGAAATTCAATTTGAAAAGCACCTTTGAGTGATTTTATGAATTTAGTAGTAAAATCCGGTACATACCGTTATCATGTCAAGAGATCTTATTTTTAAGATAAGAAGGGTGGCAACGCGAGACATCGTCCCTTTATTGGGTGGAATGTCTCTTTTTTATTTTAGGAGGATTGAAATGTTAGACATTAAATTTGTGCGTGAGAATCCTGAAGTTGTAAAAGAGAACATGAGAAAAAAATTTCAGGATGAGAAGATCCCTTTGGTTGGTGAAGTTTTAAAAGAAGATAAAGAACTTCGTCAAGCTCAGCAACATGCAGATGATCTTCGTTCTAAGAGAAAGAAAATTTCAAAAGAAATTGGAATTATGATGTCTCAAGGAAAAAAAGAAGAAGCTGAAGCTATCAAAGCTCAAATTTCTGAGATTGCTGAAGAATTGGATGCTTTGGAAGAAAGAGAAGAAAAACTTCGTGAATCTGTAAAGAATAAGATGATGCAGATTCCAAACATCATTGATGACAGCGTTCCTATTGGAAAAGATGATTCTGAAAATGTTGAATTGGAAAAATATGGCGAACCAGTTGTTCCAGATTTTGAAATTCCATATCATACAGAAATCATGGAAAGATTAAGCGGTATTGATCTAGATAGTGCAAGAAAAGTAGCTGGAAATGGATTCTATTATTTAATGGGAGATATTGCTAGATTGCATTCAGCTATTATCAGCTATGCACGAGATTTTATGATCAATAAAGGATTTACATATGTTATTCCACCTTACATGATTCGCAGTTCTGTAGTAAATGGTGTAATGTCATTTGCGGAAATGGAAGGTATGATGTATAAGATTGAAGGTGAAGATCTATACTTGATTGGAACGAGTGAACATTCTATGATTGGTAAATTTATTGATACGATCTTAGATGAAAAAGATCTTCCTTATACATATACTTCTTATTCTCCATGTTTCAGAAAAGAAAAAGGTGCACATGGTATAGAAGAACGTGGTGTTTATCGAATTCACCAGTTCGAAAAACAAGAAATGATCGTTGTTTGTAAACCAGAAGAAAGTATGGAATGGTTTAAAAAATTGTATATGAATACAGTTGAGTTCTTTAGAACTTTAGATATTCCTGTACGTACATTGGAATGTTGTTCTGGTGATTTGGCAGATCTTAAATGTAAATCTGTAGATGTAGAAGCTTGGTCTCCTCGTCAGAAAAAATATTTTGAAGTAGGAAGTTGTTCTAATTTGACAGATGCTCAGGCAAGACGTTTAAAGATTCGTGTAAAAGATGATAAAGGAAATAAATACTTTGCACATACTCTAAATAATACATGTGTTGCTCCACCAAGAATGTTGATTGCTTTCTTAGAAAATAATTTACAGGAAGATGGAAGTGTATTGATTCCTGAAGCATTACAACCATATATGGGAGGAACTAAAAAAATAGGATAAAAAAAGTGCTATTGGTTATATGCCAATAGCTTTTTATTTCACATAAAATGTTTTCATATCATCCAATCTCAATGCAGCAAACTGACAATCTTCATTATTGCAGGAACAGCCACAATCAATATCAATATAATTGGATTGCATGATATCAGATTTATTATGAAAGATTTCATACTTTCCATGATAATAAGTAGATATCGTATGGCCGGCAACAAGAATTTTATCTTGTAAGATTACTTCATTTGGATCTACACGCTGCCAAACAAAGAGAATAGGATCATCAATATCTTTTAAATAGAGAGTTCCTTCCTTTTCCAATTCAGAATAGCAGCCATGCGTTAAATAAAACTTTTTATCATTTACAACAAGATCTGTAATTGCAACCGGAAGATTTTTGATTGTGCTAAATAGTTCCTGTTGCCTTGATACTTCAAGTTCTAAAAAAGCATCGATCGTAGGCTGAGCTCCATTCAATACCCATTGAATATATTCCATGTTGATTTCTAATTTTCCTTTTCCCTCTTCTAGGGCCTGATACATCATATATTCATGATTTCCCATCAATAAGGTAAAATGAGGATCATTTAAAATATATTGTAATATTTTGATTCCGTCAGCTCCCCTATCAATCACATCACCAAGGAAATATACTTTATCATTATCTTTTAAATTTAAGAGATCCATCATCTTTTCGAATTTATCCCAAAGACCATGAATATCACTCATTACATATGTAGCCATATTATGTCCTTCTTTACTTATAGTGTATCATAAAAAATAAGTTTATACTTTTCAATTGAATCATATTTATGTTAATATATATAAGCTACTACAATGATATCTTATGAATCAGGTCAGGTCGGGAACGAAGCAGCCTTAAGTATGCTCTATCATGTGTAGTAGTTTTTTTATATAAAGGAAGATCATATGAATGATGACAAGATGATGAAAGAAGCAATCAAACAGGCACTTAAAGCAAAAGAAATTGATGAAGTTCCAATTGGTTGCGTAATTGTAAAAGATGGTAAGATTATTTCAAGAGCTTACAACAAAAGAGAAAAGATGAATCAAAGCATAGCACATGCTGAAATATTAGCTATCCAAAAAGCATGTCGTAAATTGGATTCCTGGCGATTAGATGAATGTGATTTATTTGTTACTCTAGAACCATGTCCAATGTGTGCTGGGGCTATTATTCAATCAAGAATAAAAAGAGTAGTATTTGGTGCATATGATCCAAAAGGTGGAAGTGTTGAAACCTGTACTAAACTATTTGATGTAAAGGAATATAATCATCATCCTGAATATATAGGAGGTATTCTTGAACCTCAGTGTTCTCAACTGTTAAAAGTTTTTTTTAAAGAAAAAAGAATGAAATCAAAGCAAATAAAATAGTTATGTTTGAATATTTTATAGTCAGCCAGTCATTTGACTGGTCTTTTTTTGTGCATACAAAAATGAATATACATTTGATATAATATAGGCATTAGAAAGAGTGATAATATGGCATATCAGGCACTATATAGAAAGTATAGACCATCCAATTTTGATGAAGTAGTTGGTCAGCAACTTATTATACAAACATTAAAGAATGCAATTGTGCAAAATCGTATTGCGCACGCATATTTATTCTGCGGTCCTAGAGGAACTGGAAAAACATCAATTGCGAAAATATTTGCGAAAATGTTGAATTGTGAAGATGAATCTAATAAACCTTGTGGAAAATGTACCAACTGTAAAATGGTACAAAATGGTTCACATCCAGATATCATCGAAATTGATGCTGCTTCAAATAATGGTGTAGATGAAGTTCGTAATTTGATTGATAAGGTAAAATATGCTCCAATGCAGGGTAAATATAAAGTCTATATTATTGATGAGGTTCATATGATGACTACCGGTGCTTTCAATGCCCTATTAAAGACAATTGAAGAACCACCTGCACATGTCGTATTTATTTTAGCAACAACTGAACCTAATAAGGTTATTCCTACTATTATATCTAGATGTCAAAGATTTGATTTTAATAAAGTGTCTCAAAAAGACATTGAAAAAAGATTATCAATCGTATGTAAAGAAGAAAAGATTGAAATTGATCCAGAAGCTATTTCTTTGATTGCTCAGCTGGCAGATGGAGGAATGAGAGATTCTTTATCCATTCTAGATCAATGTATCGCATATTGTTCATCTAATATTACTGTAGATAATGTAAGAGAAATTTATGGAGTATTAACAACATCCGATATAGGAAAGTTGTTTGAACATTTATATGCACACGAAGTCGATGCGTTGATTCAACAGATTCAAGAGTGTTCAGATAAAGGAATGGATTTAAAAAGATTAACCAGTGATTTTATAACTTTGTTAAAGGAAAGTATCATACTGGATTATTCCAGTAATTCACAGCTTGTTAGCAATACTCATAAAGAAGTCATTGAAAAGTATTTATTAAAATCCCCTTCCCCATTTCGCTTCAATGTTTTAAATGAATTAATGGATGTTTTTAATAAATATAATTATGCATCCAATGTGTTGGATTATTTAGAAACAGCTTTATTAAAATCAATATCAAATTCATATGAAATAAAGTCTAAAACAACTCGTGATGTTATAGAAGATTCAGATAGAGAAAACGAAGAAAATTTCGCTAAATCAAGTGATTTATCATATGATTTAACATCTGAAAAATCAGAAATTGATAAAAAAGTGCCTAAAAATAGCGAAAATACCGGTATTTCTGAGTTGGAAACAATTTCTGATGTTTCACGTGAAACATTAAAAGAGGTAGGAAATAAGGATAGTAAAATCATATTGAACGATGAATATATATTACAATTGCTGGTAGGAGCTAATAAAACAGAAAGAAAAATAGATACCGCAAAAATGGATGAAAGAAATATGTATTTAGCGGATTTAGAATATGCAAAATATGCAAATAGTTTGCGCAACATAGCTATTGTTGCTAGTGGAGATAAATACATTGTTGTAGCGGTTAGAAGTGAATTAGAGGCAAAAGAAATTAATGAAATGCAGCTTACGCAAGGATTTGAAGATTTTATGGAACAAGTTCTTGGAAAAGCAAAGAAAATATTTGCGATAGATCATATTCAACAAACAAGAGTGTTGGAAGAATTTAAAGAAAGAATGATTCAAGGTACCTTACCTGAACCAGTTGATGTAATAATAAGTAGAAGTAATTCATCTGATAAAGAGAAGAAGTTAAGTGAAGAGGAACAGATGATTGAGTTGTTTCCAAACATAGAAATAGTGAATGATTAGAAAGAGTGATAGATATTATGTATCCAAAGAAATTCGAAGATTTGATCCAGGCGTATTCTAAATTACCAGGTGTAGGAAGAAAAACAGCTGAAAGATATGCTTTTACTACTTTAAATTGGGATGAGGAGTGGATAAATGAATTTATCACTTCCCTATCTTCTATTAAAGATGGTATTAAACGTTGCGAAGTGTGTGGCAATCTATCAGATGGAGATAAATGTGAATTTTGTATGAATGATACAAGGAATCATAATGTTATATGTGTTGTACAATCTCCTAAAGATATAGCTGCGATAGAATCTATGCAGGAATATAATGGTGTATATCATGTTTTAAATGGATTGATTAATATTCAGAAAGGTATCTTACCGGAGAATTTAAACATACAATCGTTAGTGAATAGAATAAATGATGACATAGAGGAAGTGATTATTGCGACAGATCCTACAGTAGAAGGAGAAACAACAGCTTTATATATTACAAAGCTATTAGATGGAAGAACTAAGGTAACAAGGCTTGCTCACGGTATACCAATGGGCGGACATTTAGATTATACAGATGCACATACTCTATTAAAGGCTTTTGAAGGAAGAAAATAATAATATCTTATCAATCGTATGAATTATTTATGAATAATCATACGATTTTTCTTGTTTTTATGAATAATATATGATTTTTCAACCGGTTTTCATATTATTTTTACTAAATCATACGATTAATATATGAAATAAGAACACATGGACAAATATTTTTGTTAAAATCATATGAATAGTAAATAATATATGATTTAAGTATATGAAAATCATATATTATAGAAATAAATTATATAATATATATTCTGATTAGTCATATGAATAAAATGTGAAAAAAATATTAAAAATATAACTAAGTTATCAATTTCATATGAATGAGAGTAGTAGAAAATTTTAAATCATATGAAATAGAAAAGGTTGATTTTTAATTCATATGAATAACAAAAATAAGTGTGATTGTAATATGAAAAAGAGAAATAAGAATCCTATATAAATTATTGGATGTGAAAAATACATATGAATTTCCTATGAAGTTGTAGATTTTAAAAAAATATTGTGCTATAATCAACTTTGAAAAGAAAATGCTGATGTATGAAAATCATAGGAAAGGGGATCGACATGTTAGAAAATGAAAAGCCAATCGACGTGTTTTATGATATGGATATTTCTCAGATCTGCCAGCATTTTTCTAAATCAAGAAATACAGTAGATAAGGCAGTAGCAAAATTAGTAAAAGATTATCCAGATAAGGATTGGAAGTATAAAAATCCAGAAACAAGACGTATTACAATAAAGGCAGAAGGGGTAGAAAAATTATCAAATTACTTCAGAAAAGAAAAACATGAAGTATCTACTGTAGAGATGGAATTACGGTATGAGAATGATAAATTAAAAGCTATTATAGAAGAAAAAGAAAAATCTCAACAAAAAATAGAACAATTATATCAGGAAAGATTAGCGATAGAATTAGAAAAACATCAACAAACCTTCTTATTGGAACAGAAGTCAAAAGATGAAACAATTGAAAAATTAGAATCTGAAAATCAGATGTTAAAGGAAGAAAATTCTTCTATTGAATCCATGAAGAAAGAAATAGAAGAATATAAGAAAAAAGAAGAAGAATATAACTCAAAGTCCTTCTTCTATCGTTTAACCCATAAGTTTTGATCATTCATTGCTCTGGCAATTTTGCTAGGGCAGTTTTTTTCATATTTCGTATTTATATTGTTTAATATATGATTGAAAAACGAGATACCATCATGATTATCTATGTATTCATATTCCAATTCATAATCGATATGATTTTCATATGATGTAATATCAGCACATAATTGTCCATGTTCAAAATTATATGTATATCTTTCGGTTCGAAATGATGTTATCGGTTTTATATTGGTTGGAATATCATATTCTTTGATCCAATTTAAAACTTCTGGATCCTTAATTTCATTTATATTGGTTGTTTGTATTTCTTTTTCATATTCATAATGTGTTATTGAATCCTTTTTTATTTTTAGAGTAAAGATATGTGTATTTTCAATCGTACGTATTCTTAATGCACCATTCATATGTTTGATTTTTTGATCATTTGTATCATAGTATGTATTTGTTTGTATTATTGGTTTCTTAAATTCATATGAATTTAAGATTTTTTGAAATTGTTCTTTGCTTACTAAAATTTTTAATTCTCTTTCAATATAGTTTTCCATTTAAATCACCTACCATAAAATATGGTACAATGGTTTTAAGTGAAAGGAAAGTGGTATTGATGCGGTTTACGATTATTTCTCGTCCGGATGATCATTCTAAAGAAGTTTCTGATTATTTACGTAGACGATGTGAAGAAACAGGCTGGAAATTTGATGAATCTGATTTTGAACTGGTTTTATCTGTTGGTGGAGATGGAACATTACTAAGAAGTATCCATGAACATTTAGATAAACTAGATCATATATCTTTTGTGGGAATTCACACTGGAACATTAGGTTTTTTTACAGATTACACGGATAAAGAAATTGATGCATTTATCTATGATATCAGGCAAGATGAATGTAATATAGAAAAAGCACCTTTATTGAAATTTTCGTCACCGCAAAAAGAGGAAATCTTTTATGCGTTAAACGAAGTTCGTATTGAATCGTTATTAAAAACATTATCACTTGATGTATATATCGATGGTGAATTTTTTGAACATACTACAGGTTCTGGTATCTGTGTCAGCACACAAGCCGGTTCGACTGCTATTAATAGAGCTTTACAGGGGGCTGTAATTGATTCTGGACTTAATGTATTACAGCTTTGTGAAATTATGCCGATAGCTCATAAATCACATCATTCTTTACGATCTCCGTATATCATGAAATCTGATCGAAAAATTTTGGTAAAAGGTGAAGATCTGAGTTTAGCACATGCTGGATATGATCACTTGGAAACGGATTTAAATGGAATATCAGAAATAATGATCAGTACTTCGGATAAATACGTTCGATTCGCCCGCTATCGCAAGTATTCATATTTAAAACGTTTAAAGAATCTATATTAAAAGGTTATCTGAATGATAACCTTGATTTTTTTGTTCTCTTTATCTTTTTGAATTTTTTAAATTTTGGAGGGTGTATCTCAATATTGTTTTTAGATAATGGAGAGATATTCATGATGATACCAAAGGCAATAAAATAAGATAAAATACTACTTCCACCATATGAAATAAGTGGTAAAGTAATACCGGTGATTGGTAATAAACCAACGATCATTCCTAAATTTTGTATTTGTTGATATAACAACATAGAAATAATGCCTATGACGATAAAACGATCTGTTTTATTTTTAGTATTATAAGCAATCTTACATAAATACAAATCCATCAGCATACATATAAATAAGATGAAAGTTGTACCTAATAATCCAAAACACTGCCCAATTGCCGCAAAGATAAAGTCTGTATGAGCTTCTGGAATGGCAATGATGTTTGCCTGTAAACCATAGCCTGTCAGTCCGGCACTTCCAAGTGATAACAAGGCAGTATATAGCTGGTTGGAACTACCTGTAATATAACTTTCTGGATCCAGCCAGGATTCAATACGCTGTAAACGATAAGCTGAGATAAAAGATGATAAGACATCCGGAAATTGGAAGTATAAAAAGAAGAATCCGCCGATAAAGAGAATGATCAATGCCGCAAGGATCCATACATATTGTTTTTTAATACCAGAGCACATTAACAAGACTAAAGTATTAAAACAGATGATAAGACATAATCCGGTATCCGGCTGAAGAAAGATCAGGATTAATGGAGGCAATAATATCTTGGCAAGTTCAATTAAAAGTTTTAAGTCATTTTGCCATGTTTGTTCTGGATATTTATCTTGATGAATATTGATTGTTTGAGATGTCATGATGATCAAAACAATTTTTATAAATTCACTAGGTTGAAAGCTACCTACAATTGGAAACTGAAACCACGAAACAGAACCATTGATTGATGGTGCAAATGGCAGGTGAATATTTGTGTTACCTGTAACACTAATCAACAATGATGAAATAAACAAGTAGGCAAGACATATTAATAAAAAATTATATATTTTTCGAATATAACGATATATTACTTCATTTTGAATCATTGTAATGATGGTTAATGCACCAAAACCAATGATATACCACATGATCTGACGACCTAGATATCCTAATCCACTTCCATCACTGATAAGATTAAATGCATTATATAAGGAAAAGAAACTAGTGAGTCCAAACAGGATCAGGATTCCAATAAAACCTATATCGAAAGAAAATGTATGATTCTTGATTGTTATGGTATGTTTCACTTACTATGCCCCCTAAGTTATTAATTAGTATAACATAATTTATGTTTAGACCAAAAAATTTGATATAATACTTGAGTTGAAGAGGTTAATTTATGGCAGAGAAAAAATATACTCCAATGATGATGCACTATATAAAATTAAAAGAAGAGAATCCAGATTCGATCCTTTTTTATCGTCTGGGAGATTTTTATGAAATGTTTTTTGAAGATGCGAAAATTGCCAGTCAAGAATTGAATCTTGTACTAACTGGAAGAAGTGCAGGCGTTGAAGAAAAAGTACCGATGTGTGGCATACCTTACCACGCGGCCAATTCATATATTCAAAGACTTGTAAAGAAGGGCTATAAAGTAGCTATATGCGAACAGCTATCCGATCCAAGCCAGTCAAAAGGACTGGTGGATCGAGGAATCATAAAAATCATCACACCAGGAACATATATGGATAGTGCTTTGGATGAAAAACAAACCAACTATATGGCCTCTGTTTCAGTATCGAGTTTTGAGATTGTTGTCATATATTGTGAATTAAGCACAGGTGAGCTAAAATATCAGACTTTAGAAAGATCATTGGTAAGTTTACAGAAAGCTTTGATGGAACAGCATGTCAGTGAAGTGGTATTACCAATGTCTTTTGATAAGAGATGGTTAAATGCATTTGAAGAAATGGACAGCATTCTAGTTTCTTTGCAGAAGAAAGCTTCTTTAGATTCTGAGGATGAAAAGTTGCTTCCTTTAAATCCTAGTGAAAATTTGATCAATGCATTTTCGCTGTTGATGGCTTATTTAAAAGAAACACAGAAACAGCATATTGATCATTTTATGCCGATGGAATCAATGGATATGGAAAAAGTCCTGGTCATGGATTTTGAAACCAAAAATCATCTGGAATTAACCAGTTCACATTCTACTAGTGCAAAAGCAGAAAGCTTATGGAGCTTTATGGATCGTTGTCAAAGTGCAATGGGTTCCAGACTTTTGAAGCGGTGGATCGAAATGCCATTAATTGATGTTAATGAAATCATCAAACGTCAAAAAGCGGTTAAAACTTTGACAGAAGATTTTTTATTACGAGAAAATTTAAAAGAACATCTTGTCTATGTATATGATATGGAACGTTTGGCAAGTCGTATGGCTTATGGAAATGCAAGCCCAAGAGATGTCCTTCAGCTTGTCGCGACTTTAGAACATGCCAAACCTATATTAAATCTTGCCGCTAATATAGAAGGTTGGTCAGAATTTCAGAATGTAAATGACTGCCATGAATTATATGAAACAATCCAAGGTTCTATTGTGGATAATCCTCCTTTGACTTTAAAAGAGGGTGGCGTTTTTAATGATGGTTATAATGCACAGCTTGATCAAATTCGAATGATTGCCAAACAAGGCAAAGACTTTATTTTAGAACTCGAGGCTAAGGAAAGAGAAAGAACACAAGTTAAATCATTAAAAATTGGTTACAATCGTGTTTTTGGATATTATATCGAAGTACGAAATGGAAATTTATCGGCTATTAAAGATGAATTTGGATATGTACCTAAACAAACACTTGCCAATGCAACACGTTTTATAACGCAGGAATTAAAAGAAAAAGAAGATCAAATACTGCATGCTCAGGAAGAAAAAGTAAAATTAGAGCAGGCATTATTTGATGATCTATTATCAAAGATCAAAGAAAATCTTTTTGATCTTCATACATGTGCTAAAGCTCTTGCGACAATTGATGTATTTGTATCTTTATCGCTGCTTGCTAGTGATAAAGGATACGTATGTCCTGAATTTCATGCAGAATCTAGTATTGATATTGTAGAAGGGAAACATCCAATCCTGGATGATCGAATGAAAAAGAAAAAATATGTTTCTAACGATTGGAAGATGAACAAAGATGAAACCATTCAATTGATCACAGGACCAAACATGGGTGGTAAATCAACATACATGCGTCAGAATGCTTTGTTGGTGATCATGGCACAAATGGGAAGTTTTATACCATGTAAAAAAGCAGTGATGCCTATCTTTGATCGTATCTTTACACGAATTGGTGCCAGCGATGATATCTTAACTGGAAAATCTACATTTATGGTGGAAATGATGGAAGCAAACATCGCATTGCGTTATGCGACAAAGCATTCATTGATTCTTTTTGATGAAATTGGTCGAGGTACAGCTACATATGATGGAATGGCATTGGCTCAGGCAATGTTGGAATATATTGATGAAGCTATTCAGGCAAAAACTTTGTTTTCAACACACTATCATGAACTAACCGATATGGAACAAGAACATCCTTCTATGCATAATGTTCATGTAGATGTAAGAGAAAAGAAAGAAGAAATTGAATTTAGATATCGTATTGTAGAAGGAAAAGCGGATAAATCATATGGTATCAATGTTGCACGTCTGGCTCACTTACCAAAAGTCGTTTTAGATCGTGCAAAACAATTATTGAATGAATATGAAAACAGGGATGATACAAAAGGGTATCAACCAAGTTTATTTGTCATGGATCCAGTGCAGCCTGAAAAATCAGAATTACTGCAGAGATTACAACAATTGGATATAGATTCTATGACACCACGTGAAGCTTTAGATTGTTTATATGAATTAAAGAAATTATCAAATGAAATAGATTAAGGAGGCTTTCATGTCCAAGATACATGTTTTAAGCGAACATTTGACAAATATGATTGCTGCCGGAGAAGTAGTTGAAAGACCAGCAGGCATTGTAAAAGAATGCGTTGAAAATAGCATTGATGCTAAAGCCAAGACAATTGAAATAGAAGCTTTCCAAGGCGGTATCGAAAGATTGATCATTACAGATGATGGAATAGGTATGGACAAAGAAGATGCTCATTTAGCTTTTATGCGCCATGCCACCAGTAAGATGCATTCAGAAGAAGATCTTTTCAATATTCATACGATGGGATTCCGTGGAGAAGCTCTGCCTAGTATCGCATCTGTCGCTAAAGTCGAACTTAATACCAATGATTCTAACGAATCTACTTTAATAAGATACAGCTATGGAGAATTGATCTGTGAAGAATCTTCATCTTGTCCTAGAGGAACTAAAATAGATATTTCAGGTCTTTTTGTCAAAACTCCAGCTCGCTTTAAACATTTAAAGAGCCCAAGTTATGAATTTTCGGTTATTGCGGATATCGTGAATAAGATGGCTTTATCTCATCCTGAGATTCGCTTTAAATTATCACATGACGGAAGAGTTGTGTTTCAAACAAGCGGAAACGGAAAAATCCAGGAGATTCTTTATCAGATGTATGGTAGAGAAGTTGCGGAAAATGCAGTTTATTTTGAAGGAAAAAATGATGATTTTAAGATTCATGGTTATGCCATTCAACCTAAGATCAACCGTGCTACTAAGTATTTTATGTATATTACGCTAAACACTCGTCTGATTCGAAGCGTTCCGATCCAAAAGGCAATATTGGATGCATATTCACATTTTTTACCACCAAATCGTTTTCCTATTGTGGTATTGCAAATTGAATCCGATGCACAATTGGTGGATGTCAATGTCCATCCAAATAAATGGGAAGTTCGTTTATCGAAACAAAATGATCTTTTAGAACTTGTCAAAAATACGATTCGAGATTCTTTAAGTAATTCGCTGCAAACTGTGCAAATAAAGCCAAAAGTAAAAACTCCAATCTTTGAACAGGAAACATTGAATTTTCCGTATCCAATAAAAAATGAAAGAAAGACAGAATCGATCATTGAAAAGGGGTTTAAGAAAAAAGAAGAATATGAAAAATCATATGATTATCCTATAAAGACAAATCCTAGCATCAAAGAAGAAAAGATCGAATATCCTGCAGAACTTGAAGTTTTGACAAAACCAGAACTTCAAAAAGAAGAATCAATTGAAGAAATTGAAAGCGTAGAAAAAGCAGTAGGATATGAATTCTTTTATCATTTAAAAGTAATTGGACAATTAAAAGAATCTTATATTTTATGCGAGAATGAAGATGGACTTGTTATTATAGATCAACACGCAGCTCAAGAAAGATATCATTATGAAATGTTACAGGAAACTTTAAATAAGCCTTGTAACAATCTTCAACCTTTGATGCTGCCGATTCAACTTGATGTATCATCCAATATAATGTCACAAGTAAATACGATCAATGAAAAAACATCTTTCTTTGGCTTAGAATTTGAACCATTTGGAAACGATCAGTTGATCGTAAGAGAAATTCCATTATGGTTTCAGAATGTACATGAAGAAGCATTTTTATACGATCTTTTAGATCTTTTTGAAAAAGACAATGAAATTGATATGTCCAAGCTTAGAAAACATGTTTTGGCTACAATGGCCTGTCATAGTTCAATTCGATTTAATCGTTCTTTGACCATGGATGAAATGAAACAAGTAATTGAAGATTTAAAGAAATGCAAACAACCTTATCATTGTCCTCATGGAAGACCAACCATCATCACGATGAGCGATCATGATCTAAGAAAGGAATTTGAACGTGGATAGAAAGAAGATACTTGCAATCGTAGGACCAACAGGAATTGGAAAGACAAGTTTATCTATTAGGCTTGCCAAGTTGTTTGATGGAGAAATCATATCTTGTGACAGTATGCAGGTTTATAAACAAATGAACATTGGAACCGCAAAAGTTACCGAAAGAGAAAAGGAAGGGATTCCTCATTATCTTTTGGATGAGCAGGAATATGATGAACCATATAATGTAATGATTTTTCAAACAAAATGCCGCGATGCGATCCAGACAATTCAAAATAAAAATAAACTACCTATATTATGTGGAGGGACAGGATTATATCTAAAAGCCGCTTTATATGATTATGAATTTGAAGAAGAACAGGAAGATACAGAATACACAGCGTATTTACATTCTCTATCAAACGAACAGCTTGTTGAGCTTCTCAAACAAAAAGATGAAAAAGCCCTTGAAAAGATTCATCCAAATAACCGAAAAAGAGTAATCAGAGCTTTACAAATAGCACACAGTGGTAAAAATAAAACACAAAGAGAAGAAGAACAATGTCATGAGCCTTTATATGATATATTTTTTCTTGGACTGGATATAGATAGAGATATTCTTCATGAGAGAATTAATAAACGAGTTGATTTAATGTTTAAAGAAGGACTTGTTAAGGAAGTGGAAGAATTATTTTCAGATCCGCAAACATGGGGTTATACAAGTTTTCAAGGAATCGGATATAAAGAATTCAAAGAATATTTTGAACATACCAGAACGTTGGAAGAAGTGAAAGATAAAATAAAAGTTCATTCACGTCAATATGCCAAAAGACAATATACATGGTTTAAAAACCAAATGAAGGTTCATTGGTTTGATCGAGAAGACGAAGAACAAATCGTAAAGTCTGTGAAAGAGTGGTTATATGAATAACGAAAGAAGTGCTTTGCTGCTGGGGAATGAAGCTTTAGAGATTTTAAAGAATAAAACAGTATTGGTCGTTGGCATTGGAGGTGTTGGTTCTTTTTGTGTCGAAGCTTTGGCGCGTACAGGAATTGGCCACTTGATTTTAGTGGATAAAGATAAAGTCGAATCCAGCAATATTAATCGTCAGTTGTTGGCTACCACGGAAACAATTGATCAAGTCAAGGTTATTGTCATGAAAAAGAGGATTCAAACTTTAAATCCAGAATGCAAGGTTGATACATATGACTGTTTTTATGATTGCTCGATGGATGAGAAGATATTTTCACAAAAAATTGATTTTGTGATTGATTGTATTGATTCGATAAAATCAAAACAGGATTTGGCTATGGCATGCATTCAAAGAGATATCCCATTTTTATCAAGTATGGGAACAGCTAGACGGTTAGATCCGTCAAAACTTGAAATAATGGAACTGGAAAAGACAAGTTATGATCCAATTGCGAAAAGAATGCGAAATTGGAAACGAAAAAACAAAATTCGAAATAAGATATGGGTCGTCTGTTCTACGGAACCTCCAAGACCTGTAGAAGCAGGAAAGCCATTACCAAGCATGATCTTCGTACCAGCAAGTGCAGGTTTGTTATTGGCAAGTGAATGTGTGAAGAAACTGATCAATAAATAATAGCTATAGAAAAATTTCTATAACTTTTAGAAAAGAGGAATTTTATGGTTAAAAAGATTTCATTGAGTGCGATGTTTTTTGCGTTAGGATTAATCTTACCTTTTTTTACAGGTCAGATACCTCAAATTGGAAGTATGTTATTGCCGATGCATATTCCCGTTTTTTTATGTGGGTTTATTTGTGGTTGGAAATATGGTGGTGTGATTGGATTTTTATTGCCATTGATGCGTTATGCTTTATTTGGCATGCCACCAATTTATCCAACAGGAATTGCGATGTCATTTGAATTAGCTACCTATGGAATTGTATCAGGGTGGTTGTTTAATAAAGGAAAATGGCAATGCGTGATTGCCCTTTATAAATCAATGATCATGGCTATGATAGCTGGAAGGATCGTATGGGCTGTCATTGAGATGGTGTTGCTTGGAATAGGAGAAGGCGGATTTACTTTTACGATGTTTTTAAGTGGTGCTATCATTCAGGCTTTACCCGGTATCATCTTGCAGCTAATACTCATTCCTGCAATCATGGTAGCTCTAGATAAAGCCAATTTGGTCCCATTTAAAAAAGAGGATAGTTCCTATATAGAAATCAGTAAGAGTTAAGAATATGTTCTTAGCTCTATTTTTATATGAAGAAATCCTTTAAAAACAAGGTTTTTGCTATTGAAAAAAATCAAATGTATGATATTATGCATGAGCTATGAAAACAAAAATTCAGCTGATCGATAAGATCTCAAATCAAGTCATTTATGAAGGCAAGGCATTGATTGAATCCGATCTATCAAAAGAAAAATTAGTTTTTCAAGATGAAGAGAGAACATATGTTTGGAAAGTCTTTGAAAAAGGATTGATCATCGAGACAATTTCCGAAGCCAATGTTCATTTAACTCTGCGGCAGGATCATAGTACCCAAGGGCATGTTCGTACGGACTTTGGACAAATAGACTTGCAATGTAGAACAACTCTATATAAAATAGATAAAAATTATGTAGAAGTTGTTTATGAACTGCTCCAGGGAAAAGACAGTCAAAATTTTCATTTTATACTCTATAAGATGAATGAGGAGGAATTACATGAAATCCATTGATATAGAATTGAAGCAGGCAATAAAAGAAGCGGTAAAGAAAGCATTTGATATTGAACTAGAAGAAAACAATATTGTTATCGAAACACCTAAGGTAAAAGATCATGGCGATTTTTCTACCAATGTCGCAATGCAGTTAACACGACAGTTGAGACAGAATCCAAGAATGATTGCGGAAAAGATCGTAGCCAATATTGAAAGCGAAAATGTAGAAAAAATGGATATTGCCGGACCAGGATTTATCAACTTTATTCTTTCAAAAGGACGTTTTACAAAAGTAATCGAAGAAGTTTTAAGTAAACGTGAGAATTTTGGTCAACAACCTTCAAATGGTATTAAGGTCAATCTAGAATATGTAAGTGCCAACCCAACAGGTTCGCTCCATCTAGGTCATGCACGTGGAGCTGCATGGGGAGATAGCTGTGCAAGGATCATGAAAAAAGCAGGATATGATGTGACTCGTGAATACTATGTAAATGATGCGGGAAATCAGATCACTAATCTTGCATTATCATTAAATGCTCGTTATCGTCAGGCACACGGTATTGAAACTGAAATAGGTCAGGATGGTTATTTAGGTGAAGATGTTAAACAAAAGGCTGAACAGCTTGCCAAAGATTATCCTGAAAAATATTTAGAACCAACTGAAGAAAACTTAAAATTCTTTAGAAAAGAAGGAATTAAATTCGAATTAGATAAGATCAAGGCCGATCTTGATAATTATCGTGTTCATTTTGATGTATGGTCAAGTGAACAAACGATTCGTGATTCAGGAGATGTAGACAGAGCCTTAAAAGTACTTGATGAAAAAGGCTATACTTATGAATCTGAAGGAGCGCTTTGGTTCAAGACAACTGAATTAGGCGATGATAAAGACCGTGTATTAAGAAAAACAGATGGATCTTATACATATTTAGTTCCAGATATCGCATATCATAATGATAAATATAAACGTGGATATGATTTACTGGTAGATTTTCTAGGAGCTGATCATCATGGATATATTCCTAGATTAAAGGCTAGTATGCAGGCTTTAGGGAATGATCCAGACAAACTAAATGTAGATATCATTCAGATGGTTCGTTTAGTTAGTGATGGAAAAGAAGTGAAGATGTCAAAACGTTTAGGAAATGCCACAACGATCAATGAATTATGCGACAGTGTAGGAGTCGATGCAGCAAGATATTTCTTTGTACAAAGAGCATTGGATTCACATTTGGATTTTGATATAGAGTTGGCAAAGCGTCAATCAAATGATAATCCGGTATATTATGCACAATATGCTCACGCTCGTATGTGTTCAATTCAGAAACAGGCAAAGGATATAGAACTGGCGGATTCTTTTGAAGATCTAACAGATGAAAAAGAAATTGAATTGATGAAGACACTTCAGGAATTCAATAAAGTTATTATCGAGAGTGCAAAAACAAGACAAGTTCATAAAGTTTGTCATTATATTCAAACTTTAGCTTCTAAATTCCATAGTTTCTATAATGCATGTAAAGTAATTGATAGAGACAATATGAAACTAAGTTCACAAAGATTAGCGCTTGTAAAGGCAACACAGATCGTGTTGGCAAATGCTTTAGAAACAGTTGGTGTTGAAGCTGTAGAATCAATGTAGTTGTAAGGAGTTTATGTATTATGAAACAATCAATGACTGATGTAGCATATGAAGTAATGAATGATTATGAAAATGGTGTTCCTTTTATTGAATTATGGAATACTGTAAGTGCAAAGTTGGGATTGAGTGTAAGTCAAAAAGAAGATAATATTGCACAGTTTTATACAGATCTTTCAATGGATGGGCGTTTCTTGAATCTTCCTCAAAATGTATGGGATCTAAGAAGTCGTCATACATATTCAGAAAGCGTACTTGATACAGATTCAATCGCAATTGATGAGGATTCCGATGATGAAGATATGGAGTTTTCTGATCTAGCTGAAGATGATAGTGAAGAAAACAATGATGATCAAGATGAGTAAATAATTGTGCATTGTCATTCTTTTGTCACTTTTCCTTTCTAATATAGTAGTTAGAAAGGAGGAAGAATGCGTTTTGTGTCCGCTACAAAATAGCGGACTTTTTCATATATAGGATATTTGTATAAAACAATAATGTAGATATAATATATGAAATCTCATTTATGGTATAATGATGGCACAAAAGGAGATAGTATGTTTAAAAGTGTTCAATATGTAATAAAGGAAAACTTTTCAAATTTATATCGTATTTACTGTATTGCGAAATATGAATTATTAGCTGATATGCGCGATTCCAAATTCGGTATTTTCTGGAATTTTGCTTCGCCAGCTATTCAAGTTTTTACGTATTGGTTGATCTTTGGTGTGGCTTGGAATCGAAAACCAATAGAAGTCAATGGAATCGTTGTAAGTTATCTGCCATGGTTGATCGTTGGGTATTCAGCATGGTGGTTCATTCAGCCATGTATTCAAAATGGGTGCACGGCAATCTTTTCAAAGATCAATGTCATCACAAAAATGAAGTTTCCCGTATCAGTTTTACCGGCCACAGTTTGTGCTAAAGAAATGTTTAATCATGGTTGTATGTTGATTATCGCGTTTATTACTTTGTTATTGTGTGGATATTTTCCTAATATTCATTGGCTAGGAATTATTTATTATGCATTCTGTGCTTTCATGTTTGCGGAAGCTGTTTCTTTGATCCTTTCTGTTTTGACGATGTTATATCGTGATATTAGAAAATTAGTAAAATCATTGATTCGTATGTTTATGTATTTTTCACCTGTTATTTGGGAATGCCATTTTGCCAGCCATGTACCATTTCATAATATTTTGAATACGATCATGAAATTAAATCCAGCCTACTATATTATTTCTGGATATCGTGATTCTATTTTTTATGGGAAGACTTTTTTAGATCACCCAGCCTTAACTTTATATTTTTGGGGTGTTGTTCTTATTCTTTTTGTGATTGGTTGTATGTTGATGTATAAATTTAAAAAGAAATTTATTGATTTGATATAGAGGATACATATATGAAAGATTATGCGGTAAAAGTAGAAAATATATCTAAGATATACGAACTAAAAAATAAGAACAATCAGTATAAAAAGGATAAAAAACGATTTTATGCTTTAAAAGATGTATCGTTTGAAATTCAAAAAGGCGATGTTGTTGGTATTTTAGGAACCAATGGTTCTGGGAAATCCACCTTATCTTTGGTATTGGCAGGGATTTCAGATATAGATAGTGGAAGTGTTCACGTAAATGGAGAGCAGGCTTTGATTTCCATCAATACGGGATTAAATCAACAATTAACAGGTTTGGAAAACATTCGTGTAAAAGGCGCTTTGATGGGTTTAAAGAAAAAAAGAATTGATGAGATCATTGATGATGTAGTCAATTTTGCTGAACTCGGTGATTTTTTATATCAACCTGTCAAAAAGTATTCCAGTGGTATGAAATCTAGATTGGGATTTTCAATATCTCTGGCATTAAATCCAGATATCTTTATCGTTGATGAGGCTTTATCTGTTGGGGACAAGGGGTTTGCGAAAAAATGTATGGATCGAATGATGCAGCTAAGAGATGATGAAGGAAAAACGATTTTTTTCGTATCGCATTCTTTGTCACAAGTGAAAAATTTCTGTAAGACCGGAATGTGGATTGAAGGCGGCGTTCTTCAAGAAGTTGGTGACATCAATCAAGTGTGTGAACATTATTCAGAGTATGTAGAACAATTAAACGCATTAAAAGGCAAGGAAAAACAAAAAGTTCTTGATGAAAAATTTGCGAAAAGATTGTTGCCGCCACAGAAAAAACGTAAGCTTTTTTCCTTATTTAATTAGAAGATTGATACGATCTTCTTTTTCTTTATGACATGAAATCTTGAAGAATTGTAAAAAAAGAAGAAATATACTAAAATCTACATAGTGTACATGTATGAAAGGATGAATATCATGAAAACAGTTATTACTTATGGAACATTTGATCTTTTTCATATTGGTCATTTAAATATTTTAAAAAGGGCAAAAGAGTTAGGTGATTATTTGATCGTTGCGGTAAGTAGTGATGAATTTAATCTTCAAAAAGGGAAAGTTTGCCAGATCAAGGATACAGATCGTATGCAGATCGTTGAGGCAATTCGCTATGTTGATAAAGTGATTCCAGAAACAAGTTGGGATCAAAAGATAGAAGATGTTAAAAAATATAATGTTGATGTTTTTGTCATGGGAGATGACTGGAAAGGAAAATTTGATTTTTTAAAGGAATACTGCGAAGTTGTGTATTTGCCAAGAACACAGGGTATTTCTACAACTCAGTTGAAAGAAGAATTAAAAGATAAGTAAGAGGGAATAAATATGTTGAAAAGAGTTATCACAAAAGTCAAAGGAGTGCAAAATACATATCTGAAATACCGAAAAACAGATATTGATCCAAATGGCTTTTTACTTGAAGCAGGGCAGGGGAAAAATATCAATGGGAATATGTTTGCGATTGCCAGGGAACTTTGTACAAATCCTGCGTGGAAAAAGTTCAAGGTTTACTGGGTCGTAACAGAAGATACATTACAGTCTGCCAAAGATAGGTTTTCCTTTTATAGCTACAATGTAGAATTTGTAGTTCGCTTAAGCGATGAGTATGCAAAACTTTTGGCAACATGTAAATATTTATTGACGGATAACTCATTTCCTCCTTTTTTTATAAAAAAAAATAATCAGATTTATTTAAATACTTGGCATGGAACACCATTAAAAACTTTGGGTAAAAGCGATATAAAGAATGCCAAATCACTTGCGAATATTCAGAAAAACTACTTAATGGCAGATTATGCTTTATTTCCAAATCTATTAACAAGAAATGTCTTTATGAAAGATTACATGTTAGAAAGTCTTTATAGAGGCAATATTTTAATGTGTGATTATCCTCGCAACAGTGTATTTTTAGATCTTGATTTTCAAGAAGAATTACGTCAAAAGTTAGGCTTGATGAATAAACAGTTGATTGCCTATATGCCTACATGGCGTGGAAGTGATCGAACAGCTGATGCGATCGTTCAAAAAAAGATATTGGAAAAATATTTTGAAGAAATCGATAAAAAATTAGAAGATGATCAAATATTCTATGTAAATCTTCATTTCCTTGTAGGAAATACAATGGATTATTCAAAATACAAACATATCAAACCATTTCCTAAGGAATATGAAACATATGATTTCTTAAGTATCTGTGATATTCTTGTCACAGATTATTCAAGTGTCTTTTTTGATTTTGCGATTACGAAAAAGAAGATCATCTTATTTACGTATGACTTAAATGAGTATATGGAAGAAAGGGGAACCTATTTTTCTATTGAAGAACTTCCTTTTCCAATCGTGGAGACAGTTGTTAAATTAATAAATGAAATAAACTATCCAAGAGATATTTTGATGGAGCAGTTCTTAAATGAATTTTGTCGTTATAGAGATTTATTTATTCCTGAAAAAATTGTGGATCTTTTGGTGCATGGAGAGAAGAAAAATCTTATTTTGGAAAAGAATGAAAAACAGGATCTTGTTTTAGTTTATGTAGGGGCATTAAAAGGGGATGCATTAAATCAATATCTTTTAAATGAGATTGATAAAGTGGTAGATCAATACCCAGATAAGAAGGTTATTGTTTGTTTTAGAGGAGCTGTGAATGATAAAAGAATTGAATTTTTATCACAATTAAATGAAAAAGCCGATTATTTAGCTTTAGTTAAAAAATACAATTTCAGCCTTTATCAAGTTGTTAAGGCTCGCCTAAGCTTGTCTTTTACTTTTTTTGATAAATTATTCAATAGGGGTCTACAAAAAATTATCAATCAGGAAAGAAATCGTTTCTTTTATTCCATTAAGCCAAGTCTAGTCATTAACATGTCGGGGAAGGCTCAATATATAAATTTGATGTTAGAAACATTCAAATGTCCTAAAGCAGCATATATCTTACCAAAGCCATTTGCAGGAACGATGATTTCAACAAAAATCTATAAAAAGATGTGTGCAGATGCATCAAAGAAGTATGATCAAGTAATTGATCTTTATGATAAAGATGTAAAAGCGTATTGGAATGATAAGAAAGAAACATATTATAATGCAAGTTTTCAATTAGCCAATATCATTCATCGTTTCCATAATACATCCAATAGCATGAATGTCTGGGCTGTTGCCGTAATGAGAAATGCATATGAATTTGATTTAGGCAAGATTCATTGTCAGATCAATGAAAAGAATTATCCTTGCCATATCAATAAATTGTTTTCTTTAAATCAATATGTATCAATCGTTACATATAAAGTAGAGATTCCTACAAGCGATATTATGGAATTTGAAATTCAGAACAAATTAAAATTTGTATATCAAGATGAAAATGGATATGGATTTGAAAAAGGATGTCTTTATAGTGCTTTGGCTAGAAGAAAAGGCAAGAATAAACAAGGACCTATCAAGATTTTTGAAAAGAACAATACATCGGCTTATTTTCGTCAGTCAAAAAACAATGTTTTGTATTTGACAGTTCGAAAAAAGAATTTAACAGACAAAACAATTGAACAAATCAAACTAGATTTTGCCTATTATTTATCAAAAATCATGCCAAAGAAAAAGATTGTATTATTGTATGAAAAAGAAAGCAGTCGTTATGAAGAAAGTGCGAGTGTTTTATATGAGAAATTGATTGATGATGGATATAAGGATGCGTATTTTATCTTAGATAAAAATTATTCACATTTTCATGAAATTGCCAATAAGTATCGTACAAATATCTTATATAAAGGATCTTTTAAACATTACTTATATTTCTTTATGTCGAAGACATTTTTGGGCTCAGAGGCTTTGGTTCATGCGATTGATCTAAGAATCTCTAATAAACATGCGCTAAATAAGATCAATGACAAGTCTTTGAATTATGTCTTTTTGCAGCATGGTGTTATGTACATGGTTTCATTAGATTCTGAATCTAGAAGTTTCTTTAAACCAATGAAAACAGAAGGAAAATATCGTGTCGTTACTTCATCTGTAGAGGAAGCTAGGCATTTTATTGAATTAGGCGGATATGATCCGGAAACGATTTATGTCTGCGGTCTGCCTAAATTTGATAGAAATACTTTGAATGAAGATGCGGATAAGATCGTGGTCATGCCTACATGGAGACCTTGGGAATATAATGAAGCTCGTTATGATTTTACTCAAACGAAGTATTATCAGATGCTGGTAAGAATTGTTGATGCAATTCCAGAAAAATTTAAAGATAAATTGATCGTGTTACCTCATCCGCTTTTCTTTGATGCGATCAAGGATACAGAATTTGAATTGAAACAATATCTTAATGTAACGGATAAATACGATGAAATTTTAAAGGATACGCGTATTTTGATCACAGACTATTCTTCCATTGCCTATGATGCCTTCTATCGCGGCTGTAATGTAATTTTCTATTGGGAAGAAAAAGATGAATGTATGGCAAATTATGGCCCAACGACAAAATTGATGTTGAATGAAGAAAATGTTTATGGGGATATCTGTATGAATCCTTATCAATTAAGCAAGGCAATTGATATTAACTATTTCCATGGTCAAGATGAAGTTTATCAGAGACGATATTCAAAACTGGTTGATTTCCATGATGGCAAGAATACAGAACGTTTGATTACGTTATTGAGAAAGGATGAAATCATCTAATGACGCTTATTCTTTTAATCTTTTTCTGTTTATGTATTACCGGAGTAAGAGTTGATTTTTTCAATCGAGATTATATAAGTCGTGACACAACGATTCAGATCAATGGGATATTTGTTTTTTTAGTTTTTTTAAGTCATTTCGCAGGATATTTGGATCATGAATATCCATTGAATTTCATCTATATGAATGTTCGTGGTTTCTTTGGTCAGCTGGTCGTGACAACATTTTTATTCTATTCCGGTTATGGCATCCTAACTTCAATCAACCGAAAAAAAGAGGCGTACATTAGAACGATTCCCGTCAAAGTATTAGAACTGATCTTTGATTTTTCGGTTGCGATTGTTTTATTTTTACTTGTGCAATCTTTCTTTGGACGTTTTTTTGATCCGATCGAAATCATATTATCTTGTGTAGGATGGATTAGTGTGGGAAACAGCAACTGGTACTTATTTGATATCCTTTTATTGTATATGATCACATATGTTTCATTTACGATTTCTAAAGATAGAAAAATGTCATTAAGTCTAGTCTTGATTTTTTCTTTAATATCAATGGTATTGCTGGCCCAGTATCAAACTGGGACTAGATGGTACAATACTTTTCTTTGTTTCTGGCTTGGTATGGTGTATGCTCAAATCAAACCAAAATATGAAAAAATGGTTCAGAAAGATAAGAAAAAATATTATTGGGCCTTAGCTGTTTTGGTAATTATATTTTTAATATCAATTCTATTGCGAAATGCGATGTTGTTTTATATAATTCACGCTCTAGTATTTACTTTATTGATCAATCATCTGTCTATGATCGTTCACATTGATAATCCTGTGCTAAAATGGTTAGGAAGTCATATTTTTAGTATATATATTCTTCAAAGGATTCCAATGATCATAGGGGACCATTTAGAGTTTATAGATGAACATATGATAGTATATTTTATATTTAGTTTGGTTATGACAGGAATTATGGCAGAAGTGTTTGATCGTTTTGTTCATATGATATCAAAAAAGATATTTGTTCCAATCAAAATGATGGTAAAAGAGGGTTGATATGTTTATATTACGAAAGATAAAGAAAATAGCCGGTAAGATCATAAGGATCACATATAAGTTAACTTATAAATTGTTTAAAGTGGATGATAAATTAATGATCTTTATATCTTTTCATGGAAAAGGATATTCAGATAATCCTAAAGCGATTTATGAAGAAATCATCCAAGATGAAAGATTTAAAGGATATCGTTTTATATGGTTTATTAAGGATCATAAACGTAAAAACATAACAATTCCAGGTGCTGAAATAAAAGAATATTTCAGTCTTTCCTATTTTTACTATATGTCAAAGGCAAAATACTGGATCATAAATTGTAAGATGCCTATATATATTTGTAAAAAAGAGAATCAGTTTTATCTTCAGACATGGCATGGAACACCTTTAAAACGCCTGGCACATGATATAGATGTTTCTGAAGATACGACTTTTTATCGTTCTGCGGTTACTTATGAACAAATGTGCAATTCCTACGATGTGGATGTAGCTCGATATAACTATATGATTTCACCAAATGCGTTTTGTTCCCAAGTGTTTCCAAGTGCATTTGGAATCAATAAAGAGAGATTGATCGAGACAGGGTATCCAAGAAATGATTTTATCGTAAATGCGACAAAAGACGATGTTTTTAGAATTAAAAAGAAATTAAATATTCCTATGGATAAAAAAGTCATACTTTATGCTCCAACATGGCGTGATAATTCATATGTTGCGGCGGGGTATACATTTGAGTTAAAAGCAGATTTTCATAAATGGAAGGAAATCTTACAGGAAGAATATGTTGTTTTGTTTAAACCGCATTATTTGATCATCAATAAATATGAAAATGATAGATCTCTGGATGGATTTTTATATTCAATTCCAGCGAATAATGATATCAAAGATTTGTATGTGATCAGTGATGTTTTGATTACCGATTATTCGAGTGTTTTCTTTGACTATGCAATATTAAAACGACCTATTTATTTCTATATGTATGATATTGAAGAATATGCCACGGATCTAAGAGGTTTCTATATGGATATTCACAAAGAATTACCAGGAAAGATATACAAAGAGGAAAATGAGATGTTGATGGATATCAAAAATCAAATCTATGATGATTCAAGAATGGAAGTATTTAATCAGCGTTTTAATAACCTTGATGATGGCAAGGCATCAAAGCGTGTTGTGGATATCATCTATAAGGCAGGTCATTAATATGTCTTTGAATAAACTTATCTTAAATATAGCTTTAAAAATAATTGACATCCTTACGTTTTGGGTCAAGAAAGATAAGAAACGCATCACTTTTGTTTCTTTGACACAATCTCATTTAGCCAGTGATTTTAAATTAATTGATGATTTACTGAAAAAAGAAAACAAATATCATATTCATTATAATTTGATCGAATTTGAAAAAAATCTCTTAGGTGATTTTAAATACTTTCTGAATTGTTTAAAA
Source organism: Faecalitalea cylindroides (assembly GCF_028321995.1). Lineage (NCBI taxonomy): Bacteria > Bacillati > Bacillota > Erysipelotrichia > Erysipelotrichales > Erysipelotrichaceae > Faecalitalea > Faecalitalea cylindroides. The sequence goes on from NZ_JAQLXG010000002.1 coordinate 61,494, forward strand.
CAACTGGTAGAGTATAAAAAGTCAGCTTTGATCATTATCAATGATAATAATTATGTGATTAGTCATTGTAAACCTCAAGGGACAAAAGTTCTTCAGGTTTGGCATGCCTGTGGTGCTATAAAAAAATTCGGAAATGAAATTAAAAGGCAATATCCAATTCGAAATTATGATGCGATCATCTGCAATGCCAAGGCATGGAAACCTGTATATGCCAAATCGTTTGGGGTTTGTGAAGAACAAGTTCATGTTACAGGAATGCCAAGAATTGATTTGTTGTTGGACGATTCTTTACAGAAAAAAAATAAAGAAGAATTTTATAAAAAATATCCTATGTGTGTTGAAAAAAAACTTTGTCTGTATGCTCCTACATTTCGTGGCAATATTATAGATGGCTTTAAGATCAAATCTTTTGATTTTGAAAGAGTTGAATCTATGTTGAGCGATGAATATCTTTTCTTATATAAATTTCATCCATTGTTGGGGGATGTAAAAGTAAATTCTTCTAAAGCAATTAATGTGAATGAAGAAGATTTATATACTTTATTTACGGTAAGTGATTGTTTGATCAGTGATTATTCATCAATTCTTTTTGATTATTCGTTATTGAATAAAAAGATGATTGCATATATAGATGATATTGATGAATATGATAAAACGATTGGTTTAAATGTTGATTTAAGAAAAGATTTCTGTGGGCCAATCTGCAAAGATGAAGAAGAGTTGGCCAATGCCATAAAATCAGAAAACAAAGATCAGCGTATTAAATCTTTTCAGAAAAAGTATATGTACTATACAGATGGAAAGAATACCACACGTGTTATTAAATTAATTGATAAACTGATGAATGATAAATGATAATTAGAGTGAGTGTATCTGGTATTTTGAGATACACTCTTTATTTTTATTTTAATAGAAATGAACAATAAAAAAACTTTTTTGATATAATAAAAAAAACGATCGATAAAGTTTAGTGAATATCGAAATATCAAGAACAAAATAATATCATGTAGAAGAAAGGGGATTAGATGAGCGGTTTTATAGAAGTTGTACACGAATATTTAAATCTATTTGCATATTTGGCGGTTTATTTTTTAGAAGCATTATCCCTTTTTTGTATTGTATGCAGTGCAATTCAAAGTATGGTCGTCGCCTTCAACAAAGATAAAAACACTAAGAAACCTTTATTAAAAGGATTAAGCGTTGCGTTAACATTTAAACTAGCTGCCGAGATTGCTAGAACAATCACGGTTCGAAGTTTAGATGAAATCATTCAAATTGGAGCTTTGATAATGGTAAAGGCTGCCATAACAGCTTTGATTCATTGGGAATGGAAAAGTAAGGATGTAATGACAGATCTTGATGATATTGATTAAAACAAAACGAAGTAATTTATTACTTCGTTTTTAGTTTATCTTTTTCTTGCGCTTATTAATAACATCATAGGACGTCTCATTTCGTCTTTCATTCCTGGTAGATCCATCATGTCTTTTGGTGGCTTTGGCTCAATCACATGCTGGAGTTCAAATCCTTTTTCTAAGAGAGTGTTTAAATATGTAGTTAATGTCCTATGATATTTAATGACTTCTTCACCTAAAAATATTGCTTGTCGCTTCCCTTCATAATAATAGTTATCAACAGGAAAATGAAGGATTTCTCCCTTTTTGTCATAATACCAGTCTTGATTGCCATAGGATGTAAAAATAGGGTGTTCGACCGAAAAGACAAATTCACCATTTGGCTTTAACCATTTATAGATATTATTTATCAAACGATCATAATCTTTAATATAGTGGAAGGCAAGAGAACTAATAATGGCATCATAAGATGCAGGATCGGTATCAAAATCTTCTATAGCTGAATGAATATAAGTGATTTTATCATCCTGGTTCTTTTCTTGAGCAACTTTTAACATTTTCTCTGAAATATCAACACCTACAACGGATTTAGCTTTATGCTCAGCAGCATATTTACAGTGCCAGCCATATCCACATCCTAAATCTAGTACATGTTTTTCTTTAAAATCAGGTAATATCTTTTTGAGCTCATACCATTCTCCGGCTCCATCCAATCCTTTTTGTGAGCGAAACATCTGGCGATATTTATTAAAAAATGTATCATCATCATATTTGTTTTCTTTCATGAAAAAAACTCCTCGTATAGATTATATCATTATATCTGGACAAGAGTGATCATCATAATTTATACAATTTTAACATTAGAAAAATTTTGTTGTGATAAAATATAATTAGGAAGTGGCTTTATGAATTTAAATGGAGAGTCAAGCAAAAATAAAAAAACTATATTAAATGGAAAACCTTTATATGGTTATGATCAGGCGAAGAAAAAGAATTATTTTCGCCATATTCAAATCCATAATAAGTTGACAAAACAATGGAGAAATAATCCGGGAAAATTATCTAAATCTCAAATTTCTAATATCGTGATACGAGCAGTAATCATCATGTTTATCATCTTATTTGTTTTATCATTTTTATAGAAAGGAGTTTTTTATGTTTATACTTATCATTGCGATTATTGTAGTTATTGGGTTTATATTATTTTATACGATACGAATTGTGCCACAGACAGAAGAGTATGTAATTGAATTTTTAGGAAAATATAAAACAACATGGAGTGCAGGAATTCATTTCTTGATACCATTCTTTGAACGCGTCGTGTGCAAGGCTACCAGCAAAGAACAATGTGCAGATTTTGAACCTCAATCTGTTATTACCAAAGATAATGTATCAATTTATGTAGATACGGTCGTCTATTTTAAGATCTTCGATTCAAAATTATTCGCATATGGTGCAGCAAATCCATTGTTTGCCTTAGAAAATTTAGCTGCTACAACTTTGCGTAATTTGATTGGTGATATGACATTGGATGAAGCTTTGACATCTCGTGATACGATTAATATAAAGTTAAAAGAAATTTTGGATGAAGCAACAGATCCTTGGGGAATCAATGTCAGTCGTGTGGAATTGAAAAATATTGATCCACCTGCTGAGATCAAGAACGCTATGGAAAAGCAGATGAAGGCAGAACGAGAAAAACGTGAAAAGATATTACAGGCAGAAGCTTTCCAGGAATCAGAAATTAAAAAAGCTGATGGAGAAGCCAAAGCTATGGTTAAACGTGCAGAGGCAAAGCGTGATGCAGATATCGCAATTGCACAAGGTAAAGCTAAAGCAATTGAAATGACGTATGAAGCCGAAGCAAAAGGACTGGAAAAGTTAAAGGATGCTCAGGCAAATTCTACAGTTGTGCAATTAAAATCATTTGAAGCATTACAGAAGCTTGCAGATGGTAAGGCAACCAAGATCATAGTTCCTACTTCTGTAGCAGAAAGTACCACAAAACAATCCATATTTGCAGAGATGTTAAAAACGCCAATTGAAGAAGATGTAAAATAAGTTTTGAAGTACATGTTTTGATGACATGTACTTTTTAATTTGAGCTAAATAAAGAAATATGACATAAATAATGTCTAATTAAAACATATACTATAAATGAAGCTAGGAGGTATTGATCATGAAGACAATAATTATGTGTATGGCAATCGATCCGTTTTTTGCGATCTTGGCAATTGGACAGTTTATTTCATATTTAGGTTTTATTTCTGTAAGTGTTTTCGTTTGTAAAAAGGTATTATCTCGTCGATAAATATCGAAAAATTTTTCAAACACTTTGTTTTGTATGGTATACTTTCTACATCAAATAGATGGAAAGAGGGAAAAGTAAATGAGTGGTTTTTTTGGAGTAGCATCAAAAGAGAGTTGTGTATTAGATTTGTTTTTTGGAGTTGACTATCATTCGCATTTAGGAACTCGTCGTGGTGGTATGGCTGTACATGGAGAACATGGATTTGAACGCGCGATACACAATATAGAAAACACACCATTCCGTACAAAATTTGACGCGGATCTTGATAAATTCAATGGAAATCTAGGGATTGGCTGTATTTCAGATTTTGAAGCACAACCTTTATTGATGCAATCGCATCTAGGATCTTTTGCGATTACTACTGTTGGTCGCATCAATAATCTTCAAGAATTAAAGGAGCTATGTTTTTCAAAAGGTATGTCTCATTTCTTAGAAATGAGTACTGGAGATATCAACCCAACTGAACTTGTTGCGGCATTGATCAATCAAAAAGACAGCATAGAAGAAGGCTTAAGTTACGTACAGGATATGGTAGAAGGAAGTATGTCTATTCTATTAATGACGCCACAGGGAATCTATGCGTCTCGTGATAAAGTAGGACGTACACCAATCATAATTGGAGAGAAATCTACTGGATATTGTGCTACTTTTGAAAGTAGTGCATTCTTGAATCTAGGATATCATCATTATCGTGATTTAGGTCCAGGAGAAATCGTATTCTTGACACCTACACATATTGAAGTGAAGAAGAAACCACAAGAGGAAATGAAGATATGTTCTTTCTTATGGGTATATTATGGATATCCTACTTCTACGTATGAGGGAGTTAATGTTGAATGCATGCGTAATCGTTGTGGAGAGATCTTGTCACAACGAGATGATGTAGATGTAGACAGCGTTGCAGGAGTACCTGATTCTGGTACTGCTCATGCCGTAGGATATGCGAATGCTAAAGGAATTCCATTTACTCGTCCGTTTATTAAATATACACCTACCTGGCCTCGATCTTTCATGCCAACTAATCAATCTCAACGTAATATGATTGCCAAGATGAAATTGATTCCAGTAAAAGAATTGATCAAAGATAAGAGTTTGTTATTGATAGATGATTCTATTGTTCGCGGAACTCAATTAGGGGAGACAACAGATTTCTTATATGACAGTGGAGCAAAAGAGGTCCATGTTCGCCCGGCTTGTCCACCAATTATGTTTGGTTGTAAATATCTAAATTTCTCTCGTTCCAGTTCTGAAATGGATCTAATCACACGTCGTGTGATCCATAAATTAGAAGGAGATAATGTATCAGAAGAAACATTAAAAGAATACGCTAATCCAGACAGTGAAAAATATCAAAATATGCTGGAAGAAATTCGTAAACGTTCAGGATTTACTTCGTTGCGTTATCATCGTTTGGATGATATGGTCAAATCAATCGGGTTGGAAAAATGTAAACTTTGTACATATTGTTTTGACGGTGAAGAATAAAAGGTGCTTAGGCACCTTTTTGTTATATGAAGACGAAAAGATTTTTAGTTTATTATTTTTATGGTAGAATCAAGGAATGAAATTAAAAAGAGTTTATATAGAAATTACAAATGGATGTAATCTATCATGTTCTTTTTGTGTTCAAAAACATGAGAAGAGAAGAGATATATCGATTTTAGAGTTTGAATATATTTTAAAACAAATTAAGCCTTTTACTTCATATATCTACTTACATGTTTTGGGGGAACCTTTATCTCATCCTAAACTGGAAGAAATTTTAAGCTTATGTCAAGTATATGGATTCAATGTCCAAATCACAACAAATGGAACATTATTGAAAAAGACGCTGCCTGTTTTGATGAATTATAAAGTAAGACAATATAATTTATCAGTTCATTCTTTTAGCCAACAAAATAAAGATTTACAAAAAGAGTATTTAGAAAACATAATTGAATGTGCAGATATATTAAGTCAAAAATCGTATATTTCTTATCGTTTGTGGTGTATGCAAGATGGATGTTTAGATAATGAAACCAAGAACATTTTAGCCGTTTTTCTAAAGCATTATCATACAAATCTTGATGAAGTTCTAAAGAATCATCATACATTAGCAAAGAATCGATTTATTAGTTTTGACGATGTATTTGAATGGCCATCTCTTGATCATTGTTTTGTCAGCAATGTGGGAACTTGTAGAGGAACAAGAGATATGATCGGTATCTTAAGCAATGGAGATGTGATTCCTTGTTGTCTAGATGCTTATGCGCAGGCTAAATTAGGAAATATATTTTTAGAGAATTTGGATGACATTCTTCAAAATGAGAAAACAATAATGATTCGAAAAGGCTTTTTAGAAAATAAATTAAAACATCCTTTATGTCAAAGATGTCAATATCGTACAAGATTTGACAACTAACAAATAATTTGTGATACCATGTGAAATGGTTTAGAATCATTGACAAACAATCACGCAGAATCTATAATTTTTTTCAAGTTAAGAAGACAAAGGAGCATATTGTTAATGAGGGATCCATATGAAGTCTTGGGTGTTTCAAGAAATGCATCAGAAGATGAGATAAAAAAAGCGTATCGTAGACTGGCAAAAAAATATCATCCGGATTTGAATCCAGGTGATGAAAATGCGGCAAAAATGATGCGAGAGATTAATGCAGCATATGAGCAGATACAAAATCCTGAAAAGTATCAAAATTATGGGTACACCAATCAACAAAATCAGACGAATAATGAGTATGCTCAAAATGGCTTTTATGGATATAACTTTAATCAAAATTCAAATTTTAATGGTTTTTACTATAATCCATTTGGTTTTAGAACATATACAACACACCATACAACAAGGATTCGTAATCCTTTTGTATATTTATTCATCATTTATTTTATCATTAATTTGATATCCGCATTATTTAGAGGTTTCTTTTATAACAGTTATCAATCGGATTATCAAAATCAGTATAATTCTGATAACCAATATCAAGAAGAAATTCCAGATCAGGATTATTCAAATTCACAAGACGGCGTTTGGCTTTAAGCTAAACGCTTTTTTAAAAGAAAAAACAGCTTACGCTGTTTCATTTTTCAATAAAACTTAAGATATCTTGCATAACAACATCTTTACGTACTTCATGAAGGATTTCATGACGCATGTGGTGATACATTTTTCCTTTGACATATGTATACCCAATCTTATTTAAGAATAGTTGAGCTCGTCGCCAATCTTCTTTGGTCATGATAACAGGATCGTTTTCACCGGCAAGATATAATATAGGAAGATTTAAGTTTGTTTTTACCCAATCCGTATCACTGTATGCGTTTTTCATCAATAAGAAAAGATTTTTAAATCCATTCAAAGTAAAAGTAAATCCACAATTAATATCGGCGTTATATAGATTTACATTTTCAGGATTTGCACTTAACCAGCAATTCTTGTTTTCCCCTTTAAATTTTTTATCATAGGTACCTACAGAAAGATTTTGAATTAACTTAGAACGATGATAACTGCCTTTGATTTTTTCTAAAATAGTGACTAAGTCTATGGCTGCTGAACAAAGGGGATTATTTCCTGGCATACCACTTAAGATCAATTTTTGAACTTCGTTATCATAATTTTTTAGATAGTTTTGTCCGATTAAAGCACCCATAGAATGACCAAAGAGATAGATTGCTAGACCAGGGTATTTTGCTTTGATCATTCGAGTTATATCGTGTGCATCATATAATATAAATTTTCCTGTATCATCATAGAAGTATCCTTGATCGGCCAAATCACGAATGCTTTTACCATGTCCTCTATGATCATGAATAATAGTGATATATCCGTTTCGAGCAAAGAACTCCATTGTTTCTATGTATCGTTCTTTATTCTCGGCCATGCCATGAAGAAATTGTACGATACCTTTTGGTTGAGATAAAGGTTGAATTTCAAGGACATCTAATTCCAATCCGTCACATCTTGATATGTATTTATATTGATCATGTTGCATAGGCACACCTCTTTAACGAAGGATGATATAAACTGTATAGACGATATAAGTCAATACCATGATCAATCCTGTTTTTTTATCCAAAGGTCTAAATTTACAAATTACTAAGAATACAATCGAAACAACGACTAAAATCAAAGAATCAACAAATGCAGTTGGTTCAACAGTAATTGGGTTTAACACAGAAGAAATTCCTAGAATACAGAAAATATTGAATAAGTTTGAACCAATGACATTTCCCATGGCAATTTCATTCTCGTTCTTTCTAGCTGCAACCAAAGAAGTGACAAACTCAGGTAATGAAGTGCCGATTGCTACGATCGTTAATCCAATTAAAGTTTCACTTAAACCGATGATTCGAGCAAGGCTTGTAGCTCCATCGACAACTAATTGACCTCCGATTACAATACCTGCAATGCCAATGATCAAAAAAATGATGAGTTTTGAGTAAGGGGTATCAATTCGTTTTTGATTTTCTTCTGATTTGGCGGTTTGTTTAATTTGAACATATAACATGATTCCAAAACAAATCAATAAAATCATCCCTTCAAAACGAGAAATGTTTCGATCAATCAACATAAATGTGAGCAGAACTGCCGCCACAACTGATAAAGGCCAGTCACGCTTCATGATTGTTTTGTTTACAAGTAATGGATAAATGCAGGCGCTTAATCCGGCAACGACTAAAAGATTAAAGATGTTGGATCCAACAACATTTCCAACCGCAATTTCATTGGCATTTTCCAAAGCAGCTGTCACACTAACGGCTAATTCAGGCATAGAAGTACCAAATGCTACGATCGTGAGACCAATGATCAGACTGGATACTCCTATTTTCCCGGCAATGGAAGATGCATTTTCTACAAAACAATCTGCACCTTTGACCAGAAAGAGAAATCCAACAATGATAAAAATAATCGCAATTAATAAATCCATACTGATAAATCCTTTCTTATGCACTATTGTTTTTCAGTATTTTGATCTTGATTGGTAGAAGTTTCAATTTTTTCAATTGAATACTGTGTGCCAAAAACTCTATGGATATAAGATTCGATATTTAGGTTTTGAAGTTCTTCGCTCGATAAATAAGCGGTCTCTCCATATATATCTTGACGGATGACCCGATTTCCATCATTAATGTTTGGAACACAGACCAGATAATAAATAGTTACTGCTTGTTCTTTGCTAGCGTAATCTAACTGATATACGGATATGATTCGATCACTGGTTTGAGTAGATTTTAAAAATGCACAATATAATTGGCTTATATTGTTTAGACTGACATCCTCTTGAGAAGTAGTTTCAGGATCTAGATGAAAAATCTCATCAGCGTGTTCTGTTATGTAGTTTTCTGATTCAGTTAAGATTTCATTTAAATAGTTTTCTGGAATATCATCTTTTGATTCAAAACGGTTATTTAATCCTTGTACGATAAATTCTTTTTCCGTATTGATTGGTTGATAATGATAAGTCATGGAAAGTTCATCATCATATGTCGCAATGACGTGAATCGTATCTCCGTTTGATAAGTTGGAATTTGGACTCACTTCATATTCCACGGTTTCCATAAACTCCTGGATCCTTTGATTAAGATCTTCAGTATTGTTTTCAACAGTTACACTGGCACTTCCATTTTCACCTGTATAAACAAGTTCGATATTTTTCATGACATCCACTTCTACAGTTTTATAAAAGAAGTTATACATAATAAGTACCAAAGCTAGACACATTGAGCCAAGGGCTAAAAAATATATTAGTTTGTTCTTTGTTTTTTCTGAATTCATGTCAATGATCACCTATAATCATTCTAATCAAAATATTGTGCGTTTTCCAGCGCCTTATCTACAAATTCTAGAAGTGGCTTGTCATCATTACGGTTTAAGATTTCTTTGGCATCTTTGATGCAGGCTTCCATCATCGCCTTATCTTTTTGAAGATCACCAAAGACAAAGCCAGGCAAACCGCTTTGTCGAACTCCTAGCATATCTCCAGGACCGCGCATATGAAAGTCATACTCAGAGACTTGAAATCCATCGCTGAGTTCTTCCATCTTTTTTAATCTTTGTATTGCATTAGGGTCTTTGGTGTTGCTTAAAAGATAACAATATCCCTGCTTTTTACCACGTGCTACACGCCCTCTTAATTGATGCAGCGTACTCAAACCGAAACGATGGGCATCATAAATTACCATCAATGTTGCGTTCTTGACATCAATACCAACTTCAATGACAGTCGTACTGACAAGAATATCTATTTTATGGTTGGCAAAATCATTCATGATTTCTTCTTTTTCTTCCGAACTCATTTTTCCATGCAACAAAGATATGGCCACACTGTTTTTTAAGGTGCTTTTCATACCTTGATAGATGGAAGTAACACTGCGCAGATTCGTATCTTCATTGTCTTCAATGGAAGGACACACAACATAACATTGTCTTTTTTCAATTTGAATACCATCCAGGATATCTTTTAAAATGCTTGCCATGCTTTTGGAAGGGATGTATTTTGTGATGACAGGCTTGCGTCCTGCAGGCATAGTGTGAATATTGCTGATATCAAGATCACCATAAATGAAATGGGCATATGTTCTAGGAATTGGGGTGGCTGACATCATTAAAAAATCAACACTTTTCCCTTTTTCTAGTAATGAACGCCTTTGTTTGACGCCGAAACGTTGTTGTTCATCTGTCACGACAAGACCCAGATCTTTAAACTCAACTTGTTCCTGGAACAAGGCATGGGTGCCCACTACGATCTTGATTTTTCCATTGCTAAGATCCGTTAAGATTTGTTGTTTTTCTTTTGTGGGAAGGCTGGATACATATAGACATGTTTCAAGACCGAGTTTTTGCATGTTTTCATAATGCTGACGAGCTAAAATTTCTGTAGGTACAAGAAAAGCTGCCTGATGATTGCTTAAATAACAGGCATATATAGCTGTCATGGCTACAATGGTTTTTCCACATCCAACATCGCCTTGTACAAGGCGAAACATGATTTTACTGGATTTCATATCATTTAAGACAGCTTCGATGCTGGTCTGTTGATCTGAAGTAAGAGTATATGGGAATTGTTGGACCCATGTTTGAATCATGTTGCCATCAAATACCTTTTCTTGTTTATGAACATGTTCTTTTGTGTTTGCCTGCGAGGCTTGCATAACGCATTGAAAACATAAAAATTCCTGATATTTTAAAGTTCTAACCGCTTGATTCAGTTCGTTTTGTGTTTTTGGCTGATGGATCCAGCGAAGCGCCTGAGGGTAATTTAAAAGACGATATTTTTCTTGAAGTCTTAATGGAACGAGCGATTCCATTTGATCTACAAATTCTAACGCATTGGAAACCATAGTAATCATATCGTTTTGTTTGAGACCTTCAATCAAAGAATATACTGGCTTAAGTCCAATTTGTTCTTTTAAAGGTTTGAAATTATATGTGCTGACAACAACTTTATTATTTCCCTGATAAACGCCAAAAAGGGATATTTTTTTGCCAAATGTAAATTGATTTGTCCACGGACGATTAAAAATCGTTATTTCTAATTCTTCATCCCATGAAATGACAGAAAACTTGGTCATTGAACGATTTTTTTGAAGTCGAATAACGCGGCAAACAGAAGAAATCAAACCTTCAAAACAAACATGCATAGATGGCTGCCAATCTTTATAGGGGATGGTTTCAATGGTTTCATATCGCATTGGGTATGTCTTCAAAAGGTCTTCAACAGAAAAAATAGACATTTTTTCTAAAAGCTGTTTTCTTCTAGGTGTTAATTTCAATAATTTTAGATCCATGTTTACGCTCCTTTTGATTTAAAACTGTATTCTTTTCCAATCCATACAGCTTTAGAATTTAAAGAATGGCCAACTTCATGCGTACGTATGATTCCAATTGGATATTTTGAAACATAAGATTCTAATAGATGATCTGTGCGTGTTTTATCTAATTCTGTAAACTGTCCTAAGATCAGGCCGTTTATTTTATTGAATACACCCATCATTTCTAATTGTGTTAAATAAGTTATGATTTTGTTGATGTTTCCTGAATGGCTTTCTAAAAATAAGATCTTATCCTCTGTTTCAGGAAAATAAGGAGTGCCTGCCAGCTTTAAAAAACAACGAATATTTCCTCCGATTACGATACCCTTCATATTTTTCTTTTTAAGCCATGTGAATTTAAAAGCGTTTTGTGTATCTTCAATATTAAGGTTGTTTCGAAGTTGAAAAAGACAAGTTTTCTTTTTTGTTTTTGAATAGAGTGCATTTAATACAACACTAAGGTCGCTATAACCATAAAAGCAGGCAGAACCATTTTGATAAGCTTTAAAATCGATGAAAGGAATACATGTGTTTGCCAGATCACCTCCGGAAAGATCAAAAATTCCTTCAAGATCTAATTTACAGAACATGTTAAAATCATCTGCTTTTTCCTTTGCTGAAGCAGATTTAAACAAACTGTCAGCTACAATAATCTGATATCCACTTTTTTCGAGTCTTGTAATTATTTCGTTTACTTTTGATTTATCCACTGGATCAGATAAACCAATCAGGCCTATTCTTTTCATAATAACAGTATTATACAATATCTTGATGAAAATGGCTTGTTTGTTGTATTATCTATGAGTAAATGGAAAGGATTATTATGAAAACAGAATTAATTTTGATTACAATGGAAAACGGTGATGAAATCAAGGCAGAGCTATATCCTGAAGCAGCACCTAAAACAGTAGAAAACTTTTTGAAATTAGTGGATGAAAAATTTTATGATGGATTAATCTTTCACCGCGTTATCAAAGGATTCATGATTCAAGGTGGTGATCCAACTGGAACCGGTATGGGTGGCAGTAAAGATACGATCGTTGGAGAATTCAGAGCTAATGGATTCCAAAATGATTTAGCACATACTCGTGGTGTTTTATCTATGGCTAGAACAAATATGCCTAATTCAGCGAGTTCACAGTTCTTTATCATGCATCAAGATGCTCCTCATCTAGATGGACAATACGCAGCTTTTGGAAAAGTAGTTGAAGGTATGGAAGCTGTAGATAAGATTGCATCTGTAAAAACGAATTGGCAGGATAAGCCATTAAAGGATCAAAGAATCAAAACGATTCGCCGAATTTGATCATTATTTTCTTAAATATTAAAAAACAGTAGAAATTTAGCATTTTCTACTGTTTTTTTGTCCTTTTTCCTATCTGAGGTGTGATAGATAATTAGCAGGATATACAAATGAAACGATCTTAGGTTTTAAAAATGTGAAAAAGCAATTATTGAAACAAACAAAGGAAACTCCGTGTTAAAAGAGGAAAAAGGGCTGTTAGCCCTTTTTGTAATGAAGTCGAAGTTGTTTTTTAAACCAAAGATTTAAGAATCTTTGTATAAATGGAATCATCACACAAACAATCAATACAAAGATAATTTGTGTAATATTCAAAGGAACGATATAAAAGAAATTATGGAAGAATATGATGGATATCGCAAAGAATGCAATCATACAAATAACAAGAAGATGTCTTAAACGGGTAAATGGGATACATGCTCCAGTAAGAACACATAAGGCATTAAAACCGGCAATTAAAGTACAAATGGTTGAGAACTGTTCGCTGTTGGTACTTAAAACTGGTGTTAATATAGAAGCTAAGATAACGGATACGACAACACAAATAGCTCCGGGTAAAGCACGTGAGAAGACATTGACAAGAAAATTTCCTTCTACTCTTGTGGCGTTTGGTTCTAATGTTAAAATAAAGCTAGGTAATCCTGTTGCCAGTGTTGAAATAAGTGTTAATTGAATTGGCTGGAAAGGGTATTCGGTAAGCCATACTAGTGTTAATAAGCTTAAACCAAAAGAAAATAATGTTTTAACTAAAAACAGTGAGGCAGTTCTTTGGATGTTGTTTATGATGCATCGTCCTTCATGTAATATGGAAGGAAGTGACTTAAATTGATCATTTAATAAAACCATAGATGCGATTTTCTTGGCTGCTTCACTGCCAGAGCCCATAGCAATTGAGCAATCCGCTTCTTTTAATGCCATGACATCATTGACGCCATCTCCGGTCATAGCAACTGTGTGACCTTTTTCTTTTAAGGCAATGATCATTTCTTTTTTCTGTTCAGGCGTAACTCTTCCAAAAATGGCATGATCTTCGATTACTTGTCGTACATCTTGAATGCCTGTCATATCAATTGATTTTCCAGTTACTCCTGCTTCTTTTGCCAAAGCAGATACAGTTTTTTCATCATCGCCGGAAATAATCTTTAAATCGACGTTTTGTTTTTTAAAGTAGGAAAGAATCGTAGATGCATCCTTTCTTAAAGCATCTTGAATTAAAATAAAGGCAAGAATTTCAAAGTCACCGTATAGTTGATGATCTTTTGAGTTTGAACGTGCCAGGATCAAAGTTCGATACCCTTTATTTCCATATTCATTTAGTTTTTTTATAATTTCAGGATCTTGTTTTTGAATGATAAATGAATAGGCCCCCAGAATATATTTTGCATCTTGAAAAACCGCTCCACATGCTTTTCTTGAGCTCGAAAAAGGAATTATATCTTTTGTTATCTGAGTTGGCTCAATGTTTGATACATACTCACGTATAGCTTTAGCTGTTGTATTATCATCTTGTAAAGAAGAAAACATATTGGCAAGAGTTTGCTTGATCATAAATAAATCATGATCTGTGTCAATATGAATTACTTTCATTTCTCCTTGTGTAATCGTACCTGTTTTATCCAGACACAATGTATCTACTCTGGCAAGTGTTTCAATGCAGTATAGTTCTTGGACAAGAACGTTTTTTTGTGTCAGCTTCATAACCCCGACACTTAAAGCAATACTAGTTAAAAGCACAAGGCCTTCTGGAATCATACCAACAACAGCAGCGACTGTTGAAAGAATGGCGTCGTTTAAATCAGTAGGATCTGATAAGAATTGTTTTAAAAACAGCAACACTCCTGCAGGGAGCAAAACGATTGTGCTGAAACGAATGATCGATTGAATACTGTCACGTAACTGGCTTGGATAGCGTTTTTCACGTTTGGCATGTTTTAATATAGAATGAGCATATGTATCTTCTCCAACTGTAACAACTTGCATCTTAGCTTGTCCAGATACAATGATACTTCCAGAGAAAATGCTGTCATTTTCAAATTTTTCAATAGCATCGCTCTCTCCTGTTAGCATAGATTCATCGCATTCAATGCTGCCTTCTCTCAATACGCCATCGCAGGGAACCTGGTCACCAGATTTGATGATCAAGATATCGTCTTCAACAATTTGATCAATAGAAATACGAGATATGTGTCCATCTCTTAGAACATGTATTTTTTGTTGGTGAACCAAGGCGAGCTTATCTAATTTACGCTTTGAACGAATTTCCTGGATCAAACCAATGATCATGTTGAAGATAACGACAAGCATAAAAAGCATGTTTCGATAGGAACCCGTAAAGATGACTAAGACAGCTAAAACGACATTGATCATATTGAAAAAGGTAAAAACATGCTCTTTTAATATTTTTGTATATGTTTTGGAAACAGAAGCTTCCAAGGTGTTCTTTTTATGAGATAAAGCTTGATTAGAAGTTAGACCTGTTTCTTTATCTGTATAGCTTTTAACTTCCACTTTCATTAGACATCATCCTTTAATGTGTTGCAGGGGCGTCTCTCCTAAAGCTTCTACAGCTTGTGCATATGTGTCGATCGCAAGATTTTGTTCGATAGCCACCTGTAAAGAAAACATAAGTAAGCGGGTATCAAATGCCTGTAAATCTTTGTTCATATAGATTGCAGGGTATTGAGAAAGACTGCTCAAGATTTTTTGGATATCTTCATTTGTTGGAACATTAGAAAGTCCATTAACCAGGACGTTTTCCATAGATACAGCTTTTAATCCATTTAATAAGGCAACGTAAGGTGTATTTGCCATCTGTACTAAAAGAACTTTTGAAATTGGAGAATGAGCTAATCTTAAAAGCCATTCTGCTGTACAGCTGACAACGATTTGCTTGCACATTGGATCGTTTTTATAGACGTTGATCGTATCAACGAGATTCTCATATGAATCTGTTTCATCTTGACAGTCATCAAAAATAAGTGCTGTGTATTCCATACAAATTCCTCTTTCTATTTCGGTAAATCACCAGGATTGGTAATCTTGATATTAGATGCGTTTCCTGTAACAACTTTGATCAAAGTGTTTGAATACCATTCGACAAGTTGTGCATCATCAGTGGCTTCTCTTTGATCCTCCAAAGCTTTTTGATGGCATTCTTTTAACAAGGATGTCTTAAAACACTGTGGAGTCTGGGCGTTATATAACAAAGAACGATCCAGGCTTTCTTTGACAAATCCATTTTCTACAATTTTTACAGTATCTACACTTGGAACCATTAATAAACAGGCATCGTAGTCTGAAAGTGTTTGTTTTAGTTTGTTGACTTCTTCCATGTTTAGATAGGGTCTGGCACCATCATGAATAAATACATGTTCGTTGCAAACCAATCTTAACCCATGAGAAACACTTTCCTGACGAGTTTTTCCTCCTATCGTGATCTTTACTTTATCTAGATCTTGATAAAGTTTTTCGACATATTCTTGTTCATGTTTGGCCACGACAAGAATGATTTCTTTACAGTCTGGATCTTCGTTAAATAAATTAACGCTTCGATCTAAGACACTGGTGCCATCACTGAATTTAAAAAAAACTTTATTAAAGTCTAATTGAGTTCGGCTGCCTTTACCGGCGGCGAGTATGCAAACACTGTAATTCATAGTGCATATATTATAACAGATTTTATGATACATGCACCAACCAACTGAGCTTTTTTAGAATGAGGGAACAACTTCTGTTATACTATATTCGAAATAAAAAGGGGACTTTCGATGAAGAGAATATGTGTTGGTATATTAGCCCATGTAGATGCAGGGAAGACGACCTGTGTCGAAAGCATGTTATATAATGCAGGAAATATAAGAAAAATGGGTAGGGTCGATCATCAGGATACGTTCTTGGATTATGATCAACAGGAACGAGATCGAGGCATAACGATTTACTCCAAAGAGGCTAATTATAAATGGAATGATAGCGAAATATATATTTTGGATACACCGGGACATGTAGATTTTTCAAGTGAAATGGAACGAGTTTTAAGTGTTCTGGATTTGGCAATTGTATTGATCAACGGACAGGATGGTGTACAAAGCCATACACAAACAATTTGGAAGTGTTTAGAACATTATAAAGTTCCAACTTTGATATTTATCAATAAAATGGATATTAGTTATCAAACTAGAGAAGAACTTATGGAAGATTTGATAACAAAGATTCATCCAAACTGTATTGATTATTTAGATTCACAAAAAGATGAAAAACTAGCTTTGGTGAATGAAAATATGTTGAACGAATACTTGGAAGAAGGAAGAATATCACTAGAATCCATTCAGTCATCTATTTACAAAAGAGAGTGTTTTCCTTGTTTTTTTGGCTCGGCTTTAAAGAATGAAGGAATCATTGAATTGATGGATGCGCTTTGTGAATTAAGTCTGCCTAAAGTATATCCAGATGAATTTGGAGCACGAATTTTTAAGATCAGCAGTGATGAAAAAAATAATCGATTAGTTCATGTAAAAATCACAGGAGGCACGCTTAGCGCTAAACAAAAATTAAGCGAAGAAGAAAAGATAGATCAAATACGTATATACAGTGGTAGACAATTTACCATGGTCGATACGGCAGAAGCCGGTATGGTCTGTGCTTTAAAAGGGTTAAATGGATTTGAAGCGGGTCAAGGTCTGGGATTTGAAAAGGATATGTCAAAACCACTTTTGAATGCATATATGAATTATGAACTATTGCTTCCAGAGGGAGTCGATGCATTACAGATGATGCGTTATTTAAATATACTTTCCAGCCAGGATCCAAGTCTTGAAATCTATTATGATGAGGATAGAAAGAAAATATCTTTGAGCGTAATGGGCGCTGTACAAATTGAAGTTTTACAGAAACTGATCAAAGATAGAACAGGAGTAAGTGTAGGATTTTCTAATGGAAGTATTGTCTACAAAGAAACGATCAAAGAATCGGTCAATGGTGCTGGACATTTTGAACCGCTACGACATTATGCAGAAGTTCATGTTCGCTTAGAACCGCTTAAAGATAAAGAGCGCATCGAAATCGCAAGTGAAGTTTCACAGGATGAATTAAGTGCTGCCTGGCAAAAACAAATCTTAAGTTCTTTACATAAGATTCATCATAAAGGCGTCTTGACTGGATCTATGTTAACGGGAGTAAAAATCATATTAACGGCAGGCAAAGGACATTTAAAACATACAGAAGGACAGGATTTTTACCAAGCCTCTAAAAGAGCAGTAAGGCAGGCATTAAAAAAAGCAGAAAATATTTTGTTGGAGCCATATTATCGCTTTGAACTGATCGTGCTAGGTGAAGTGTTATCAAGGGCTTTATATGATTTAGAAACAAGAAAAGCTCAGGTAGAAATCAAAGATAATCTTGATCAGACGATGACGATCAAAGGAATTGGGCCTGTAGTAAATTTAAGAAACTATCAGTTGGATGTAGCAGCTTATACAAAAGGCATGGGAAGATTTTCTTGTGAACTGGACGGGTATTATCCATGTCAGGATCAAGAAACTATCGTGGCAAAAATTGGCTATGATGATCAAAAAGATCTAGCGAATCCTAGTGGCTCGGTTTTCTGTGCACATGGAGCAGGATACTATGTACCTTGGGATGAAGCGGATGAAATGATGCATATTCAGCCAAAAGAATCCGGATTTTCAACATATCAAAGTACGAGATATAAAGTGAATGAAGAAGAAATCAAAAGAGTCTTTGAGATAGCTGGAGGAAGAAATAAAAAAGAAAAGAAGCAAATGCGAAAGCCAAAGAAAGATCTGGATATGAAAAAAACAACGATTCAATCTAATAAAGAATCTTGTTTGATCGTAGATGGTTACAATATGATCTTTGCCTGGGAGGAATTAAAACAACTTGCCAAAGAGAATATCGGGATGGCTCGAGAAAGACTTATTGATCTTTTAGTTAACTATCAGGGATATCGTGGAATTCGTTTGATCCTTGTCTTTGATGCCTATAGGATCAAAGACAAGGCAACACATACAGAACATAGAGCCAATGTAGATATCGTATACACAAAAACATCGCAGACAGCTGATGCTTATATTGAAAAAGCCGTACATGATTTAAGAGAAAAATATGTTTTGAGTGTGGCTTCAAGTGATGGTTTGATTCAAAATGCTATCTTCGCTCAAGGCGCAAAACGAATATCTTCCAGGGAATTGGAGTTACAGGTAAACAATGTGAATAAAAAAGCGATGCAAGTGCTGAAAGAAAAATATCTAGATAAATAAATCTCAAAGAAATGCATTTGTTCGTTGATTTCAGTATAGTAATCAAAAAAGCTCTTTTAAGGAAACTTAACTTTTCCAGAGCATGGCTTGAGTGGTATAATACAAATAAAGATAAGGAGGGCTTATGTCATGAAACTCATATTGGCAATTCTTTCAAATGATGATAGTCCAGCCGCTAGCAATGCATTAAACAAGAATGGATTTCAGGTCACGAAACTGGCGACAACAGGTGGTTTTTTAAGAGCAGGAAATACTACTTTGATTGTCGGTTGTGAGGATGAAAAAGTACAGGATGCGATCAACATCATAGGTGAGTATTCAAGTAAACGTACAGAAATCGTTCCTAGTACCGCAAGCTATGATATTGGTCGTTATGCAAGTTTCCCAGTAGAAGTTCAAGTTGGTGGAGCCACTATTTTCGTATTGAATGTAGAACAATTTGTTAAGTTGTAAAATACTTGAAAAACTTTATTTATAGGATTAAACTAATAATAGTTCTTAGTTAGGAAGGTGGCTAGATGGGTACCAGAAACTCAGTGCAACGAGAGTGGATCTATGATTACATTCAGCGCCAGGATGCGCATTTAAGTGCCGACGAGATCTATGAAGGTCTTCTAAAAGAGGGAAAGAATATTTCATTAGCTACAGTTTATCGCAATTTATCGATCTTAGTTGATGAATATAAAATTGCCTCTGTCATGACTGATTCAAAAAAGCAGGTCTATGATAAAACATGTAAACCTCATGATCATTTTGTTTGTACTAAGTGTCACAGAATGTATGATATAGATTTGCCTTATGATCGTTCTATCGAAGCTAAATTTGCCAAACAGCTTGATATTTCAATTGAATCTCATGCGTTGACTTTATACGGTATTTGTCATGATTGCCATCAAGAAAGAAGAGGTAAATAAAAATGGAATTAAAAGGATCTAGAACAGAACAGAATTTGCAGACAGCTTTTGCAGGTGAAAGTCAGGCAAGAAATAAGTACACTTACTTTGCTAACAAAGCTCGTCAGGAAGGTATGAACCAGATTGCAGAAATCTTTGAAGAAACTGCTCGTAACGAACAGGAACATGCTCGTTTATGGTTCCAGCATTTAAATGGTGGAAAAATTGGAACAACTGCTGAAAACTTAAAAGCGGCTGCTGAAGGTGAAAACTATGAATGGACCAGCATGTACAAAGAATTTGCAGAAGTAGCTCGTGAAGAAGGATTTACAGCTATCGCATTCCAGATGGAAAAAGTTGCTCAGATCGAAAAAGAACATGAAGAACGTTATTTGAAACTTTTGAGCAATGTAGAAAACGAAAAAGTATTCTCTGGTGAAGAATCAGATACTTGGATCTGCGGAATCTGTGGATTCAAATACACTGGTGTAAATGCTCCTAAAGCTTGCCCGGTTTGTGGATATCCTCAGGCTGTATTCAGAAAAGAAGCTAAAAACTACTAAGATGTTTTTTGACCATGATATCGTGCATATTATGGTCTTTTTTTTTGACCTTGTGTTAGAATAGACATATGCAAAAAAAGATAATCGTGGCTTGTTCAGGCGGTCCTGACAGCATGGCGCTTCTAGACAAATTATATAAACAAGGGCATACGATCATTGTGGCCCATGTCAATTATCATAAACGAGATACTGCAAATCGAGATGAAAAAATTGTAAGGGATTATTGCCAAAAAAGATCAATTGAGGTGGAAGTACAGGAACCCACTTTTGATAACAAGTCTAATTTTCAAAGTTGGGCAAGAAAGGTGCGTTACGACTTTTTCTTTGAACTTGCCACAAAGAATGATACAGATCAAATATATGTTGCCCATCATCTCGACGATCATTTAGAAACGTATCTTTTTCAAAAAAGTAGAAATATGCTTTGTGACCATTATGGGCTCAAGTCAGAAAATATCATGAAAGGTATGAAGATCATACGACCTTTGCTGGAGGAAACAAAAGCACAGTTAATAGAGTATTGTGATCAAAATAATATAGAATATGGAATTGATGAGTCTAATTTAGGAAATGATTATACGCGAAACAAGATTCGTCATTCTCAGATTGAAAAGATGAGTTTATTGGAAAAATTGCGATTAAATGAAGAAATACAAAAAGAAAATATTAAGTTAAAAGACAAAAGAGAAAAAGCTGCTTCCTTTTTAAAAGGCTGGAATCGTTCGATAGATACATTGTTAAAACAGGAAGATGCCTGGTTTATATTAGAGTATTATCTGCATTTAGAGATTGGGAATCATTATTCTAAAAAACATATGAAATCTCTAATTGAACAGCTTCAATCCAATTGCTTATTAGAAATCGATGGATATTATCTTGAATCTTATGAAGGAATGCTGTATTTTAAAAAAATAAAAGAGAATAAGAGCTATACTGTTTCTTATCTTGAATACATCACAAATGATAGCTTTAGCCTATTAAAAACAGGGAAAGTGATTGAATCGATCTATGTATCTGAAAAGGACTTTCCTCTTGTGATTCGAAGCGTAAAACCAGGAGATCAAATCAAACTTAGATATGGAACCAAAAAGGTTTCAAGGTTTCTAATTGATAGAAAGATTCCTAAAATTTATCGTAAAGAATGGCTTGTGATGGAAAATTCGGAAAAAAAAGTGATATTTGTGCCGGGGATTGGTTGTGATGTCGAACATTTTAGTATCAAACCTAATTTGTTTATGGTACAATATTTGACGTGATTTAAGGAGAAATCAAATGATTAGTGACGATATACTTAAAGTATTATTGAATGAAGAACAAATTGAAAAAAGATGTGTAGAATTAGCAGAACAAATTGAATCGGATTATGAAAAACTACATGCAGTTCCTATTGTTGTAGGATTGTTAAAAGGAAGCGTTCCTTTTATGGCTGAATTAATCAAACGTTTTACATTTGATTGTGAGATTGATTTTATGTCTGTTAGTTCATATGATGGAACGGAATCAATTGGAGATGTTCGTATTGAAAAAGATATGGATATTTCTTGTAAAGGAAGACATATTCTAGTTGTAGAGGATATCGTGGATACAGGACGTACTTTACGTGAAGTTAAACAGATGTTCATGAATAAAGGGGCAACTGATGTCAAAATCGTTTCTTTGCTGGATAAACCAGAGCGAAGAGTTGTTGATATTAAAGCCGATTATGTTGGTTATACTGTACCAAATGAATTTGTTGTTGGTTATGGTTTGGATTATAACCAGAAATATCGCAATTTACCTTTTATTGGGATATTAAAACCAGAAATCTACGAGTAGGAGGAATATTAATGAAGAAATGGTTAAATTATTTACCAACCATCTTCATCATCACAATTGTGATGTCTTTGATTTTCTATAGTTCTCAAGGAACAACTGAACAAATGAACTATTCAAGATTCAAAGACGTAGCGGAACATGCGGAATTTGAAGATAGTACCTTAACGATCTCAACCACTATTATTCAGATCGAAGGAAGTTATAAAAAAGAAGGCAAAGATGCTATTTCTGGATTTAGGGTCATTGTACCAAATACAGAGGCGAACCTTGAGTGGTTAGAAACAACGTTGACAGAAGATGGCGGACGTTTAACAATCGCCGATCCAAATCAAAATAGTGTATGGATCAATTTGCTTGTGAATTTGATTCCATTCTTGATCATTGGCGTATTCTTCTATCTGATGTTCTCTAAGATGGGTGGTTCTGGCAGCAATAAAGCGTTTGAGTTTGCCAAATCAAAAGCACGTGTTGAATCAAATGTTAAAGTTCGATTTAAAGATGTTGCCGGTTGTGAAGAAGAAAAAGAAGAAGTTAAAGAAATCATTGACTATCTGCGTTCACCAAAGAAATTTACGGATATGGGTGCCCATATTCCTAAAGGTGTGTTGATGGTAGGCCCACCAGGAACAGGTAAAACATTGTTGGCGAAAGCTGTGGCCGGAGAAGCTAATGTTCCATTCTTCTCAATTTCAGGTAGTGATTTCGTAGAAATGTTTGTCGGAACAGGTGCCAGCCGAGTTCGTGATATGTTCAAAAACGCACAAAAGAGCGCTCCTTGTATTGTTTTTATTGATGAAATTGATGCAGTTGGTAGACAGCGTGGAGCTGGAATGGGTGGCGGAAACGATGAACGTGAGCAGACATTGAACCAGTTGCTGGTTGAAATGGATGGTATGACGGATAACAATGGTATCGTTATTATTGCCGCAACTAATAGACCAGATGTTCTAGACCCTGCATTATTGCGTAGTGGACGTTTTGATCGTCGCGTAACGGTTAACTTACCGGATATTAAGGGACGTGAAGAAATTCTTCAGGTTCATGCACGCAACAAAAAGCTTGCAAGCGATGTATCTTTAGAAAATCTGGCAAGACGTACACCTGGATTCTCAGGGGCTGATTTAGCAAACGTATTAAACGAAGGTGCTATTTTGGCAGTTCGTAATAAAGAAACGCAGATTACTATGAATGACTTAGATGAGGCCATCGATAGAGTTATGATGGGGCCAGCTAAAAAATCTAAGAAATACACAGAAAAAGATAAATTACTGGTTGCGTATCATGAAGCTGGTCATGCAGTAATTGGTTTAAAACTGGAAGATGCAGACATGGTACAGAAAGTAACGATCATTCCTCGTGGAGAAGCTGGTGGTTATAACTTGATGACTCCTAGAGAAGAAAAATACTTCCATCGTAAGAGTGAATTCCTTGCGAAAATCACTGGTTTATTGGGAGGACGTACTTCTGAGGAACTGGTATTTGGAGAAATCAGTGCCGGTGCGGTCAATGATATTGAACAATTGACAAAGATTGCTAAAAACATGGTTCGTGTTTATGGTATGTCAAGTTTAGGTCCAATTCAGTATGCAGATCCTCAGGGAAATGTATTCCTTGGACGTGATTATACACAAGGTGGTAATTATTCAAATGGTGTTGCAGCTGAAATCGATAAAGAAGTTCGTAAGATCATTGATGAATGTCATGAAAACTGCCGCAAGATCTTGGAAGAAAACAGAGATTTATTGGATTTGATTGCAAAATCATTAGTTGAACGAGAAACTTTAACAAATGAAGAAATCACAAATTTGATGAACTATGGTCAGATTACAAATCCAAATGAACCTGTTGAAGTTCAAGAGCCAAAAGAAGTTGAAGTGAAAGAACCTGTAGAAACAGAAGTTCCACCTAAACCTCCAGTTGGTGTTGAAAAACAAGATTTGGATGATGCTTTAAATGAATTAACAAAAAAGAAAGATTAAGACGCTAGGCGTCTTTTCTTTTGGAGGAGACAAATGAAAGATCAATTATGTAGAGCCCTGGTTTGCCAGGATAGAGTCCGTTTATATATTGTTAGAACGACAGATATGGTGCAGGAAGCAAGAAATCGTTTTGATTTGCATCCTTGTGCCTGTGCTGCTTTAGGAAGAACGCTGTCTGTAGGAAGTATCATGGGAAGCATGTTGAAATCAAATGAAGAAATGTTGAGTATTACGATCAATGGGCATGGACCTATTGGATCAATTATTGTGGATGCTTATCATGATGGAACGGTTCGCGGTTTTTGTTCCAATCCGCATGTAGAAGATGTGTTCTTAGATAAAGGTAAATTAAATGTGGGTGCCGTTGTTGGTAAAGATGGTACATTGACCGTGACAAAAGATCTAAACATGGAAGAAAACTTTTCAGGAACTGTAGAACTTGTATCTGGAGAAATTGGAGAAGATTTTGCGTATTATTTTACTTTATCTGAACAAATTCCAACCGCTGTTAGTGTTGGTGTTTTGATTGGTAAAGATGGCAATGTGCAAAGTGCTGGTGCCATGATCATACAGATGTTACCAGATGCAACCGAAGAAGATATCTTAATTTGTGAACATCTATTGCAAGGTTTAAAACCAATGTCTACTTTGATGTTGGATTATGATGATATGGAATTGAAAGATCTTGTGAATGACATGTTTGAAGATGCTAAGATCCTGGATACAAGTGATGTGCGCTATTCATGTCCATGTTCTAAGGAAAGAATGGCCAATGCCATCTCTACATTAAAGGATGAAGAAATTCAAGATATGATCGATAAGGATCATGGTTGTCACGTTACTTGTAATTTCTGTAATGAGCGATATGATTTTAGCGAAGAGGACCTAAGAAAAATACTGGAGTCAAGAAATGTTTAAAATTGGCGATGTGACAATCGATAATCCCATCGTAATAGCGCCTTTAGCTGGTATCAGCAATATTGCCTTTCGCGTAATTGCCAAAGAGTTTGGAGCAGGTCTTGTCTGCAATGAAATGGTAAGCGACAAAGCTTTATACTATGATTCAAAAAAGACATTTTCAATGTGTGATGTTGATCCCAATGAACATCCTGTAAGCTTTCAGTTATTTGGGCATGATATAGATACGGTCGTATATGCCGCAAAGTATCTTGATACCCAGACAAACTGCGATATTATTGATTTTAATATGGGTTGTCCAGTCAATAAAGTTATTAAAGCCAAAGCTGGAAGTTATTTAATGAAAGATATAGATTATGCCAAAGAACTGGTAAGTCATATCGTAGAAAATGTAAATAAGCCAGTTACTGTAAAGATGCGTATCGGGTTTGATAAAGATCATATTAACTGTGTTGAAATGGCTAAGGCCATGGAAGGTGTGGGCGTTAAAGCGGTTGCGGTACATGGACGAACAAGAAGTCAGATGTACGAAGGCAAAGCGGATTGGTCATATATCAAACAAGTCAAAGAAGCAGTTTCTATTCCAGTTATTGGGAATGGTGATGTGCGTAGTGTAGATGATTTCTTTCGCATGCAGAAAGAAACAGGCTGCGATGCAGTAATGATTGGAAGAGGCATTATTGGAAATCCTTTTTTGATTCAGGAATGCAAAGATGCTCTTTATAATGAACATCATACATATGATTTTAATGATCGAATTGAAATATGTTTGAAACATGCCAATGGATTGATCAAAAACAAAGGTGAGGTCATCGCCATCAAAGAAATGCGGGGATTGGCTTCCTGGTATTTAAAAGGATTACCGGGGTCACATTATTTTAAAAATGAATGTTCTAAGATTAATACATTAGATGATCTTAAAAATGTTTTGAACGAGTATAAAACAGAATATATGAAACGAATGGCAGAGTAAAATCTGCCTTTTTATATATTTTAATGAATTAAAGGAAATCTAATTATCAAAGATGTGTTAAAATATTTCTGATAAGAAAAAGGAGATATTCAAATGAAAATTCTTGTAGTTGGTAAAGGTGGTCGTGAGCACGCTTTGGCTAAAGCAGCTCATGCATCTAAATTATGTGATCAATTATATTGTGCACCTGGTAATCCAGGGATGGCAAAGATCGCGACTTGTTTAAATGTAAGTGATTCAGATATTGAAGGTTTGGTCAAAGCGGCTAAAGAAAATGAAATTGATCTAACGATCGTTGGTCCAGAAGCTACGCTTTCTTTAGAAATTGTTGATGCATTTGAAAAAGAAGGATTGAAGATTTTTGGTCCTACAAAAGCTGCAACTCAAGTGGAATCAAGTAAAGATTTTGCGAAGCAGATCATGGCAAAATACGATATTCCTACAGCAGCATATCAAACTTTTGATAATTATGAAGAAGCTTGGAAATATGTTGAATCTAAGGGGGCTCCAATCGTAATTAAAGAAGATGGTTTAAAAGCTGGTAAAGGTGTTACTGTTGCGATGGATCTTGACCAGGCTAATGAAGCGTTAAAGATTGCCTTTGATATTGAAAACAATCAAGTTGTGATTGAAGAGTATTTGGAAGGATTTGAGTTCTCATTGATTTGTCTTGTGCACAATGAGTTGGTAATTCCATTGGAAGTGGCACAAGATCACAAATGTGTTTTTGATGGAGATAAAGGACCAAACACAGGTGGTATGGGATCTTATAGCCCGGTAAAAAAAATCACTCCAGAAATCATTCAGGAAGCTTTAGATACAATTCTTTGTCCTATGGCTAAAGCTATGGTCAAAGAAAATGTTCCATTTACAGGATTCTTGTATGGTGGTTTGATGATGACAAAGGATGGAATCAAAACGATAGAATTCAATGCTCGTTTTGGTGATCCAGAAGCTGAAGTTATCCTGCCACGACTTGAAAGTGATTTTGTACAGGCTATTTTGGATGTTATGGATAATAAACCAGTAAAATTAAAATGGAGCGACAAAGTAAGTCATGGTGTTGTTCTAGCAAGTGAAGGCTATCCTGCAGGATCTACATCAGGAGCTATTATTGAGGGAGTAGATGATGTGGATGGTTTTGTATACCATATGGGAACAAAGGAAGTTGACGGAAATTTGGTAACTGCTGGAGGCCGTGTTTTGATGGTCGTAACACTTGAACCAACTCTAGAAGAAGCATTTGAACATACATATAACGAAATCAAGAAAATTCATTGTGATAAATTATTCTTTAGAACAGATATTGGTAGAAAGGATATGGATTAATTATGGCTAAAACAGATTTAGAAATCGCTCAAGAATGTGTGATGGAGCCTATTGAAGAGGTTGCCAAAAAAGTAGGGATCCAGCCAGATATGCTGGAAAACTACGGAAAGTATAAAGCTAAATTATCTTTTGATTTCTTACGTCAGATTGAAAACAATGAGCCAGGTAAGTTAATTCTGGTAACCGCAATCAATCCTACAAAAGCCGGAGAAGGAAAGAGTACAACAACAGTTGGATTAGGAGATGCCTTAAATCGCCTTGGCAAAAAAACGATGATGGCCTTACGTGAACCAAGTCTAGGTCCAGTTTTTGGTTTGAAAGGTGGAGCTACGGGCGGCGGTTATGCACAGGTTGTTCCAATGGAAGATATCAACCTTCATTTTACAGGTGATATGCATGCGATTACTACCGCAAACAATTTAGTAAGTGCAATTCTAGATAATCATTTACATCAAGGAAATGAATTAAATATCGATCCGGAAAAAATTACTTTCAAGCGTTGTTTGGATATGAATGATCGTACATTACGTAACATCAATATTGGACAGGGTCCTAAGGCAAATGGTGTAGAAAGAAACGATGGTTTCAACATTACTGTAGCAAGTGAAATTATGGCAGCTTTGTGTTTGGCAGATGATCTAATGGATCTAAAAAAACGTTTTGGTCAGATGTTAGTTGCTTATACATATGATGATAAACCTATATATGTGCATGATCTAGGTATTGAAGGTGCTTTGGCAATGGTCATGAAAGATGCTATTTTGCCAAATGTTGTGCAGACCTTAGAGCATAATCCTGTGTTGATCCATGGCGGCCCTTTTGCGAATATTGCTCATGGATGTAACTCTGTTATCGCAACGAAGGCTTGTCTACGTTTAGCTGATTACACAGTAACGGAAGCTGGATTTGGTGCAGATCTTGGTGCTGAAAAGTTCCTTGATATCAAATGCCGTTTAGCTAAATTGAATCCAAGTGCTGTTGTAATCGTTGCGACAATTCGTGCATTGAAGCAACATGGTGGAATTGAACTTGAAAATCTAAAAGAAGAAAATGTTGAAGCTATGTTGGCAGGATGCGAAAACTTGGCAAAACATATTGATACGATCAAACAATTTGGTCTTCCTTATATTGTTGCGATCAATGAATTCGCAACCGATACACCAAGTGAAATTGAAGCTTTAGAAAATTGGTGTAAAGAAAACGGACACCCAATGTCTTTGTCACAAGTATGGGCAAAAGGTGGTGAAGGAGCTATCGATTTAGCTCAGAAAGTTGTTTCACTATGTGATCAAGAGAATAATTTTGCGCCATTATATCCATTAGAAGACTCTATTGAAGAAAAAATTGAAACAATTGCCAAGAAAGTTTATGGAGCAGATGGTGTAGATTTCACAGATGAAGCAAAAGAACAAATCAAGAAATTTAATGAGTTAGGTTGGGATAAACTTCCTATCTGTATGGCAAAGACACAGATGTCTTTATCAGATGATGGAAAATTAATGGGTAGACCTACAGGTTTTAGAATTACCGTTCGTGAACTTCGCCCTAGCTTAGGAGCAGGATTTATCGTTGCCTTAACGGGTAAGGTATTAACAATGCCTGGTCTTCCAAAACATCCGTCTGCATTGGATATGGATATTGACCAAGACGGTAAAATTAAAGGTTTATTTTAAGCTCAAAAATGATATAATTAAAAGGCTTGAAAAAAGCCTTTTTTTGCAGGAGTGGTGGAACGGCAGACACGCTGTCTTCAGGCGGCAGTGCGAGCAATCGCGTGAGGGTTCAAATCCCTTCTCCTGCACCAAATGCCCAAAACTCCTTTATATAAAGGAGTTTTTTTCTTATGTCTTAATTAAGTGTAAGTTTTAGTGTTAGATAAATCATTTAACTACGATTCCTAATAGTTTTAAGAATGTCATGGCTTGCTGGGTGTTGATGATGATACCTTTTAACATATTTTCACTGACACCGATATTATTGATTTGGCATGTTGAAAAATCGATTTTATTTAAGTTTGTGTTAAAGAAGTCACTATCATCGAGTTGAACATTTTTGAATTCAATATCTTTGAAAGTGCATTGAATAAAGCCAGAATTTTCAAGGCTTGTATTTTCGTAGCGAACTTTTTTAAAAGAGGACATGCCATAGTCTGAATAAGCGTTATTACACGAATCAAATAGAGTGTTGTCTAACAAAGAATCGCTGATCTCAATTCCCATACAGCGACAGTTGATGAATTGAACACGATATAGACTGCATTTTAAAAAGTGAGTATTTTCAAATTCGCAGTGATCAAATACGATATCCAACAATTCAGCCTGTTCAAATTGAATATTTTGAAATGAAACATGATCAAATCGACAGGCATCAATCGTTATATTTTGATTTTCAATATTTTGTATGACGGTTTGTTCAAATTTGATATCTTGAATATAGTGGTCGTAAAAAATAGTAGGATCATTTTGATATGGATCCAAAATATTTGATATTTTAGGTAATTGAATCTTCATTTTGTTCATCTCCGGTATTATTAAATCATAAAGAAAGATCATGGTCGATAAATAATAAGACAAAATGATAGAAGTAAGCTATAATCAAATAAGATATTACTTGGAGGAAATTATGAAATTTTTTGATATTGATAAGAAGATATGGACATACATCATAGGGATCGCCATTCTTGTTGTATGTATATTAAATCTTGATAAAGTAGAACAAACAATTGGTGTTATTTGGAACGCTGTCAAGGTACTTGTATTTGGCGGTATGATAGCGTATGTTTTGAATTTGGTGATGAATCGAATAGAAAAACTTTTAGAAAAATCTAAAAATAAGTTTGTTCTTAAAATAAAAAGAGTAATTAGTTTATTAGCCTCCCTATGTTGTGTAGCTTTGATTATTTATTTTGTCTTGGCTATTGTGATACCAACTCTAGGACAAGCTGGCCAGGTACTTATCGATGTATTGCCTCAATATTTTAATGATACTATTAAATTTTTGTCGAATCTTTTTGAAAATAATCCACATATTGTAGAAATGATAAATGGATTAGAAATCAATTGGAAAGAAATGATTGATCAAACTTTATCTTTTTTAGGGAATGGATTAGGAAATGTATTAGGATCTACATTCAATATGGTCAATATTGTAGTTAACTCGGTTTTCAATACAATTCTTTCAATCATTTTTGCGATTTACGTTTTACTAGATAAAGAACGTTTTATAAGGCTTTATCATCGATTAGGTGATTTATATTTGGGAAAAGACAGAAAAGATAAGTTGACTTCTGCATTAAAAATTATAAATCAGTCATTTGGATCATTTATTGGTGGACAATGTATAGAAGCAACGATCTTAGGAACTCTATGTGCAACAGGAATGTATTTATTAAACATGCCATATCCATTGATGATTGGTGTGCTAGTTGGCTTGATTAATATCATTCCGATGATTGGAGCCTATATTGGTGGAGCAATTGGTATGTTTATGGTTTTTACTGTAGATCCAATGATGTCTTTAGGATTCCTTGTATATTTATGTATTCTTCAACAGTTTGAAAGTAACGTAATATATCCTAGAGTTGTAGGCAGCAGTGTAGGTTTACCAGGGATTTACGTAATGATGACAGTGGTTGTTTTCGGTTCTTTGGCAGGTATACCTGGAATGTTCTTAGGAATTCCTACAGTTGCCAGTATCTATAAGCTGGCTAAGATCCATATTCAGAATAAAGAAAAAGAACTTGAAACTAAGAAATTAGAAAGTAAAACTTCTGTTAAAAATTAGTCAGTGTATCATAGTAAATGATATAATGTTTCCGTATAAGAGGAGACGAATATGATTAAATGTTTGGCGTTTGATTTAGATGGAACTTTATTAATGGATGATAAAACGATGGATCCAAGAACAGTGGATTCCATCAAACAGGCAATGGCTAAAGGTATACAGATCGTTATTGCCAGTGGTCGTGATAAAAATGGATGTCGTTTTGTGTATGAGCCTCTAGGACTGGAAGAAGGTAACAACTATTTGGCATTGGTAAACGGACAGATCATTTATGATTTTAAAAATAAAGAATATGATTTAGATGATGTTTTGATGCCAGAAGATGGAATCAAGATCCAACAAATCTGTAAGAAATTTGATGTAGAGGGTATCTTCTGTTGCGGCTATGATTTCTACAGTTATCTTTCTACAATGAATCGTTTGAAAAAGAAAATAAAAGAAGTTGTTGCGGGAAAACCAATGGACTATGGATTGAAGTCAGGTGGAAAATATCGAAACTTTATAAATCTTCCTTATGAAGAAGTTCGTTTGACGCAGGATATCAACAAAGTTATCATGGTTCATTCAGAGAAGTTCTTTAAACAAAATTTAGATGCACTAAAAGAAGCTTTAAGTGATTATGATGTTTTGATGGTCGGTCCAGCTTGGATGGAAATCATGCCAAAGGGTGTATCTAAGGCAAGTGCTTTAGAAAAAATTGCCGCTAAAAATGGATATACGATGAATGAAGTCATGGCATTTGGAGATGCGGAAAACGATATTCAAATGTTAAAAAGAGCCGGAGTCGGTGTAGCTATGGGGAATGCCATGGATGAAGTAAAAGAAATAGCTGATATCATTACAGATACAAATTTAAATAATGGGATCGGTAAGATCATTGATAAAATGGTACTGGGCAAATAAATAGACGTATACTGAATAATGTTCTATGATTAGATTAACAAATGGAGGAACTAATTATGAAAATTGTAAATACTCAAGAATTTAATGAATTAATGAACGAAAAAGCAGTATTGGTAGATTTCTTTGCCACTTGGTGTGGACCATGTAAAATGTTAAGTCCAGTATTAGAAGGTGTTGCCGAAAAAATGAAAGACAAGGTAACGATCGTTAAGGTCGATGTAGACAGAAGTCCAGATTTGGCTGCAAAATTTGGTGTCATGAGTGTACCAACAATGATTATGTTTAAAAATGGTCGTCAGGTAGATGCTTTCTCTGGATACATGCCAGAAGCAAATTTAATGGCTAATATCGAAAGAAATTTATAAAAAATTAACAGCTCGATGTAGTTTTACTGCACTGAGCTGTTTTTTGATGAGAAATTGAGGAGGGGTTTTCATGAATAGTATTTATGATCGTTGCAGTATTAGAAAATTTAAACAGGAATCTCTGAAAAAATCGGAAATCGATAAAATCTTGAGAGCAGCTTTTTGTGCACCAAGTGCTCGAAATGCACAGCCATGGTTTTTTATAGTGACAGAAGATAAAGAAAAACTTAAAGAATTGAGTGAGTTTTCTCCTTATGCAAAATTATTGGCAGATGCTGCTTTGGGTATCGTTGTCTGTGCTGATACAGATTGTAATCCAAGTTTAGACTATTGTCAGCAGGACTGTGCAGCGGCTACTCAAAATATGTTAATAGAAGCCAAAGAATTAAATATTGGATCTTGTTGGTTAGGTGGATATCCCAATGAAGATCGTGTTCAGACACTAAAAATGTATTTTAAATTACCTCAAAATATTGTACCATTATGGATGGTTGCGTTTGGTTATCCAGACCAGAAACAAGAACCAAAAGATAAATTTAAGGAGAGTAAGATACGATATGAATAGTCAACTTGAAATCATCGTTTGTCAAAATCAAGAGATGTTAAAGGAAGTCGCGGATTGTGCCAATGAAATATGGCATGAATATTTTCCTTTTCTTTTGAGTAAAGATCAGATAGATTATATGGTCGATAAATTTCAGAGCTTTAAGGCAATGGACGAACAGACTCGACACGATCATTATAAATACTATCAAGTTCATAAAGCTGGTGAAATGATTGGATATATAGGTCTAAAATTTGAACCGGATCGTTTGTTTTTGTCAAAACTGTATTTAAAAAAAGAAGCTAGAGGAAAACACTATGCTTCAGATATGTTGGAATATATTTTTGAAATTGCCAAAAGACAATGTTATCAAAGTGTATATTTGACATGCAATAAACATAATTCCAATAGTCTTGCGGTATATGAAAAAAAAGGATTTAAAAAGATCGATGAAGATGTAACGGATATAGGAAATGGATATGTTATGGACGATTACATCTACGAATACACATTATAGGCTGCTAATTTAGGCGGTCTTTTTAATAAAAGAAAAGCCATCAAAAGATGGCTTTAAATGTTGGTGTCGATCAAGATAAAATTATCAGGAATATCCTTGGCATCGGCGTTGATCTGGTTGTCGCTGAATATGGCTTCAAAATCATCTGTAGAAATGAAGCTGCAGAATCCAGTTACATTAAATTTAGATGAGTCAGCCAATAAGTAACTTTTCTTGGCAAGAGACATAGCTTTTTGTTTAATGGCCATCGTATCCATTTCAACTGTATAAACAAGTTTTCTTTTTAGATCGATTCCGGCACAACCTATAAAGGCATAATCAAAGTTGAAACGCTCAAGTCCGCTTAGGGTCAAAGGACCAGTACACATGGCAAATTCAGGGATGAGTTTTCCTCCTATGCAGAAAAGTTCGGCATTGTAATCTTGAAAGTTTGAAACTATCAACTTGCTATGGGTGACGATCTTGATTTTTTTGCCTTCCAGGTATTTTAACATTGCTACAATGCTTGTGCCTCCATCTAAAAAGATGCAGCTTCCATCTTCAACAATAGAGGCGGCTCTTCTGGCTACTGCATTTTTTTCTTTAGAACTAAACAGCATATGATCCTTCATGGTTTTTTCATTACGATCTGAAAGAATATTTCTGTATTGAATGCTTTTGGCTCCTCCGTGAACACGAATGATCAAATTTTTCTTGCTTAATTCATCACAATCACGGCGAATTGTTGTTTCGGTAACATTTAATTTCTGTGCCAGTTCTCTAGTAGAAATGAAGCCTCTTGAGTTAGTGATTTCTACGATCTTGGCATATCTCTCATCTGTAATCATGATTTTTCTCCTAATGTATAATACTAGTATAACTTAACAATATGATAAATTACAAAATAACCCGAACTTTTTTTATGAATTTTGATAAAATGAAAGTAACAAAAAGGAGATATATCATGACAAAAAAATTAATCAGTCCGGCTAAGTACATCCAAGGACCCGGAGAATTAAAGAAACTTGGAGAACATGTAGGCGCAATGGGAAAGAAGGCTTTGATCCTGATTAGTCAGGGAGGCTATAAACGAATCGGAAAGATAGTAGAAGATAGCTTTAAGGAAACTAGTTGCGAAATACTCTTTGATTATTTTAATGGAGAGTGTTCAAAGAATGAAATCAACCGTCTAGTTCAATTGGCAGATGATAATAATTGTGATATGGTCATTGGAATTGGCGGTGGAAAGATCTTTGATACTGCCAAGGCAGTAGCTCATTATATAAAAAGTCCTGTAGTTATCTGTCCAACAATTGCCAGTACAGATGCACCATGCTCAGCATTATCTGTTATTTATTCAGATGAAGGTGTGTTTGAAGAATACTTCTTTTTACCAAAGAATCCCGATGTTGTGTTAGTAGATACGCAAGTCATTGCCGATTCACCGGTTCGATTAACTGTTGCAGGAATTGGAGATGCTTTAGCTACCTATTTTGAAGCACGTGCCTGCGTGCAAAGCCAGGCTACAACTTGTGCAGGTGGAACTGCAACCAATGCAGCGTATGCATTAGCTAAATTATGTTTTGAAACTTTGATGGAAGAAGGCGTAAAAGCTAAGGTTGCTCTAGAGGCAAAAGCTTTAACCCCGGCGGTCGAAAAAATCATTGAAGCAAATACCTTATTATCTGGAATAGGATTTGAAAGCTGTGGTTTAGCTGGAGCACATGCTATTCATAATGGATTTACCGTATTGGAAGAATGTCATTCTATGTACCATGGAGAAAAAGTTGCTTTCGGCACGATCGTACAGTTGGTTTTAGAAAATGTACCGGCTGAAGAACTTGAGGAAATCATAGAATTCTGTATTGAAGTTGGATTGCCAGTTACCTTAAAGCAGCTGGGAATCGAAGAAGTGACAAAAGAAAAGATCATGGCGGTGGCAAAGGCTGCCTGCGATCCTTCGGATACACTTCATAATATGCCTTTTGAAGTAACACCAGAATCCACATATGCGGCTATTATGGCAGCCGATGCCTATGGTCGTTATTATCTAGGTGAATAGTTGCACATAGTGCAACTTTTTTTCTTCTAAAAAGTATAAAATCAGTCTGTGTGCTATAATAGTACAGTCAAAGGAGGCATAGATCATGGAACAAGATTCATTATTTCAAATTAAAGAAGATATTCGTCCCTTGGCTGATCGTATGCGTCCTGAAACACTGGAAGAATATGTAGGTCAACATCAACTGGTTGAAAAAGGTAAGTTGTTATGGCAGATGATCGAAAATGA
Source organism: Faecalitalea cylindroides (assembly GCF_028321995.1). Classification (NCBI taxonomy): domain Bacteria; kingdom Bacillati; phylum Bacillota; class Erysipelotrichia; order Erysipelotrichales; family Erysipelotrichaceae; genus Faecalitalea; species Faecalitalea cylindroides. The sequence goes on from NZ_JAQLXG010000002.1 coordinate 97,395, forward strand.
TCAAGTTACTTCTATGATTTTCTGGGGCCCTCCAGGAGTGGGTAAAACAACTTTGGCAAGAATTATCGCACATCAGACAGAAAGTTATTTTGTTGATTTTTCCGCTGTCACCAGTGGAATCAAGGAAATCAAAGAAGTCATGAAACAAGCCGATCAAAGAAAAGTTCTGGGACAAAAGACAATTTTGTTTGTCGATGAAATTCATCGCTTTAATAAGGCTCAGCAAGATGCATTTTTGCCTTATGTCGAAAAAGGCAGCATCATCTTGATCGGTGCAACAACAGAAAATCCAAGTTTTGAAATCAATAGTGCCCTTTTATCTAGATGTCGTGTATTTGTGTTAAACGCTTTAGAACAAAAAGATTTAGAGGATCTAATCGTTCGTGCTATATCTAGTTCAAAAGGTCTAGGGAATCTAAGGATCGATATTTCACAGGAAGATATTGAGGCAATCGCAGCTTTTTCAGGCGGAGATGCTCGCTTTTGTTTAAATACATTGGAAATGGTGGTCTATAATTCTCCATCCGATGTAAATGGGATCCATGTATCCAAAGAGATCTTGAAACAATGTCTTCAAAAAAGGTCTCTATTATACGATAAAAAAGGGGAAGAGCATTACAATATTATTTCGGCTCTTCATAAGAGCATGCGCAATTCGGATGTGCAGGCTTCAATTTACTGGCTGGCAAGAATGTTGGAAGCTGGGGAAGATCCTTTATATGTTGCCAGAAGAATTGTGCGATTTGCCAGTGAAGACATTGGCATGGCTGATTCAAGAGCGCTTGAAATATGCGTGGCTGCTTATCAAGCCTGTCATTATTTAGGGATGCCAGAATGTAATGTGCATTTGACGCATGCTGTTACATATTGCGCACTGGCACCTAAATCAAATTCCTTGGAGGTTGCCTACTTAAGCGCAAAAGAAGATGCGATCAAAACTTTGCAGGAACCCGTTCCTTTACAAATACGAAATGCACCTACAAAATTAATGAAAGAATTAAATTATGGAAAAGATTATGAGTATTCTCATGATTATAAATATCATATGACAGATATGGTTTGTATGCCGGATGGATTGGTCGATCGTCAATACTATAAACCAAGCGATCAAGGTTCTGAAGTAAAAGTAAAAAATCGTATGGACTATATCAATGCGATCAAGGCGCAACTTAGAAAGAGCAGGAGAAAGAAATGAAAATTGCGATACATTCATTAAAAGATACGCAGGAATTTGCCCAAAAAATGGCAAATCTTTGTAAAGATAAACAAATCGTTATCACTTTAGATGGAGATCTTGGTGCAGGAAAGACTACCTGGACAAAAAGTTTTGGGAAGGCTTTAGGTGTTAAAGATGTAATAAATTCTCCAACGTTTACGATCCTTAAATCGTATACGATGGAAAATGGAAAACCTTTGCATCATATTGATGCATATCGTTTAGAGGGTGTGAGCCAGGATTTAGGCTTTGAAGAATGTTTTGATGAAGGAATCAGCGTAGTAGAATGGGCAGATTTCATCAAGGAACAACTTCCAAAAGATCATATTTCTATTTCAATTGAAGAAGGAATTGATGAAGAAAGAATGATCACAATGGTTTCTACAGGACCATTATCATCATCTATATTGGAGGGATATCATGATTAGTTTATGTATGGACAGCGCCTATAAGAATTTGATCCTGGGTGTGTATAAAGATAAAGAATTGTTGGCAGGCGTATCTATTGAAGCGTTTAAAAAACAAAGTGAAACAATTTTTGTTGAGTTAAATCGAATTTTAGAAGAAGCTAAACTGGATTATGCCGATATTGACCGTGTTGTGATCACAGATGGTCCAGGATCTTATACTGGAATTCGTATTGCGATGACCATTGCCAAAGTATTGTGTACAACGATGCATAAAGAGCTGTATTGTATTTCAACGATGCAGCTATACGCTGGAAAAGAGCCGATGGCCAATGTGATCTTAGATGCTCGCAGTAAACGAGCTTATGTTGCTCATTGTGAAAATGGAAAGATCATTGGACAAACAACAATATTAAATGTGGAAGAATTAGATGATTTTTTAAACAGTTGTCCAGGAACTTTATTTGGAGACGGGTATTTAATTGGAAAAGAAACAAAACAACCCGATTATCTAAAGAATTTTATTGAATTGGAGGATATGTATCGCAAAGTTGATAATATACATGCCTTGGTTCCACAATATCTAAAAGAAAGTGATGCATATAAAGTATGATCGAAATCATGCGAAAAGAAGATCTTGCACAAATTGTGGACTTAGAAAAAAAGTGTTTTAATGATGCATGGAACTTAGAACAGGTTGAAAATGAACTGGAAGTAAATCCTTTCAGCAACGGTTATATGCTCAAAGAAAATGACAAAGTCGTTGCTTATGCATTTATGTGGGAAACATTTGAAATGGCACAGATTGCCAGGATTGGTGTAGATCCAGATCAAAGAAAAAAACACTATGGACAAAAAATGATGGAAGAATTATTTGAAAAGGCAAGATCAGGTGGATGTGAGTATATGAGTCTTGAAGTAAGAGAGTCAAACACAGCTGCTATAAAATTGTATGAAAAATTAGGCTTTGTAACAGTAAATGTTTCAAAAGGCTATTATTCAGATAATGAAAATGCCATTGTTATGACAAGAGCATTATAGGAGGATGTCTTATGATCATATTAGGAATAGAGAGCAGTTGCGATGAAACGGCAGTTGCGATAGTAAAAGATAAAAAAGAAGTATTATCATCGATCGTTGCTTCACAGATTGATGTGCATAAAGAATTTGGAGGAGTTGTCCCAGAAGTGGCCAGCCGTATTCATGTGGAAAATATTTCTTATTGTATTGAGCAGGCTTTAGCGCAGGCCAATGTGACTATGGATATGGTGGATGCCATAGCAGTAACGAAAGGGCCAGGATTGATCGGCTGCCTTCATGTAGGAGTGCAGGCTGCAAAGACTTTAGCGTTTGCCTATCATAAACCTTTGGTACCTGTTCATCATCTAGCAGCTCATATTTATGCCAATGAATTGGTGGTAGATATGAAATATCCTGTATTGGCTTTAGTCGTTTCTGGAGGTAATACAGAGTTAGTGTATATGAAAAATGAAACAAGCTTTGAAATCTTAGGACAGACGCAGGACGATGCGATTGGTGAAGCCTATGATAAAGTAGCTCGTGTATTAGGATTGGGTTATCCTGGCGGGCCAAAGATCGATAAACTAGCAAGAGAAGGAAAAAATGTATATACATTGGCAAAACCTAAGACACAAGGTAAATACGATTTTAGCTTTTCTGGTTTAAAGAGCAGTGTATTGCAGTTTGTTAAGCGTATGGAAAGAACCAATCAGACATTTGATATGGCAGATTTAGCTTGTTCTTTCCAGGAATGCGCATTAGATGAAATATTTAGTCGTATTAAAGTATGCTTAGATGATCATCCAGATATTCGTCATTTTGTAGTTGGTGGTGGTGTGTCTGCAAACTCTCGTTTAAGAGAAAGAATTGAAGAGTTAAAAGAACAATATCCAAATATCACTTTTACGGTTCCGCCAATGTATTGTTGCACAGATAATGCCAGCATGATTGCAGTGGCAGGAACAATTGCCTATGAATCTGGAAGACGTGCCGGTGCAGATCTTACGGCAGATGCAGGTTGGGAGATTCAGTAATGAATCGAATTCGTCTATTTGATTCTTTGGATGTTGAATCTATTTATGATATATACGCATATTATGTGAAGAATAGCACTGCTATTTTTGATCTAGCACCCATGGATAAAGAAGTATTTAAAAATAAGATGTTGGATACATCTGAAGAATATCCTTTTTATGTGGCTGAACACGATGGTGAATTAATAGGATATGCCTATGTCCATAAGGCATTTACAAAAGAAGCATATCGATTCTGTGTAGAACTCTCTATTTATTTTAAAAAGGGTAATCATTATGGCATGGCCGACGCATTAGTAAAGAAAGTTGAAGAGGCTTGTATTCAAAAAGGATATAAATGGATCATTGCCTGTATCACAGATACCAATACTACAAGTATTAATTTTCATTTAAAACATGGTTATGTGAAAACAGGAAGTTTACAAAATTGTGGTTATAAATGGAATCAATGGCATGGTGTGAACTGGTTATGTAAAGATTTGATGTCTATGAATATTGAATCGTATTATAAAGCCAGTAGTGCGATCGTTGATGGAGATGTCAAAATAGCTAAAGATGTTAGTGTTTGGCATGGAGCGGTGATTCGAGCTGATTCTGCTTCTGTTGAAATTGATGAAGGCACCAATGTTCAAGATATGGCTTTGATTCATGTTGATAAAGATCATCCAGTAAAAATTGGCAAACGAGTTACGATAGGGCATAAGGCAATTGTCCATGGAGCTACAATTGAGGATGATGTATTGATTGGCATGTCAGCCTTGGTCATGAATGGGGCTGTGATTAAAAAAGGAAGCATAGTTGGAGCTGGAGCTCTTGTTAAAGAAAACATGATTGTTCCAGAGGGTAGTGTTGTAGTAGGCATGCCTGCAAAAGTCATAAAACAAACAAATTCGGATCAAATTCAGATGATCAAAGAAAATGCTGATCATTATATAGAACTAGCGAAACAATCATTAAATAAAGTATAGAAGGTTCTCAAGTGAGGATCTTTTTAGTTTATTCTATTAAAATAAAAGGGTATAATGAGAACAATTATCAAAGGAAGCGAAGGTGATAAAATGGAAAATATTTTAAACTATGTTCGTTTGCGTCAGGATATTTCTTTTCAGATGAGTCCTTTTAATGTGATAGATGCTTTGATATTAAGTGATCTAGCTTATGTAGATTGGAATAATATCGTAAAAGATGAAAAAGTTGATCTTCAACGAGCATGTAGGCAATATTTTAAGATGCATACTCCAGAAGAAATACAGCGAAAATATGTATTTTCAAATAATGTTCCTAACTTGGCTAAAGAAGTTTCTCGTTCAAATCGTTTTAAAGACATCTCCTTGATGAAATATAGGGAGGATTTTGATGAAGAAAAGAACATTCAGTTTTCTGTTGTTACATTTGTATTGCCAGATGAAACTTTATTTATTTCTTATCGTGGAACAGATGGAAGTATTACAGGTTGGAAAGAAAATATGCAGATGACTTATATGAGTCATTTACCATGCCAGAAAATGGCTGCTGAGTATGCTGAAGAAATTATTGATGGTATTGAAGAAAAAAGTTTCTGGTTTGGGTTTGTGCATAAAAAAGTATATCCAAAGATTTATTTGGCAGGACATTCCAAGGGCGGTAATCTTGCGATGTATGCGGCTTTGTTTGGTAAGGGTATTCAAGAACATATTACTTCTGTTTTTGCCTTTGATGCTCCAGGATTTAGACTAGATGTTTGGAATTCTATTAAAGATCGATCAATTTTAGAGAAGATCACGAATTATAAACCAAAAGATTCAATCATAGGATGTTTACTGGAACATCAGGAAACCGCAAAGATCGTTGATGCTACAGACTTTGGCTTAACGCAGCATGATGCGTTTAGTTGGAGCATTGGTCCAAAGGACTTTAATTATGTTCAATCATTAACTAAACAAAGTGAAGAAGCTCTAGCTTACATAGACAAGATCTTAATGAGCAAAGAGGATGTTGATAAGAAAATGTATATAGATTTAATTTTTTCAGTGATTGATAAATTTGATGTAAAACAATTGTCTGATTTTAATGACATTGGGATTCGGAAAGGCATTTCGGGAATTCTGGAATTAAGGCAATTATCTGGAGAAGAAATCAAATTCTTATTTGAAGTGATTTCATTTTTACGATCTCAAACGTCATCATTATTAAAACAGGCAAAGAAATAAAGGAGAAGATAGAATATGAAAATAGGATGGATTGGTGCGGGAATCATGGGTAGTCCAATGATAATGCATTTGATTGATCGTCAATATGAAGTGCATGTTTATGCAAGGCATGCAGAAAAAATCAAACCGGTATTGGATAAAGGCGCCATTTTAGAAAAAGAAATAAAAAATCTAGTACAGGAATGTGATGTAATCTGTACCATGGTTGGATTTCCATCAGATGTAAAAGAAGTGTATGAGGAAATATTTAAATGGGTCGATGCAGGGAAAGTGTGTATCGATTTTACAACTTCATCTCCTAAATTGGCTGAAGAATTGAATGCTCTAGGAATCCAGAAACAGGTAGATATTTTAGATGCACCGGTTACTGGTGGTGATGTAGGTGCTAAAAAGGGAACTCTTACTGTATTGGTTGGTGGAAAAGAAGAAGTTTATGAAGAAATGAAACCAATTTTTGAATCGTTTGGAAAAGATATTTACTATTGTGGAAAAGCTGGAAATGGACAATATGTCAAGATTGCCAATCAAATCATGATTGCCAATAACTTACAAGGAATCTGTGAAGCATATCAATATCTTTCAGATATGTCTGTTGATGAAAATATGATTATTTCCTGTTTAAAAAATGGAGCTGCCGGAAGCAGACAATTGGATCTAAATGGTCAAAAGATGTTTGATGGAGATTATGCTCCAGGATTTTATGTAAAACATTTTATTAAAGATCTAAAAATTGCAACAAGTGAATCAAAGGTTCCTTTAACGGGTGTAAAGACTGTTATCAATGAATATCTAGATCTTGTCGATAGAGGATATAGTGAAAAAGGAACGCAGTGTTTGATCGAATATTTTAAATAAAGAAGCTATAGTGAGTAAGTAATTTTTTAAATTAAGGGAACCAAAAATTATTTAGGACTTTAGCGAAATAATAATGGTAATTTGGAGTCTGAGAATTTCGTTAAAATTTGAAAAGACAAAAAGAGATATAGAACTGTAGATTTATATGCTATAGGAATACATCTCTTTTTTTTATTAGGTACACTTTTTCTATGTTGATCAACATATTTAGATTGGACAATGCATCAAACTTATTCTCATAATCTTGTTTGTTGAACTCGATGTATTTTTCTTTCAGATTGCGAAGTCTCTTAAAATTAGTATCCAAATTCAGGAACGTTTTTCGATGGTAAAGGTGTTAACGTTTACAGCAAGTATATTATGATGATAACGCTTTATCGAATGATTTATGTCACCATGTTTCTTATTATTGCTTGAGTACTTTTATATAGGCGTGATTTGAGAAATGATGAACTTGATGACATGAAAACTGTCCAATGTTGTAACTGGATATCCTCAGAAGTTTTAAGATAGATCTTATAGACATTGGAAATGACACCTTTAACATTTAATCTTTCTTTCATAGAAATGGACGAAAAAATAGTCTTCAATGATTGAACATAACAATTATGAACGATATAGATAATCTTACTAGAGGAAAAATCCATGGTGATGAAAGCATATTTGTCTTTGTTATCGATATTGAGATATATCCTATCTAAAGATATATGGGCTATTCGAAGTATGAGACTGCTTTTAAGTAAAAGATATCAATAATCAAAGTAGAGTTTATAATATCAATTTGCAAAATTTGGTTGAAAAATTTTTTAGAAAGGAACCATTAATTAAGTAATAGCTGTCCTTTATGTTATATTTACAAATTATATTTTAAACCAATTTTTGCGGAACACTATTTTTTCATACGCCAGATACGGAAGGGAAACCTTTTTTAGCTAGCGATTGTCTAACATGAGCCGTGTTAATAAATTGGAGGTTAAGCGAACAAATTTTATGAAAAAATAATGAAAACGCTTGTAATAAGATTTCTTATGAGTATAATAGGTTATGTAAGGAAATATAATGATATATAATCATTAAGAAAGGAAAAACATTATGAGAAAAGAACATGCAGCACAAATCGAAAATGCAATTCAGGCTTTGAAGGCCAGAGGAGAAGTTAACGAAGTATATTTCGTTGCTTGTGGTGGGTCTCAGGCTGTATTGATGGCAGGACAGTATTTATTTGATCGTGAATCTAATGTACCTAGCCACGTTTATACAGCGAATGAGTTTGTTTACGACACACCTAAAAATTTATGCGAAAGATCTTTGGTGATTTCTTGCTCACATGCTGGAAATACACCAGAAACAATTGCAGCAACAAAACTAGCTAGAGAAAAAGGAGCTATGACGATTGCTTTATCTAATCTTGAAGGATCTGAACTTTGGGAAGCAGCAGAATTTCCTGTTCACTATGATTGGGGTAAAGATGTTAGCGATTCTGACAAAAACAAAGGAATCTTATACGGCTTGTTATTCAATTTATTGAATGTATTAGCCCCAAATGCTAAATGGGATATTTGCTTAAAAGAACTTGAAAAACTAACAGAACTTAGTGAAGAAACAAAAGCTCAATATGCTACTCAGGCTAAGGAATGGGCTAAAGCTCAAAAACGTGATCCTATCATTTATACAATTGGTAGTGGTATCAACTATGGTGAGGTTTATTCAACAGCTATGTGCTGGTTCATGGAAATGCAGTGGATCAATTCAGGATGCATCCATTCTGGTGAATATTTCCATGGCCCATTTGAAATTACTGATTACGATGTTCCATTTATGCTTGTTAAGAGCATTGGAAATACACGCCATTTAGATCAACGTGTAGAGGACTTTGCATCTAAATTCACTGATAAATTATTGGTTTTAGATCAGAAAGATCTTCATTTAGAAAATGTTGCACCAGAAGCTAAACAATATGTAGCAGCAATTCTTTCGGGTGTAGTAATTCGATTGTTTGTTGAAGCAATTGCTTTTGAAAGAGGACATTCTCTAGATGTTCGCCGTTACATGTGGCAGATGGAATACTAAAAAGAGGGAATGTACATGTCACTGGATTTAGTTATCTTTGATGTTGATGGTCTGATGCTAGATACTGAGAGAATTTGGCAAGAAGTATGGAGAGATGTAGCTAGAGATTATGTTTTAGAGGATGTAGGAGCTTCTCTTTTCATGAAGGTCGTTGGCTATAGTGGGGATACTGTAAGAGAAATTCTACAAAAAGAATTACAGGGGCATTGTACACCAGATGAATTTTTACAGACAGCACGAAAAGAGGGGTTGGAAAGATTAAAAACACAGTTAAAGGTCAAGCCAGGTGTTTATGACATTCTCTCCTTTCTAAAACAAAAAAAGATCAAGACTGCTGTTGCTACATCGACCTCTCGTTTATTAACAGAAGAAAGATTAAAACGTGTTGGACTGTATGATGAATTTAGTTGTATATGTTGTGGAGATGAGGTTAGGAACAAAAAACCCTCTCCCGACATATATTTGGAAGTTTTAAGAAAAACAGGCATAAACAATCAGCGTGCTTTAGTATTTGAGGATTCAAAGGTTGGGATTACAGCAGCTTATCGTGCCAATATTCCTTGCATCATGGTGCCTGATTTAATAGAACCTGAGCCAGAGCAAATCAAAATGGTCAAACAGGTTCTTCCTAGTTTAAAGCTTGCAGTACCGATTATTGAAAAAATGATTGAGCAATAGAGAAGGGTGAAGATTATGGGTGATGCTTTCGATATTTTGATGGTTACACATGCTGAATTATCTAAAGGATATTTTAGCGCAATGAAACTGATTTTAGATATCAATAATGAGGATATGGAAACTGTTTCATTTGAAGCAGGAGAGGCTCTTGATACTTTTTCAGAGAAACTAGCTGAAATTATTGAGAAAAAATATAAGGATAGAAAGATAATTATCCTTTTAGATCTTCCTGGTGGAACTCCAGCGAACATGGCACTCCCATTTTTATCAGCTTCTAGAAAATTGGTTGCTGGTATCAATCTGCCGTTTGTTCTAGAATTGATGATCGCGAAAAAGAATGGAACTTCGTGGGAAGAGCTAGATCTGGAAAATATGATTGAGAATGCGAAAAGCAGTATGGTATTCTATAATAAACTTTTAAAAACGGAGGAAATGTTATGATTAAACTAGTTCGTGTCGATCATCGTTTATTGCATGGTCAAGTTATTTTTTCATGGACAAAACAAATGTCTGTAAATTATATCATCGTTGCCGATGATAAAGTACCAAATGATCCTATCAGTGTGGTGGCTTTAAATATTGCCAAACCAGTAGATTGTGAATTAAGCATTATCCCTTTTTCACAGTTAAAAGAATTGGTTGAAGAGAAACAAAACAAAAATATTATGATTCTTGTAAAAGGACCTGAAGAAGCATTGAGACTGATAGAAGAATTACCGGAAGTTACTGAAATCAACTATGGTGGAGTGGCTAAAAAATCAGATTCCAAACAATATGGAAAAGCAATTTTCTTAAATCCACAGGAATTAAAAGCAACTCAGGAAATCATCGCAAAAGGGAAAAAAGTATATATTCAGATGGTTCCTACATCTCAAATAGAAAGTGCAGACTTCAGTAAATAATAAATATTCAAAATGATAGAAAGGAAGGGATATTATGTTGATCAAAGCCATACTTTTAGGTCTGGTTGGTGTTGTAGGCGTTATAGATTCACGTTTGATCGGTCGTCAAAATATTGGTAGACCTTTGATCTTAAGTACTTTGGCTGGTTTAGTGTTGGGTGATCTGACAAAAGGTATCACTCTAGGTGCATCTTTGGAACTTATTTCTATGGGATTCGTTTCAATTGGAGCTGCTGGTCCACCAAACATGCAGTTTGGTAGTATTATTGCGACAGCTTTTGCAATTTTATCAGGAGCATCAACAGAAGAAGCTCTGACAATTGCAATCCCGGTTGCCGTAGCAGGTGAATTTTTAAGTATTATCATGCGAATGGTCATCGCCCAGTTTTCGCATGTTGCTGATCATGCAATCGAGGAAGGAAAGTATAGAAGAGCTATCCACATTCATTTATGGTGGTCATTCATCTTTAATGCTCTTGTATACTTTATTCCAATTTTCTTGACAATCTATTATGGTGCTGATGTAGTTGCTGAATTGGTAGAAGCAATTCCAGATGTTATTACAAATGGCTTAACAGTTGCTGGTAATTTGTTGTCTGCGCTAGGATTTGCAATGTTGTTAAGTACAATGTTATCTAAGAAAATGTTCCCATACTTCTTACTAGGATTCTTAGTAGTTGCTTATTCTGGATTGGATCTAATTGCCGTAACACTATATTCAGGTATATTGGCATTTATCTTAGATAGAGTTATTTATGCTAAGAAGGAGGCGTAATCTTATGGAACAAAATCAAAATAGTATAATTACTAAAAAAGACTTGCGTCGTGTATTCTTAAATTCTTTAACAATCATGTGTTCTTGGAACTATGAGCGTCAGATGCATATGGGATTTATGTACGGTATGGCTCCTATCTTGAATAAACTATACAAAAATGATGAAGAAAAAAAGAAAGAAGCTTACAAACGTCATATGGAGTTTTTTAACTGTACGCCTCAGATGACATCATTTATCATGGGGCTTGCTGCTTCAATGGAAGAGCAGAACGCCAGTTCTAAAGAAGGAGAATTCCAACCAGAATCCATTTCAATGATCAAGACCAGTTTGATGGGACCTTTTGCAGGGATTGGAGATAGTTTCTTCCAGGGAACACTTCGTATCATCACTTTTGGTATCGGTCTTTCCTTCGCACAACAGGGAAGCATCTTGGGACCAATTCTTGCTGTTGTGTTATTTGCAATACCTTCTTTATTAGCAGCATATTACGGAACTTTTCTTGGGTATCGTTCTGGGAATAAATACTTAGCTAAACTGTATCAAGAAGGATTGATGGATCGAGTAATGCACTTTGCATCTATCGTAGGTTTAGCTGTTATTGGCGGGATGGTTGCCAGCATGGTTCCTATTACAACGCCTTTGCAGTTTAATACAGGTGGTACAGAATTAGTACTTCAAGACATGATCGATCAAATTTTCCCTCAACTGTTACCTTTGGTATTCACTTTAGGTATTTACTGGTTGATCCAGAAAAAGATCAATACAAATGTATTGTTGCTTGGAATCATTGTTTTCGGACTTGTCATGAGCGCAATTGGAATTCTATAATAGATAAAAGAACAGACCTTGTAAATATAACAAGGTCTGTATTTTATTTGATTATTTTTTCATCCATGGCGGTGATGTTATCTGTTGAAACATGATAACTGACCCTATCGCATCGTACAGTTGTTATTGAATAATGAATCGGTTGTTCATTTTTTTGATAACCGATTTTTTCAATATAGAATAAAGGATCTCCCATGTTGCATTGAAGAAGTTCTGATAATTCTTTGGTTGCAATGATACCGTTGATTTCCAAAACGGATTTTGCAGGAGTGATTCCATAATTTTCTTGTAGGATTTGATAGAATGATTTATCTTCAGCAATGTGTTTCATAAAATCAGGAAAATCTTTTTCTGGAAGATAGATGCGATCAATCGCGATTGGGGAAACATCTTCCCAAATCAATCTTTCTAAAAAGAACATGCTTGTTCCTTTTGCTATTTTAAGTTTTGAGGCAATATCATCATTAGCTGTTAATAAAGATATGTTCAATATCTTGTGCTTAGACGAATGCCCATAATCGTTTAAAGAATCTTGAAATCCTCTTGAGCGATTCAATAAAACCTTGTCTTTTTTATAACTGATAAAAGTTCCTTTTCCTTGAACTTTTTGTACCAGACCATCTTTTGCCAGATTTGACATTGCCTTGCGAATCGTGATCTTACTTACGTTATATTGTTCGCTGAGTTCATTCTCGGTTGGAAGTTTTTGCCCGGAACGGTATTTTTTTTGCAGAATTGAGTTGCGAATATCTGCTTCAACTTGTAAATATAATGGTTTATTACTTTCTATATTCATACATATCACCTATATAATCTTATATATAATATTATATTACAATATATAATCTTTTACTAATAAAAAATTCTATACTGAAAAAATCGGAGGGGGGGGAGATAACTTTTTAAAAGTATTGTATTGTCCTTTATTCATTGAAGTATAGATTATTCTTCAGAATTTAGAATTTATAAAACATAGGGTAAAAATAGATGTATAATATCTCTACAAATTGGAAGTTGTCAAAATTTTTCAAACAGCCTCATTGCAGAGAAATGACGAACAGACTATCCTTAAAGTAGGAGGTGGTAGAAATGGCAAACGAAGATAAAAAAGATTTTAATGCTATGTTGCATGATAATAAGGATATGCCAAAATTTCAAATCATTACAGACCAGAAAAGCATTGAAAAATATGGTGGAAGTAAAATGTATTTTGCTCCACCAATCGACTATGACAAGGTAATGAAAAAAGTTCCTTATGGAAAAGTGATTACTGTTGGAAAGATACGAGAATACTTTGCAGAGTTGAGCGGTGCGGACTTTACAGAACCGATTACAGCAGGGATTTTTGTTTCTATCGTGGCATGGGCGAGTTATCAGCGTTCAGAAGATGAAACGCCTTATTGGAGAACATTGAAAGCGAATGGAGAACTCAATGCTAAATATCCAAATGGTATCAAAGCACAGAAAGAAAAATTAGAAGCAGAGGGACACACCATTATTCAAAAAGGGCGTAAAAATATACGATACTATGTAAAGGACTATGAAAACTCCCTCTTTGATTTGAAATAGAAAAATCCTAATTTAACAATTTCATATCCAGTATTATACAAAGCGGTCAGTCTTTATGATTGGTCGTTTTTCAATATCTGGAAAGTATTGTTTTCATCCAATATAAGCGTAAAGTTGAATTATGTCAGAGTCAACAATATGTACCTCTATCTCCCTTTGTTTTCAGTATAGAAAATAAAAAACGCTTAACCTCCAATTTATTAACATGGCTCATGTTAGACGATCGCTAGCTAAAAAAGGTTTCCCTTCCGTATCTGGCGTATGAAAAAATAGTGTTCTGCAAAAATTGGTTTAAAATATAATTTGTAAATATAACACAAAGGACAGCTATTACTTAATTAATGGTTCCTTTCTAAAAAAATTTTTCAACCAAATTTTGCAAATTGATATTATAAACTCTACTTTGATTATTGATATCTTTGTTAAAAACTTTAAAAGAAAATCATATTGAGCCGATGGTCATTCTTTATCATTGGGATATACCTTTACCTTTAGAAGAAACTGGAGATGGCTTAATATTAATACAGCTTTGGCTTTTGAAAAGTACGCTGCATTTTGTTTCGAAGAATATAAAAATGAAGTAAGTTTATGGGTAAAAAAATCAGACTACTTTTTTAATAAAATCTTATCTATAATCTAAAAAATAATTATCTGTTGCAGCTTTTATTTTAAATGTAGTTTTTCATAAAGTTATATGCATTATTGAAACAAATATCTTCAATTTCCTGTTGAGCAAAACCATGCTCTTGTAGAGCTGTGGCAATGTTTTGGATTTGGGTGATATCTTTCATTCCGATGACATTACTATCTTCCATGCCAGGAATATAATCCATAAAATCAAAGCCAAGAGCTATATGATTTGTTCCGATTTTTTCTTTGATGTAGATCAAAACTTGAATGAAGTCTTCTAGAGTGGCATTGTTTTCTTTTTTGTCTACAAACCATCGAACGGGAATTCCTCCAATCAAACCATTTTTTGATTGAATGACTTGAAGTTGAGGATCGCTTAAATTGCGGTAATGACTGTATAATCCTTTTACATTGGAATGAGAAGCAATGATTGGTTTGGTGCTGATACGGGCAATATCATAAAAATTCCATTCGCAACAATGACTTGTATCAATCGCCATATTGACTTGATTCATTTCTTTGATGACTCTTTTTCCTAAATCAGTTAAAGGCTTGTTTCCTTTTTTTGCTCCACAGGCAAGCGCATTATCATCATTCCAACATAAGCTTGCCAGACGAACGTGATGCATATATAACCAGTCAATTCTTTCTTCAGGATCTTTGTCGATGCCACACATGCCTTCAACGGCCATGAAAACTTGAATATCTTTAGTGTCATCAAAAGAAAAGTGTTTGCTGTGAAGAATAGCATTTTCTACATATCGAATCGTATCACACATCGTGTTCCAGTCCTGGCCTCCATCAAAACAGCAGACGATAGCGCTAAAACACATGTTTCCTTGTTTGAAACGAGGATAGTGGAAAGTATCTAGACGATCTTTTTGATCTTTATGATCATAGATATCATTTCCTATATCATCATGTAAATTCGCAAATCGCATGTTTATTCTCCTTTAGCTAGTTGTAAAAACTCGTCCATTTGATCGACAATTGATTGAAGACTTTCTTTCCAGAATGTTTCTTGTCTTAAATCAATATCGGCAATTTTAGCTATATCTTCACAAGTGTTTGTTGTTGTCGCGGCAAGTAATTTCTCATATTTAGGAATAAAATCTTTTCCTTGTTTTGTGTAAAGAGCATAAAGTCCACGTGAGAAAAGAGCACCGAATGTATAAGGAAAATTGTAATAGGCGATATCTGGAATATAGTAATGTACTTTAGTGATCCAGCGGTATGGATGAAGCCATTCAGGATCAAGACCATCACCAAAAGATCTTAATAGTGCTTCTTTCATTAATTCGCATAGTTGATCAGCCGTCAAGAAACCTTCTTCTACATGTTCAAATACCAGCGTTTCAAATTGGAAACGCGCATAAATATCAAGGATATTCTGGCATAGCGCGGATAGTTGAGAATCAATAACTAATAATTTATCATGATCGTTCATGTCTTTCTGTAAAGCATTGTACATAATATTTTCATTAAATGTACTAGCGGTTTCAGCTAGTGGCATACAATAATCGCGATTTAAGACAGGTTGATTTTCAATCATCATGCCATGGAAAGCGTGTCCTAATTCATGAGCAACCGTAATGATATCACTTAAGGTATTGTTATAGTTTGTAATCAAACGGCTTTGTTTGATCCAACCAAGATTTTCACAGAAAGCACCAGGTTGTTTTCCTGGGCGTGTTGGATAGTCGATCCATTTTTCATCAAAGGCTTGTTTGGACATGTTGTAAAGATTGCCACTTACATCTTTGAAGTGTTTTAAAATCAGTTCTTCGCATTCTTCGATAGAAAAGTTAAAATCACATTCACCAAGTGTAGCGTAAATTTCATACCAAGGAAGTCCATTTTTATATCCTAGAAGATTTGCCTTAGTGCGTAAATAATTTCTAAATTTAGGCAGATAGGATTGAATGCTTGACATCATGGCATCTAAAGTTTCTTTATCCATGCGTGATTCAATCAGCATTTTTTCCAGGGGGTCTTTATAACCGCGAAGTCTAGCTTCTTTTAACTGTTGTTGTTTAATAGATGAAATAGCAAATGATAGTGGTGTCGCAATAGATTTATAGGCTTCCTGTTCGGCAAGGAAAGCTTTTTTTCTTACTTCACTAGAATTATCATGGCACATGTTTTTGACTTGTGTTAATGGAAGTTCTTTTCCATCATATAGTGCTGTTGCATTTCCTGTTAAAGCATAGTACATATCGGAGAAGGCTTTTAGGCTAGTAGGATAGACCATAGACAAGATTTCTTCTTGTTTAGAATCGAGTTTATGGTCTTTTTTATTTAGTTGTTCTAAAAGTATGAATTTATACTGATGAACAAATGCATCAGTTTCGATCATTTCTTTTAGACAAGTTGCTTCAAGAATTTTATCTAAAAGAGCATTTTCGTATGTTTTTAGTGAACTGGCAAGATTTAATGTAGTATTGGCCCATTTGGTATTATCTGTCTCATTGGAATCAACTGCAAGACGAAGCTGGGCATACATCTTTAAACGATATGTATAATCTTTTATTATTTCCAGTGTTTTTAATCCTTCAATGATAACATCTTTATCATCAAATGATTCCATGTTTTGTAATAGAGTTGGTATTTCTTCATATAAATTTTTCATCAAATCGAAATCTTTGATAAAGTTAGGATCATCATATCCTGTGTAAAGTGCATCTAAGTTCCATAAATAATCTTTCATAATCTGCATCCTCTTTCTTTGATTTTATTATAGACATATTAATTTTCTCTCAAGTACCAATCTATTTCC
The DNA here is from genome assembly GCF_028321995.1 of Faecalitalea cylindroides. Classification (NCBI taxonomy): domain Bacteria; kingdom Bacillati; phylum Bacillota; class Erysipelotrichia; order Erysipelotrichales; family Erysipelotrichaceae; genus Faecalitalea; species Faecalitalea cylindroides. The sequence goes on from NZ_JAQLXG010000002.1 coordinate 114,345, forward strand.
TAAAGATAGGAAAATCTAAATCGTTGAATATGGGGTGTCTTCAGTGGTACTTTTTAACTAGAAAGAAAGAGGAATATATATGCGAGTTTTAGTTGGACAATTTAGTTCTGAATCGAATGAACATTCTCGTTCGTTGATGACGTTCGAAAAATTTCTTTTCCGTTTTGGAGAAGAAATGCTCGACTCTATTTATTGCCGAGATATTTTTGAAGATGAGGGCATCGAATTGGTTCCCAGTATTAGTGCTAGAGGACATCCTCATGGATTGGTAACATATGATGCATATCAGTTTATTCATGATCGCTTGATGCAGGCGGTAAAAGAAAATTTAGGTACGATTGATGGGATTTTTCTTTTCCTTCATGGAGCCAGTAAAGTAATTGGACTTGAAGGCGGCAGCGCCGAACATGCGTTTATTCGAGATATTCGTAAGATCGTAGGTCCATATATGCCAATTGCTTTGGTCATGGACCCACATGGAAATCTATCACAAGAGTTAGTGGATAATGTAAATATCTTGCGTTGTTATCGCCATTCTCCACATACGGATATGGCTGAAACCTATCGTTTTGTTGCGAAAAGTTTTATTGATTTATTAAAGAATCGTCAGAATATTCATCCAGAATACTGCAAGGTTCCTATTATTATCGGCGGAGAGAAAAGCGTTTCTTTAGATGAGCCAATGTTGTCAATCAATGCGTTATGTGATGAAGCTGAAAAGACTGGACGCATTCGCAGTGCTTCTTTCCATATTGGATATCTTCGTCATGATGGTGATAAGCTTGGATGTTCTGTTGTTGTGGTGCCTCAAACAGCCAAAGATCAAAAGTTTGCTCGTGTATGGGCTAAGAAGATTCGTGCTTTTGCGTATGAAAGACGTCATGAATTTCATTATCATGGCAATGTAAAAGAACCTGAAGATGCGATCAAGGCTGTTGTGAAATATCCTGCTGGAACATGTTTTTTAACCGATTCTGGGGATAATGTTGGTTCAGGTGCTGATGGGTTTAATACATATGTTTTAAGACAAATTCTAGCGTTGGATGATTTTAATAATAAGTCTTATTTAGTGGCAGGTATCGTGGATAAAGCAGCCTATAAATATCTTTATAATAAACAAGTTAATGATGAAGTAGAATTTGATTTAGGGGCTGATCTTGATGAAATGTGTAAAAAGGTACATGTTAAGGGCAAGATCATTGCCAAAGGATTGGCAGACAAAGCTTATGCCAAACGAGAAGATATCGGAACAGCTATTACGGTAAAATTTAATGATGCACCTGTATGTGTTGTTGTTGAATATGACGCGATCCAATATGTTGATCTAGATCAGTTTGAATGTTCAGGGTTGGATGTTAAAGATTATGATGTGATTGTGGTCAAAGAAGGATATATCTCTGATGACTATAATAAATATGGTGATTATTGTGTTATGTCCTTGACACAAGGACCAACATATCAAAAAAGTGAAGGTCTTATTTTTAGACAAATCATGCGCCCATGCTTCCCTTATGATGATCTTGAACTGGATGAAATTTTTCCTAATGACTAGGAAAAACGGTTGATAGAACACTTGATAGTTTTATACTATAATATTAACGAGGATAAGAGAAGGAGGAGCAACTATGGAAGGGATGGAGCTAGTAAGCTTTCAGATAATTGCTAGCGTAGGTGCTGCTAAATCCATGTATATGGAAGCTATGAAAGCAGCTCAGGAATTCGATTTTGAAAAAGCTGAAAAACTAATAGAAGATGCGGAAGAAATGTTCCTAAAAGGTCATGAAGCCCATGCTTCTTTGATTCAAAAAGAAGCTGGAGGCGAACCAGTAAATCCAACAATGCTATTGATGCATGCAGAAGACCAGCTGATGGCTTGTGAAACGTGTAAACAAATGGCAGAACAGCAAATCATAATTTTTAAAAAGTTTCAATCTTTAGAAAAATAGTTAGGAGGCCCGGATATGAAACGTATTTATTTATTTTGTGACAATGGTATGTCAACAAGTATGATGGCACAGCGTATGCAAGAGGTAGCAGACAAACATAATTTACCTTTTGAATGTAAAGCTTTCTCATACAAAAAAATCTCTTCTATCATCGAAGAAAACAAATTAGACTGCATTTTGATCGGTCCACAGACAAAGTTCTTGTATGATGATATCAACAGACGTTATGGCGACAAGACTCCAGTTATGGTCATCGATGCTGCAGACTATGGAATGATGGATGCAGAAAAAGTGCTTAAAAAAGCAATCGTCGCAATGAAGAAATTCAAAAATAATTAATCATGAGTCGCTGATTAGTCAGCGATTTTTTAAAAGAGAGTAAAGAAAGGTCAATAAAGGAGAATATATAATATGTACGGAATTATCGCAACATGGAGAATGGCTTTAGAAGGAATCAGTGAAGCGGCAGATATGTTGAAAAAATCAGCTGATGCTGGTGATTCTATCGAAACAGCAATTCGTGCTGTCGAAGATTTTGAGTTTTATAAAAGCGTTGGGTATGGGGGATTGCCTAATGAAGAAATGGAAGTTGAATTGGATGCGGCTTTCATGGATGGAGATACATTGGATGTAGGTTGTGTAGGTGCTATTAAAGACTATGCCAATCCTGTCAGCATTGCACGTATGTTATCTAAGGAACCAGTTAACAACTTTTTAGTTGGGGCTGGAGCTGAAAAATATGCTCATCGTCATGGTTTTGAAAGAAAGAACATGTTAACAGAACGCGCTAAGATTCATTATCATAACCGTGTTAAAGAAACAACTGAAAATACAGAATTAAAACCATATTCTGGTCATGATACAGTTGGAATGGTTTGTCTTGATGATAAAGGTCATATGACGGCTGCCACAAGTACAAGTGGACTATTTATGAAACATGCAGGTCGAGTTGGTGATTCTCCTGTTTCTGGTTCTGGGTTCTATGTAGATAGCGAAGTAGGTGGAGCAAGTGCTACTGGACTAGGAGAAGATGTCATGAAAGGGTGCGTTTCATATGAAATCGTTCGTTTGATGAAAGAAGGAAAGACACCTCAGGAAGCATGTGATATTGCGGTCAATACATTTGATAAAGAACTTAAAAAAAGAAGAGGAAAAGCTGGAGATATGTCGTTAATTGCCATGAACAATAAAGGAGAATGGGGCGTAACAACAAATATTGAAGGATTCTCTTTTGCGGTTGCGACTGAAAATGAAGAACCAACTGTATATCTTGTAAAATTTGATGAAAATCATAAACAGTATTTTGAAGTCGCTTCTAAAGAATGGATGGATAATTATATGGCAACGCGAACAGCTCCGCTGGTTCGTAAATAAAGGCAATGATTATGGAAACAGAAATTTTAAAGAAAATTGATGAAATTGAAGAGCAAATGATCGATGCAATCAAGTCAATTGTTCGCATAGATTCCGTGAAGAGTGAAGCACAACCTGGAATGCCTTTTGGTAAAGGGGTAAATGATGCCTTGGAAGCGACCTTAAAACTATGCGAGGAACTTGGCTTTGAAACAGAGAATGTAGATGGAAGAATGGGAATTGCCAAATATGGGCAAGGTGAAGACTATATTGGAATTATTGGGCATCTTGATGTAGTTCCTGTTGGGGATGGTTGGAAACATGAACCATTTGGCGCTGAAGAAGTAAATGGAAGGATCTTTGGGCGCGGTATTCTTGACAATAAGGGACCAGTTTTATCTTGCCTATTTGCCTTATATGTTCTTAAGGAATTAAATATCAAATTAAAACATCCTGTATGGATCTTATTTGGAACAGATGAAGAATCAGGGTTTGAAGATCTTGAGTATTATCTTACAAAGAAAAAACCTCCAATCATGGGATGGACACCGGATTGTAAATATCCTGTTGTCTATGCCGAAAGAGGTCGTGCGGCAATACGTGTTTATGCCGATATCAAACATCAAAAGGAATTTAATCATTTTGTCAACGAGTATTTATTGACAAGTGATGATCATGCTAATAAACTTGGTTTAAATATCGTAGATGAAGAATTTGGTGCGATGCAGCTTAGAGGGAAAAGTTTGATTGATTGTGATGAAGATCTAGGCTTTGAATTTGTATTAAGTTATCCAGCTTCTATAACTATTGAAGAAATCATGGATAAAGTAAAATCAAAACTCTCTGAGAACTTGAAAGCAGAATGTGCTAAGAATTATGATCCAGTACGTTTTGAAAAGACAGGTTTCTTATGCAGCTCATTACAAAAAGCATATGAAAAAATCACAGGATTTGATGGAACTCCGGTCACAACTACGGGAGGAACATATGCGAAATTAATGCCAAATATCGTACCTTTTGGACCAAGTTTTCCGGGGCAAAAAGGAATTGGGCATAATCCAGATGAATGGATGGATCGAAAAGATCTTATGACAAACACTAAGATTTATGCATTAAGCTTATTGTATTTAGGATCAGGTGAATAATATGAAAAGAATTGTAGAAGTTTGTGCAGGCAGCTATCAAGACTGTATTGCGGCATATAAAGGAAAAGCAGATCGTGTTGAATTGAACAGTGCCTTAAGTGTAGGTGGTTTGACACCAAGTGTTTCTTCTTTAAGAAAAGTAAAAGAAGAGACGAATCTGAAAGTGATTTGTATGGTTCGTCCCAGGGCGGCAGGTTTTTGTTATGATGAAGATGACGAAATGATCATAATGGAAGATGCAAAACTTTTGTTGGACAATGGAGCTGATGGAATCTCATTTGGCTTTTTGAATGAAGATGGTACGATCAAAGAAGATAAGACAGCACAGATGATCGAGCTTGTTCATTCTTATCATAAAGAAGCAGTGTTCCATAGAGCATTTGATGTTTGTCCTGATGCATACGAAGCTATTGAAACTTTGATTCGTCTTGGGGCAGATCGTATCTTGACAAGTGGACAAAAGGCAAAGGCTTTTGAAGGAAAAGATTTATTGAAAGATCTTCAAGAAAAATATGGTGACAAAATCGAATTGTTGCCAGGTAGTGGAGTAAATGCGACAAATGCAATCGAATTGATGGAATATACTGGGATTAATCAAGTACATTCTTCATGCAAGTCATATTTAAGTGATCCAACTACCGCAAATAATGGTGTTAGCTATGCATATTTAACAGATGAGCATGAAATGGACTATGATATAGTCAATGAAGATCTAGTTACAAAGCTTGTAGAAGTAGTAAAACAGGGAGCATAAGTTCTCTGTTTTCTTTTCGTGAACAATTTTTTATTTTTGTTTTGATTTATGGAGTGTTATGCATATACTAAATAGTATGAATGTTGAAAAGTTGTTAAATGTTGTCGTAAGAGCCGGCAAAATGTTGATTGAGAGTGGCGCTGAAATTTATCGTGTCGAAGAAACGATGATTCGTTTGTGTCAATCCTATCCGGATGTACAAATTGCGGATAGTTTCGTGACTGGAACAGGAATCATGTTATCCATAACGGTTGATGGCAAAACAAGCACGCGTATTGGGCGTGTACGTTCTAAAAGTGTAGATTTAAATCTTATTGATATGATCAATTCACTGTCACGTAGAGTAAGCCAGGATCCGATTTCGGTGGATGAATTAGAAAAAGAAATTGATCGAATCGAAAGAAAAGAAAGATATTCTTTTTGGATCACCTTGTTGTTTGCCGGAGTAGGTGCAGCCGGATTTGCGATCTTCTTTGATGGTAATATTGCCGATAGCATTGCTGCTTTCTTAATAGGAATCTTGATTCGTTGTGTGACTACGTTGTTTGAAAAGTTTCGTGTTAATAATTTCTTTACAAATGCGATTGCCTCAGCGATAGCGGTTTGCTGCTCGATCGCAAGCGCATATTTATACCAAGGCATTGATTATAATATCGTAATCATTTCCAGTATCATGTTATTGGTACCAGGATTAGCTATTACCAATGCGATTCGAGATACGGTTGCCGGAGATTATTTATCTGGACTTTCTAGAGGAACAGAAGCTTTCTTAACGGCATTAGCTATTGCGATTGGGGCTGGTTTTATGTTGAGTATATTGTTGTAGGAGCTGAAATATGATTGAAGTGATTATTAAAGCTGGTATCTCTGCTTTTTTAGCCAGCATCGGTTTTGGAATTCTATTCAATATTAGAGGCAAGAAGTTGATTCTTGCGGGATTAACAGGCGCCATTGGGGGCATTTTATATAAATATTCACTGTATCTAGGTATGAGTGAATTAGTCGCAAACTTTCTGGGAGCTTTAGGACTTGCGATATTTGGTGAAATTTTTGCCCGCTTATGTAAGACGCCTGTCACAACTTTTATTGTATGTGCTTTGATACCTTTGGTTCCTGGAGGTGGCATGTATTATACGATGTTAGAAGTGATTCAAGGAAATGTTCAGGAAGCTTTGGTAAAGGGCTTGGAAACATTAAGCATTGCAGGAGTATTGGCTCTTGGTATCTTGGTTGTTTCTACGGGAACACAGTTTTATTTAAGAACCAAAAGAGCGATGGAAACCTATCGCTTTGACGATAACTTTTATAACTTATAAAGATCTCTGCGGTAATGGCAGAGATTTTTTTTAATAAGAGCCTAGAACAGGCAAAAGCCCTTTAAGTAAGGGAAATTACCTAAAGGGTTTTGCTAGAAAGTTTTAAGAAAGGGAATTTGATTATGAAGTGAGCCTCTATCCTTGGCTCGACTATATAGTACAAATAAAAAATAAAAAGATGATGTATGAAGTGTGTGAATTCATGTGAAAAAGGGAATTATTATGTAAAAATGTCAAAATTATTAATGCGTTATATGAGCACTTTGCTCCTAATAAAACAGTTGAAAAATGGACGATATATGTTACAATATTTGCGATAAGAAAAACGAGAAAAAATGAATTTTAGATTCATTTTTTTTTAGGCAGGAGGATATTTTATGAATAAAAATTCGTTATTATCCATGCAAGATTTATCAGCTGAACAGATTCTTAGTATTCTTGGTGATGCTAAAAGTTTTAATAGTTCTCATAAAGATTGGCAATTGCCAAAGCATAATGCTTTAGTTGCTAATCTTTTTTTTGAGGCATCGACAAGAACTCACTTCTCATTTGAGAGCGCAGAGTATCAGTTAGGCTGTAAAGTTGCGGATTTTAATGCATCAACTTCAAGTGTAACAAAGGGAGAATCTCTATATGATACGGTAAAAACTTTTGAGGCAATTGGATATGATGCAGTCGTGATTCGTCATCCAAAAGATGAATATTTTAAAGAACTGGAAAACATTAATATTCCAATTTTAAATGCTGGAGATGGAGCTGGAAACCATCCAACACAGTGCTTGTTAGATTTGTTGACAATGTATGATGAATTTAAAGATTTCAAAGGATTAAATGTAGTGATCGCAGGAGATATTCAGCATTCAAGAGTTGCCGCATCAAATAAACAGGCTTTAGAAAAATTAGGCGCAAATGTTTTCTTTGCAGGTCCTGAAGAGTGGCAAAGAGAAGGATATCCTACTATGGATTTTGATGAAGCTTGTAAATGGGCGGATGTTGTTATGATGTTAAGAATTCAAAGAGAGCGCGGAGCTTCTTTGGCAAATATGAGTGATGAAGAATATCTAGAAAAATACGGATTAAATGACAGACGTTATCAGATGATGAAAGAAAATGCGATCATCATGCATCCCGCACCAGTAAATCGCGGTGTTGAGATTGCCGATCATCTTGTTGAGGCTAAGAAAAGTCGAATTTTTAAACAAATGTCTAATGGTGTATTGGTTCGAAAAGCTGTTATCAAACGTGCTTTTGGATATGAACCATTTTAGGAGGAGACATGTTAGTAATTAAGAATGGAAATGTATTGGTAGAAGATACATTAAAAAAAGTTGATATCTTGATTGATGAAGGAAAAATCGTCAAGATTGCAGAGAATATTGAAGGAGACCATGAAACGATCGATGCTTCAGGTCTTACAGTACTTCCTGGTTTAGTGGATGTGCATGTGCATCTAAGAGAACCTGGTCATGCGCAAAAAGAAACAATTAAAACAGGAACCAAGGCTGCTGCAGCTGGAGGATTTACAACAGTTTTATGTATGCCAAATGTAATTCCTTTTCCAGACAATGTTGAAGATGTAAAAAATTATTTAGAATTGATCCATGATCAATCTGTTGTAAATACATATCCTTATGCCTGCATCACTAAAAAAGAAGCGGGTAAAGAAGTAGTGGATATGCATGCTTTAAAAGCGCTTGGGATTCACTGGTTTAGCGATGATGGCGTAGGTGTATCCAATGATGAAATCATGAAAGAAGCCATGACAAAGGCAAATCAGGAAGATGTTATGATCGTCGCTCATACAGAAGATATGAGCTATCGCAAACCGGGTGCCTGTGTTCATGAAAGTGAAATCACTAAGGCAAAAGGCTGGTTGGGAATTCCAAGTGCCTGCGAAAGTGCTCAATTGATTCGTGATCTTGAAATTGTTAAAGAATGCAAAAATGCTTATCATGCCTGCCATATTTCCGCAAAGGAAAGTGTAGAGGCGTTGAAGAAAGCTAAAAATGATGGATTAAATGTCAGCGGTGAAGTTACAGCACATCATTTATTGTTGGAAGATAAAGATGTTCAGGGCCCAAATTGGAAGATGAATCCGCCTCTACGCAGTCATGAAGATAGAATGTCTTTGATTGAGGGATTGGAAAATGGAAGTCTTGATATCATTGCCAATGATCATGCTCCTCATACTGCTCAGGAAAAGAATCAGCCAATGGATAAGGCACCTTTTGGTATCGTCTCTTTGGAAACAAGCTTTGCACTTCTATATACAGAATTTGTAGTAAATCAAAAACGATGGAGCTTACAACAGTTAGTTAACTGGATGTCAAAAGCACCAGCTAAACGTTTTAAACTGGATGGTATTGGAGAAATCAAAGAAGGAAATGATGCCGATATCATCTTGGTTGATATGAATCATGAATATACAATTGATGCTTCTAAATTTGAATCTATGGGGAAAAACACACCATTTGATGGATGGAAAGTTGCCTGCCAGATCAAACAGACTTTCGTGAAAGGAAAAGAAGTTTGGAAAAAAGAAGCATAATAGAAAGGATGGATAAAAATGCCTAAGCGAACAGATATACACAAGATCCTGGTGATCGGATCGGGACCGATCGTGATCGGACAGGCAGCGGAATTCGACTATGCCGGAAGCCAGGCCTGCCAGTCTTTGCGTGAGGAAGGCTACGAGGTCATCCTGATCAACTCCAATCCGGCGACGATCATGACGGATACGACGATTGCCGACCGTGTCTATATCGAACCGATCAACCTGGACTTTGCCAAGCGTGTCATCTACAAGGAAAGACCGGATGCGATCCTGGGCTCCCTTGGAGGACAGACCGGGCTGAACCTGGTCGTGGAGCTGCATGAGGACGGCATCCTGGACGAATACGGAGTGGAGATCCTGGGAACGGACCTTCTGGCCATCAACCGTGCCGAGGACAGGGAGCTGTTCCGCGAGCTGATGCAGCAGATCGGGGAACCGGTCCCACACAGCCGGATCGTGCACACCGTAGAGGAAGCGGTGGAATACTGTCAGAAGCTAGGTTATCCGGTGGTCGTGCGCCCTGCCTACACCCTTGGCGGTACCGGCGGAGGCTTTGCGGACAATGAGGAAGAGCTTCGCAGCATCTGCGAGGCCGGGCTGAAGATCTCGCCGGTGCATCAGTGCCTGATCGAACAGAGCATCGCCGGCTACAAGGAGATCGAATACGAAGTGATCCGCGATGCCAACGACAATGCGATCGTCGTCTGCAGCATGGAGAACGTGGATCCGGTGGGGATCCATACCGGCGACAGCATCGTCGTGGCCCCTGTGCAGACACTGACCGACCGCGAGAACCAGATGCTGAGAAGCGCATCGTTGAAGATCATACGTGCCCTGAAGATCTGCGGCGGCTGCAACGTGCAGCTGGCGCTGGATCCAAAGAGCTTCAGATACTATGTCATCGAGGTCAATCCGCGTGTATCGAGATCGAGCGCCCTGGCCAGCAAGGCCACGGGATATCCGATCGCCAAGATCTCGGCGAAGCTGGCCGTCGGCCTGACGCTGGACGAGATCCTGAACCCGGTGACACAGAGCAGCTATGCCTGCTTCGAACCGGCCATCGACTATGTCGTGAGCAAGTTCGCCCGCTTCCCATTTGACAAGTTCCCGGCAGCGGATCGTCATCTTGGCACACAGATGAAGGCGACCGGAGAGGTCATGTCCATCGGACGCACCTTTGAGGAATCCTTTTTGAAGGGGATCCGTTCTTTAGAGATGAAGGTAGACCACCTGTACAAGGGATCGATCGCCCAGATGGACAGGGAAGAACTGGAAGACAAGATGAAGAAGTGCGACGACGAGAGGATCTTCGTGATTGCCCAGTGGCTGCGCAACGGCTACGGTTCTGAAACGATCCAGAAGATCACGGGCATGGATCCATTCTTTCTGTACCATATCCAGAAGATCATCGACCTGGAAAAGGAGATGACGGACCATCCAAAAGATGTCCAGATCCTTCGCCAGCTCAAGAAGAACGGCTTCTCGGATTCCTATATCGCCAGAAACTGGCAGATGAGCGAATACGACCTGTACCAGATGCGTAAGGAGAACGGCATAATGCCGGTCTACAAGATGGTCGACACATGCGCCGGAGAATTCACCAGCGCCACACCATACCTGTATTCCAGCTACGAGCAGGAAAACGAATCGATCGTCAGCGACCGCCAGAAGATCATCGTGCTCGGATCGGGACCGATCCGTATCGGACAGGGCGTGGAGTTCGACTATGCGACGGTGCACTGCGTAGAAACGCTGCGCCATGCGGGCTATGAGGCCATCATCATCAACAACAACCCGGAAACGGTGTCGACGGATTTCTCGATCAGCGACAAGCTGTACTTCGAACCGCTGACGACCGAGGACGTGATGCATGTCATCGAGCTGGAAAGACCGCTGGGCGTGATCGTGCAGTTCGGGGGACAGACGGCGATCAACCTGGCCGACTCCCTGGTAAGACACGGGGTGAAGATCCTGGGAACGAGCCTGGAAGATATCGACCGTGCCGAGGACCGACACGAGTTTGAAGCGATGCTCAAGAAGCTGGACATCCCGCAGCCACAGGGAGAGACGGCAACGACCGTGGAAGAGGCCCTTGTCATCGCGCAGAAGATCGGCTATCCGGTTTTGGTTCGACCAAGCTATGTTTTAGGCGGACGTGCGATGGAGATCGTGCACAGCGACGACGAGCTGAAGATCTACATGGCCACGGCGGTCCAGGAGATCAGCCATGATGCACCGATCCTGGTGGACAAGTACATCGTGGGCAAGGAGCTGGAAATCGATGCGATCGCGGACGGCGAGGATGTGTACATCCCGGGCGTGATGGAACATATCGAGAGGGCCGGGGTGCATTCCGGGGATTCGATCTCGGTGTATCCGACACAGACGATCAGCCAGAAGACCAAGGAAACGATCATCGACTATGGAACAAGGATCGGGAAGGGATTCCACTTTGTCGGTCTGTACAATATCCAGTTCATCGTGGACAGGGATGAGAACGTGTATGTGCTGGAGGTCAATCCAAGATCGAGCCGAACGGTACCGTTCCTGTCCAAGATCACAGGGGTACCGATGAGCTATATCGCCACACAGGCGATCCTGGGCAATTCAATACGCAAGCAGGGGCTGACACCGGGATATCATCCGGAAGAGAAGGGCCGTGTGTTCGTGAAGGCGCCGGTATTCTCGTTTGCGAAGCTGCGAAGCGTGGATACGGTGCTGGGACCGGAGATGAAGTCGACCGGGGAGGCACTGGGAAGCGATGTGAACCTGGAGAAGGCGCTGTACAAGGCACTGGTGGCCAGCGGCATCCAGATCCCGATGCACGGCAACGTGCTGATGACGATCGCCAACGAGGACAAGCAGGAGGCGCTGCAGCTGGCAAAACGCTTTGCGAACATCGGCTACGGCATCTATGCGACTAAAGGGACGGCGGACCTGTTCGAGAAGGAAGGACTGTATGTACATAGAGCCAGCAAGATCGAAGAGGGCGAGAAGAACAACGTGGTGGACATCATCCGCAACGGAAGGGTGAACTTCGTGATCAACACTATGTCCAGCAAGGAGAATACCAGAGCGGACGGCTTCTTGATCCGAAGGGTATCGGCGGAGAACAACATCTCCTGCATGACGAGCCTGGATACGGCCAACGCCCTGATCAAGGTGCTTGAATCCCTGAGCTTCTCTGCGATCAGTATGAATGAAATGGGGAAATAATAATATGCAGGAAAACGCAGTTATTTTATCGAATACAGAAATCGCCAAAGATATTTGGCGTATGGAAATAAAGACCAATCTTGCCAAAAAGGCAAGACCTGGTCAATTTATTGAAATTAGTGTTCCAGGATTTTATCTTCGTAGACCAATTTCAATTTGTGAAATAAAAGATGAGAGCCTTATCATTATTTATAAGATCTTAGGGCAGGGTACTGAAAAAATGACAGAGCTGACATCTAATGATCTATTAGATATATTTGGACCATTGGGAAATGGTTTCCCGATTGAAGATCAGGATAAAATTCTTCTAGTTGGAGGTGGTGTAGGTGTACCGCCTCTATATGAAACAGCCAAACAATATCGTCTAAAAGGATCAAAAGTAGATGTTGTACTTGGTTTTAATGACGAAGAATCTGTTTTCTATAAAGAAGAATTTGAACAGCTTGGATGTAATGTAGAGATCGCGACAATGGATGGAAGCGTTGGTACCAAAGGTACAGTTCTTGATGCGATCCAGGCAAAAAATATCGATACGGATTTCATCAGTGCCTGTGGACCATTGATGATGTTGAAGGCATTGGATGCTACATATACAAAAGGATATATTTCTTTAGAAGCGCGTATGGCCTGTGGTTTAGGTGCATGTATGGGATGTGTAGTAAAAGATAAAGAAGGAAATTCTTTACGTGTATGTAAAGATGGTCCTGTCTTTGAAGTTGGAAAGGTGGCACTATGATGGATATTTCAGTTAAATTACCTGGTTTAAATTTAAAAAATCCTATCATTCCTGCCAGTGGATGTTTTGGGTTTGGTCGTGAATATGCAGAATTATATGATCTTAGCCTTTTAGGTGGAATTGCGATAAAAAGTGCAACACCACAGGAGCGCTTTGGAAATCCAACACCACGAATTGCCGAAACACCAAGCGGTATGTTAAATGCAATTGGATTACAGAATAAAGGTGTTGAAGTAATCAAAGAGAAAGAATTGCCATTTTTAGCACAATTTGATACTGAAATTATTGCCAATGTAGCCGGAGCTACAGAAGAAGACTATGTTAAAGTTATTGAAGCTTTAAATGATAGTGAAGTGATCAAAGCTTATGAGTTAAATATTTCCTGTCCAAATGTTAAACATGGGGGTATTGGCTTAGGTACAAAACCGGAACTTGCAGCTCACGTGACAAAGCTTGCCAAAGCTGCAGCTAAGAAACCGGTATATGTAAAACTTTCACCAAATGTTACAGATATTGTTGAGATTGCCAAGGCAGTAGAAGAAGCTGGAGCGGATGGTTTGGTCTTGATCAACACTTTGATGGGAATGCGTATTGACCTAAAAACAGGAAAACCATTACTTGCCAATATTACAGGAGGACTTTCTGGACCAGCCATTAAACCAGTTGCGATTCGTATGGTTTATCAAGTAGCACAGGCTGTTAATATTCCAATCATTGGTGTTGGTGGTATCACTAGTGCTGAAGATGTACTTGAATTCTTGAATGCAGGAGCTAGTGCAGTCGAAGTTGGAGCTCAGAATTTTGTGGATCCATATGTTTGCCCTAAAATTATTGAAGATTTACCAAAAGTATTAAAGAAATATGGATATAATAGTGTTAGTGAAGCTGTAGGAAGGAGTTTTAAATAATGTCACGTACAATCGTAGCGCTGGATTTTTCCAGCAAAGAAGAAGTAGTGAACTTCTTAAATAAATTTGACAAGCCAATTTATGTAAAAATCGGTATGGAATTAACATATGCCTGCGGGTTGGATATCATTCAGACTGTAAAGGCAATGGGACATCATATTTTCTTGGATCTAAAATTGCATGATATTCCAAATACAGTAAAAGGTGGAATGAAAAACCTTGCAAATTTAGGAGTTGATATCGTGAATGTTCATTGTGCTGGTGGAATTGCGATGATGAAAGCAGCTGTTGAAGGTCTTGAAATTGGTGCAAATGGAAACAAACGTCCATTGTGCATTGGGGTAACCCAGTTAACATCTACATCTAAAGAAATGATGAATGAGGAATTGGGAATTCCAGGCGAAGTAATGGATAGTGTTATCAAATACGCTAAGAATGCTAAAGCAGCTGGTTTAGATGGTGTTGTATGTTCTGTTCATGAGGCAAAGGCAATCCATGAAGCATGTGGAGATGATTTCTTAACAGTCACTCCGGGTATTCGTTTGGCATCTGATTCAAAAGATGATCAAAAACGTGTTGCGACACCAGATTATGCTAATGAACAAGGATGCGACTATATTGTTGTAGGACGTTCTATCACTAAGAGTGAAGATCCAGTTAAAACATATGATTTAATCGAAGACATGATGAAATAATTAAAAGATCCTTAGGGATCTTTTTTTAATGAAAATTTAATTGATGTTTCAATGACATCTAGGTTATAAAAATAATGGCTTGAATTAGTTTAAATATCTTTGATATTTAATAAAGAAGTACTATATATGTTATAGAATAAATCGTATATTTTTTAATTTTATATACCCAAATAGGTCCATATGTGCTAAAATCCAAGTAAAGTGAAAGGGGTTACATAAAGGGTTAAAAAATATGGAAAGATGCGCGGGTGTGTTATGCCCTATGTTTTCAGTTCCAGCGAATCAGGGGATAGGAGATTTAGGACAAAAAACGGTAAGAATGATCGATTGTATTGCGGATTCAGGTTATCATGTTTGGCAGATATTGCCTTTACAGGCAAAAGGAAGATCTCATTCTCCCTACCATGCGCTCTCTAGTTTTGCCGGTGATCCAGTTTATATTAATTTAGATAGACTTTGTGAGATGGGATTATTGACGCAAAGCTCGATAACGAATTGTAATAAATTTAAAGATAGAGTGGACTATGAAACGGTTAGAGTATTTAAGAATGAATACTTTAGACGAGCTTTTAAAGCATTTAAGAAAAACTATGACTCATTTAAAGAAGACTTTGAATATTTTGAAAAGACAGCTTTCTGGTTGGAAGATTGGGCAATTTATCAGCTGTTTAGATCATTGAATAGTGAAAGGCCTTGGATTGAATGGGATGAAGAATACCGCAATTATCCATTATATAAAGAAGTGGATCTCTCTGAATATGAAGATGAACTTTTCTATACCAAGTTTCTACAGTTTATATTTTATAAACAATTTGATGACATCGTAATGTATGCACATGCCAGAGAAATTACTCTAATCTCGGATGTAGCATTTGTGAATTATGACAGTGCGGATGTATGGACCAATCGTTTTGATTTTCTTTTAGATGAAAACGGTAATCCTAAGGCGCTCAACAATTGTACATATCATATGCCAATACATGATTTTAAAAGGCAATTGATTGATGGCTTTAGTTTTTGGAAAAAACGAATTCGTTGGCTTAGTCGGTGTTTTGATGTAGCCAAGATCGATTATTATACGATTATCAATGATTATTTAAAAATTGATGAAATGGTAGATTATGAAGAATTCAAAGATTTGATTCACTCATTATTGATCATGATCAAACATGAATTTCCAGGTTTTCATTTAATTGTTGAAGGATTGGAGAAGATATGTGATGATTTTGAACTTGGAATGACAAATGTCGATGTACTTTTAGACAGGATGAAAGTAAAGGAACTTAAAAAGAGCGTAAGAAAAGATTCGGTGCTGTATACAAGTACGCAAAATCATGAAACCATCAATCAGGCTTATTATGGATATGATAATAATCATCGTATAAGCTTGAGGCGTTTTTTGAAAAAACAAGGTTATACAGAACGTAATTTCAATGATATGATTTGTCACTTTGCCTTAGATTCTGCAGCTGATATATGTATTCTGCCTATATGGGATATATGTGGTTATAAAGAAGAGGCAAGATTAAATAAACCTAATGAGGAAGATGAATTGAATTGGACATGGAAGTTAAAAGATTTTAAAAACTTCCCTAAAGATTTAATGAAGACAAAAGAATGGATACAGAAAGCAGGAAGATGATGTTCCTGTTTTTTTATGCATAGAAATCACAAATCAAATCTTAATAAAAAAAGTGGAGAATTTACTCTCCACCAAGTTTACTTGCAACGACCCAACCTAATACAAATGTTACAATACTAATAAGAATTGTAATTAAAGAGAAACTAGCCCAATTTGTTTTTAATAGAATAGCGATCGGACTTGCAACGATCAATCCGATAATAGCGTAATAAGCTTGTGTTTCCCATTTAGAGAAGATCCACTCAATTAATTTGGCAATTAAGAAGATACCTAGGATCACTCCAATACCAAAAGGCAGCAGCACTAGAATACAACTTATTAAATCGCCTATATTGAACGATGTCAAAGCATCTACAGTGCGGTTGATATAAGCTAAGATCGTTTCATAATAACCTAACAACATTAACATCATGCTTCCACTGACACCAGGGATGACCATGGTTGCAGCTGCAATGATACCAACAACTAATAGTTTTACAATTTCAATGAAGTTAAGATCAATCGTCGATGCGACACCTTTAGCTTCTCCCATTACTGCCATTAATACAACGATTGCGAAGAATATGATCAAAGGAATCATATTGGAAGCTTTTGTAGGATTGGATCCTTTTACTTTCTTTAGTATGAAAGGCAGGCTTCCGGCAATTAAACCACAAAAGGCAAAATTTGTTGGAATTGGATGTACTTCTAATAGATATTCAAACAATCTTGAAAGAATTACGATTGCTAATCCAGCTCCTAAAAAGATAGGGAATAAAAGCTTTAAGCTTTCTTTCAATTCAGATTTAATGTGAGTGATGGAATGAATTAATTTATCATATAAACCCATTGCGACCATCATGGTTCCACCGCTGACACCAGGAATGATATTTGCGATGCCGACAACCATACCTTGAAGAATCGATTTTATCATGTTTATTCTCTCCTTTACACGTTCAAAAATATAACATATATGGCGCTAAGTGTAAAATTTTTTAATGTTTTTATAATTGTGTATTGCATCTTGATGCGTTTTATGTATAATTGTCTTGTGTTTTCTTAAATAAATTTAAAGTTTAGTAAAAGTAAACAAATGAGGGAGGGGATGCCGTGCAGATAGGAGCAAAGATAAAAGCATTGAGAATTGCCAATGATCTAACACTGGAAGAATTGGCGTCAAGGTCTGAATTGACCAAAGGTTTTTTATCACAGTTAGAAAGAGATCTAACGAGCCCAAGTATTTCAACTTTGGAAGATATCCTAGAGGCTTTAGGCACAAATCTATCGGAATTTTTTGCTGCAGAACCGGAAGAACAGATCGTGTTTCATCAAGGAGATTTCTTTATTGATGAAGGCGAAGATCATACGATCGAATGGATCATTCCCAATGCACAAAAAAATGCGATGGAACCCATTTTGTTGACGATAAATCCGCTAAAGAAATCGCGAACGATAAAAAGCCATGAAGGCGAAGAGTTTGGCTATGTCTTAAAAGGAAAGATCGAACTTGTTATGGGCAAAAAGCGCTATAAGGTCAAAGCTAAGGAAACATTCTATATTTCAGGAAGGAATTCACACTATTTGTACAATCCATCCAATACACCAGCTAAGGTATTATGGGTTTCAACACCACCAAGATTTTAGACGTTAGAAAGGGACACGATTATGGAGATGGAAAAAAAGAAAATTATTCAGTTTAAGAATATCGTTAAAGATTTTGATGGACAGATCGTTTTAAAGGGAATCGATCTGGATATTTATGAAAATGAATTTGTTACATTGTTAGGACCTAGTGGTTGTGGAAAAACGACTTTATTAAGAATATTAGGTGGTTTTATCGAACCAACAGAAGGACATGTAATTTTTGACGGACAAGATATCTTAAAGCTACCTCCTCATAAAAGAGAATTGAATACAGTTTTCCAAAAATACGCATTATTTCCTCATATGAATGTATATGATAATATTGCATTCGGGTTAAAAATAAAAAAAATGAATAAAGACATTATTGAACAAAAAGTAATGAAGATGTTGAAATTAATTAATTTAGAGGGATATGAAAAGAAAAATGTAACGGTTCTCTCGGGAGGTCAGCAGCAACGTGTTGCGATAGCTAGAGCTTTGGTAAACGAGCCTTCAGTATTGTTGCTGGATGAACCATTGGGAGCGTTGGATCTTAAACTACGTAAAGAAATGCAGTATGAACTAAAACGTATCCAACAGGAAGTAGGAATTACTTTTATTTATGTTACACATGATCAAGAGGAAGCATTAACAATGTCGGATAAAATTGTTGTTATGAAAGATGGCGAAATACAACAAGCTGGAACTCCGCAGGATATTTATAATGAACCTGTCAATCGTTATGTAGCAAACTTTATAGGAGAAAGCAATATTGTTTCAGGACGAATGTTAGAAGACAAGAAAGTGTGTTTTGATGATATTACTTTTGATTGTGTAGATGTAGGTTTTAAAGAAAATGAGCCTGTAGATGTGGTAATTCGACCAGAAGACATTGATATTGTACCTGTAGATCAAGGGAAAATGACAGGAACTGTTGAAAGTGTACTTTTTAAAGGGGTTCACTATGAAGTTATGGTCGAAACGGTTCCGGGCACTCATGTTACGGTTAACATGCATGTAAGAAATAATCAGAATATTTTGAGTGATGATAGAAAAGAAGCAATCAGTGCAAATGATTTTTATCTAGATTTGGAAGATATGAAAGACATCGATGATAAAGAAATTGTAGCCCGAGCAGATGCGCAAGCATGGAATCCGGAAACAGATGAATATTTATCAATCAAGGTAGAAACAGATTTAAAAGAAGAAATAGGTGAATATAATGTTAAGTTTTCAACTAATTCAGGACTTCAAATCATTCGTAAAATCTGGGTGGTAGATCAAAGAGTTGTTGAAAATAAAAAAGCAAATGAAGCGGTTAGTGCTTTTAACTTCTTCAAATCTAAAGATGAAATTATGGAATCTCATGCTTTAGATACTGATTTAAAAACTTGGGCAAATGCACAAGGATGGAAATTGAATAATGAAGATGAAGGTGTAGATTTAAGTGTAGATTATGATTTCGATCCAGAAAAAATAACAGAAGGTATCTATAAGGTTACATTCTGGACAACAGGACGAGAATTTAAGATCCATACAACTGATTATGTAGAGGAAGGTAAAGAGGTCGGATTATCTTTCTTCCCTGAGGATATTCATGTAATGGAGAAGATGGAATTCTAATGAAAAAATTTAGTCAGCTAGCATTTCCGTATGTAGTATGGGTTGTATTAATGATCTTATTACCGATGCTTTTGATTTTATTTTACTCTTTGACAACACAAGGTAATGAGATTGTAAATTTTACGTTCACTTTAAATAACTACATTCGTTTTTTTACCGACCATGATTTTTTGATGATTTTATGGCGTTCTTTGGTAATAGCCTTTAAAACGACCATAATTTGTGTATTATTAGGGTATCCAATAGCTTATTTTATTGCTCGCAGTCCTGATCGAGTTCGAAATACATTAGTATTGGCAGTGACATTACCGACATGGATCAATATGTTGGTACGTACGTATTCTTGGATCGGATTGTTATCCGAAGGTGGTATCATTCAAACTTTGTTTGGATTACAAGGTACAGACTTGCTGTATACTGAGGGGGCAGTGTTGTTAGGAATGGTTTATAACTTTATTCCTTTTATGATATTGCAAATTAATACCTCGCTATGTAAAATGGATCATTCCTTACTGGAAGCTAGTGCAGATCTAGGTGCCAATAAGGTTCAGACATTCTTGCGCGTGGTTTTCCCTCTGTCTTTATCCGGTGTTATCAGTGGAATTGCCTTGGTATTCTTACCGGCAGTCAGTTCTTTCTTCATTCCTAAGTTATTGGGAGGAGGACAGTTCTTCTTGATTGGTAATGTGATAGAAAATCAGTTTATTACAGTAGGTGAATGGAATTTTGGTTCTGCAATTTCTATGATCATGGCTGTTATTATGATGCTTTGCATGTATTTGATTCGTCGTGTTGATGAGCATAATAGCGGTGGGAGGAAGTCGTCATGAAAAAAGAAAAACGTATTTTTGGTAAAGCGCTGATGATTCTTTCCTTATTGTTTTTCTATATACCAATTTTATATATGATCGTATTTTCGTTTAATTCGGGAAGATCATTAACAAATTTTGAAGGCTTTAGTTTGACATGGTATGAACATATGTTCAAAAACCGAGATATGATGGAATCGCTTTATACCACAATAACTATAGCTTTAATTGCGACGCTTGTTGCTACTTTATTAGGTACTATAAGCGCAATCGGATTATCAAAAAGTCGAAAATTTTTAAAGAGCTTTGTTTTACAGTTAAATGATTTTCCAATTATGAATCCGGAAATTGTTACTGCAATTGGATTTATGTTATTGTTCATTACATTTCATATAGAGCGAGGATTTATGACGATGTTATTGGCACATATTGCTTTTTGTACACCATATGTTATTTTAAGCATAATGCCTAAAATTCGCTCTTTAGATCCAAATTTAGCAGATGCAGCGATGGACCTTGGTGCTACCCCATGGCAGGCATTGACCAAGGTTTTGGTACCGCAAATTATGCCGGGCATCTTTTCGGGAGCTTTGATTGCCTTTACGATGTCATTTGATGATTTTATCATTTCGTATTTTGTAACCGGAGGAGGCGTTAAGAATCTAAGTATCATGGTCTATACTATGAGCAAGCGCATAAATCCAAGTATTAATGCAATATCTACACTTGTTGTAGTATTGATAACGATAGTCCTGGTGATTATCAATGTTATACCTATAATTAGGGAGAGAAAGGAAAAGAAACATGAAAAAATTATTAACTAGTACATTGATCGGTGCATTAGCATTGACACTTGCCGGATGCGGTTCAAACACACAAGAACGTGAATTTGAGGGTCAGGAACTTCATCTCTATAATTGGGGTGAATATATGGGAGAAAACCTTATTTCCGATTTTGAAGATCAAACAGGGGCAACAGTAAATGTAGATTATTTTGAGTCAAATGAACAAATGTATATCAAGGTTGCCAATGGAGAATCTTTTGATGTTTTGGTCCCTAGTGATTATATGATTGAAAGATTGATAAAGGAAGATTTACTACAGCCGCTTGATAAAGAAAAATTGAATAATCTGGATTTACTTTCTGAAGATGTAATGGGATTAGATTATGACCCTGAAAATGAGTATTCTATTCCTTATTTTTGGGGGACTGTAGGAATAGTATATGATAAGAATAAAGTGAGTGAAGAAGATCTTGAAAAAGAAGGATACAATATCTTTTTAGACACAAAGTATAAAGGGGATATCTATCTATATGATTCTGAACGTGATTCTTTCATGATGGCTTTAAAAGCATTGGGGTATTCTATGAATACGACAAATGAACAGGAGTTACAAGAAGCTTATGAATGGTTAGTTCAAGCTGTTGAAACAATGGAACCTGAAATCGTAACGGATGAAATTATTGATAATATGGCACAGGGAAGAAAAGCTCTTGGTTTGATTTATTCTGGGGATGCTGCTTATGTAATGTCAGAAAATGAAGATATGGGATTCTATATGCCTGAAACTGGTACGAATATTTGGTCAGATGCAATGGTAATTCCAAAAAATGCCGAGAATCCTGAATTAGCATATGCATTTATTGATTATGTATGTACATATGAGGCTTCAATGGATAATTCAAGTTATGTAGGATATACTTCTCCAAATAAAGAAGTTATGGATGAATTAAGTGGCGAAGGCGGAGATTATGAAGGAATCAATGCTTATATTCCTCGCTCTGGAAATGATAATGACGAAGTATTTAAATATGATGAAAATACTCGTGCAATCATTGCCGATTTATGGTCACGTGTTAAAGTTGTTGCCAGCAACGCTGAATAAATAAAGAACCTATCTAAACACATTTTGATGCTTAGATAGGTTTTTTTGACCAATGAGTTACCACAATGATAGGTACCACTTCATTAAGTGCTTAAGTGTGATTCCTTGTTAATTCTTAATCAAAAACAGATAGAAAGAAAACAAGTGCAGAGCTAGTTCTAATAGTTACAAGGCGTATTACAGCAATTAAATATTCCACAAAAGAACAGAAAAAAGAGAAACAAAGATGAATCCAGGCTAATGTATTTTCAAAAATTAAAAATCCCGAAATCGGGACAAATTCTGAAAAATCAGATGAAAATCCCGAAATCGGGATTTTTGTTGAATACTTGTCTAGGTTTTGATATATTTTAGATGAGGTGAGTAGTTATGGTGATACGTAAAAATTATTTAGATAAACTTATCTTGTGGAAGGATCATGATATTATTAAGGTTATAACCGGAATCAGAAGATGCGGTAAGTCAACACTGTTGATGCAGTTTCAAGATTATTTAAGAGATAATGGAGTGATGGATGAACAAATTATCTCAATTAATTTTGAGGATTTGAAATTTGAAGCTTTATTAGATTACAGATCTTTATATGAATACGTAGAAAGCAAAATTCTTCCAGGTAAAAAAATGTATATATTTTTAGATGAGATTCAAAAAGTCTCTGGTTTTGAGAAGACAGTGGATAGTTTATATATTAAGGAAAATGTGGATGTTTATATTACAGGGTCGAATGCATATATGCTTTCGTCCGATTTATCGACACTTTTGTCGGGACGTTATGTTGAAATATCTGTGCTTCCCCTATCTTTTAAAGAGGTTTATGAAGAAAAAGGAGGGGACAAAGAAGAAGTTTTCAACCAATATTTAAAATACGGAGGCTTTCCTTATTTAATGAACATGCCATTGGATGTTGAACAAATAAATATGTATTTGGAAGGAATATATAATACGGTTATCATAAAGGATATAGAAGAGCGAGAAAATAGAAAACATCTTGATTCAAATAAAAGAAAGATTACTAATATCGTTCTTTTAAAATCTATTGCGAAATATTTGGCAAGTGCTATAGGCAGTATAATTTCTGTTAAGAATGTAACCGGATACCTAACCTCAACGGGAAGAAAAGTATCCTCATCAACGGTGGATGATTATATGGAAGCTTTACGAGAATCTTTTATCTTTTATCCAGTAGAACGTTTTGATATTTCAGGCAAAAAGATTCTAAAAACACTAAATAAATGGTATATTGTTGACCTTGCGTTAAGAGATCATATGTTGCCAAAAGAAACGTATGATTTAGGTTTTTCTTTAGAAAATACAATTTATTTTGAATTGCTTCGCAGAGGTTACAGAGTTAATATAGGAAAAACAGAATCATCCGAGATTGATTTTGTTGTACAAAAAAATAATGAAATCATCTATTATCAAGTAACAGCAAGTATGGTTGATCAGACAACATTTGAAAGAGAACTGGCTCCGTTGAGATCCATTAAAGATAATTATAAGAAAATAGTTTTGACATTGGATAAGTTTACACAAGGAAATTATGATGGAATTGAAGTCGTTAATGCGATAGATTGGTTATTAAAAGATTAATGCTGGTAAATGAGGAAATCAAAATAAACAAAAAACTATAAATTTCCTTATAAAAAAGTTGATAATATTAAGCGAACCTTCTTAGTTTGTCCAAAACTTTAAGGTTCGCTTTATTTAGATAGTCTTTATAATTAGGTTACAGGGGATAACGCAATATTATAATAAAATTGACCACTTGCATTAGCATATGCATAACCTGATACACGAAAAGTGTCCCAACTTAAACTATATGAAACAATATATCCGTTTCCAGAAGTAACTTCTACTTTTGTTGAAGTTGTCCCACTCGGGGTTCTTGTTACTGTAGCTAAAATTGTCACATATGAGTTACCACAATGATATGTACCACTTCCTTGCCATTTCATTAAGTGCTTAGGTGTGATTTCTTGTTGCATGACTTGATTGCTTGTTGATTCCTGACCAAAAACAGGTAGAACAGGAATAAGTACAGAGCAAGTTATAATAGCAACCATGACATTTCTAATTTTTTTCATGTCTTCACCTCCATTCTATTTTATTCTTATTTATATTTTAAAGTATGGTGTGTTACAGAAAGATTACAGTAATTAAATTTCATAACAAGATTCTTTGAAAAAATATAGTTTTCACTGTTTTTATATAAGTATATTTATGATAGGAATTTGAAGGTGCTCAATCTTCTTTTTCAATATTGAATGCTTTCTAATTGGTGAAGGGGTAAAATGATCTGGATACTCATTTTATTGTTTTGATATGAAGCTAAAATGTTTCCCATATGGTTTTTACAAACAGTTTGGACCATGTGTAAACCAATACCATAGTGTTCTTGATTTTGGCGGGAAGAGTTGTATCTTGTAAACATGGCATGAATATCTTTTGGACAATCGCCTTCATTTATTATGGAAATTTGTAATTCGTTAGAATGCTTTTCCATGTTTACGTAGATCGTTGAATTTGGGTCAGCAGATTCAATGGCATTCATCAGAACGGTTTCAATGGCTTCTTGGATCCAAAAACTATCTAGTGCCATCGTACAGTTTACTAAATGACTTTCGATGCTCAATTTCTTATGTGTAGTCATGGTGTTTACGTGTTGGATAGCAGTTTGAATACAATCGGCAACATTTTTGATTTCATAATGATAATTTGTCAAATTAGAACGAACATCATACCCTTTTAAGAATCGGTTCAATGTTTCGTTGCAACGATCTATTTGATTGATGATGAGTTCTTTATGATGCACATTTTCTTTATCCGAGATCTGATCTACATGCAGTAAAATAGTAGATAATGTTGATTTCATTTGATGAGCTAAGTTTTCCAATTCTTGATTTTGGCTATCATGGTCTAATGCCATATCTTTAAGTTTTGACTGATAATTGTTACGTATGGTTTCCATGGTTTCTAAGATGACATTATCTTCGATTACCTGACCATCTTTTAAAGCGTTGAGGACTTCATCTTCTCTTTTCTTTTCTCTATGTCTGTAATAAGAGAAAAATACAATGAGGGTCATGATGGATATGATAAATGAAATGATCATTCCAAGAGTATAGGGGTTTGTTAAAGTTTGATCATAGATAAAATGGCGCAATCCTTTACCATATCCTTTTTCTAACAAGTCATCTTTGGCTTTATTGACATTGGTTTTATCAAATCCATCGAATACGATATCGATTGGATCTTCACTATCAACCAACACGATTAGGGTGTCTTGATAATGATCTACCCATAATAGAAAAGAAAAGATAGATGATAGACAACATAAGATGATCAAGCATATTCCGATTCGTTTCATTCTTTCCACCTTAATCCGCTATTAGGGATAGCTTCTAAATGAGAGGAGTGGATCCCTAGTTTTTTTCTGAGTTCCGAAAGTCGGACATTTAAAGTTTGTGCCGATGTGATCTTATTGGTTCTATCAAAAATATTGCGTGTGATTTGTTGCCTGGATGCGATGTGTGGAAAAAAGCGAAAAATGGTTTCTAAAATAGCACTTTCTGTCACAGTCAAAGAAATATCCTGGTTCGGTGCAGATAGTATTTTTAGTTCTGTGGACAATCGAAAATCACCTATGGTTATTTCTTTGTCGAGTTTACCAGATCGTCGAAGCACGGATTCTATCTTAGCTAAAAATACATTTAAGCGAAAAGGTTTTTCAATATAGTCATCTGCTTCTAAAGCAAAACCTTTTAAGATGCTGAATTCAGCGGTATCACTGGAGATGATCAAGATTGGCGATGCACTTTTTTCACGAATCAAACGACAGAGATCTAAGCCATTTCCATCAGGCAGTATTTGATCCAGCAAAAAACAATCAAAAGCATGTTCGATTTCATGATAGGCCTGCATATAGTTATAACAGATCGTGGTTTCATATCCTTTCTTTTCTAATATTTCCGCAAGTGTGTTGGCTAGAACTTTATCATCTTCTACTAGTAAGATGCGCATGAGATCATCTCCTTATCCTTGTTGTCATAGGAAAGATTTAAGTCGTTTTTTTCATAGTGAGTAATGCGGCCATCTTCCATATAGATCAAGGCATCAGCTCCTTTGGCCAATTCAATATCGTGAGTTACCATCAAAATCGTTTGATCAAAACGTTTTTGACAGTGTCGAATCAATTTGATTACTTGTTTTGTGTTTTCACGATCCAGGTTTCCAGTAGGTTCATCAGCCAAAATAATGGCAGGTTTACGAATAAGTGCTCGGGCAATGGAAACCCTTTGTTGTTCGCCGCCAGATAACTCATGGGGGAATTTATTGACTAGATTTGTTAATTCCAGATCGTTTATAACTTCTTCGAAAAAAGCTTTATCAACTCTTTCATGATTCAAGTCAAAAGGAATCATGAGATTTTCGATAATAGTTTGTTCTTGAAGCAGATTAAAGAACTGGAAGATAAAACCGATGCTTTGTCTTCGAAAGGCGGCTAATTCTTTTTCTTTCATTGAAGTTAAGTTTCTTCCTTGGACAATAATGGTGCCAGAATCAACTTCAATGAGTCCGCCGATACTGTTCAACAGAGTGGATTTCCCGCATCCGCTTTTTCCTACGATGCAAGTAAATGTTTTAGGCATAATGGACAAAGTGCAATTTTGTAAGGCATGGTTTGGTGATGTAATATTGTGATAAGTTTTATTGACTTGATCGAGTATGATGATGGGTTTCATAAACTTTACTCCTTTTGTTTTGTTGCCTATTGTATATCAAGAATGAGCATAGCATTACCATCAAGACAAAACTGATGTTCATGATCACGAAAATAGGCCATGACCAGTATTCTTGTGAAAAACGGGATGAAAATGGATACATCAAGCGTTGTTCAGGCAAGTAAGATACGTATTGTATGCATGCAAAAGATCCAAAAGCCATAATCAGTATCATAGGGATCTTGATGCACATTTCTATAATTTGCATCTGATTAAAAATAGATGTGGGAATACCTAGCTGATAAAAAACTTTATACTGATATTTCAACTCTTTGCGTTTTTGTGAAATAAACAAAACTTGGCTGAAGGTCAATATACATAGGATTCCTAGAAGCAATACGGTAAATAAGACCAAATCATTTTGTACGATTTCTTTTTCTCTTCTTTTTTCTTGAGCTAAATTATAGAAATGAAATCCGTCTTTGACGGCTAAACTGGAAAAATGCGATTCTAGATTTTCACTTGTTTCATCTTGAGGAAGATACAAATCGATGTTGCTGGTAGGATAATGTCCATCATAAAAAGCAGATGATACAAAAATCTGATATAGATTATTGGGGATTCCTGTTTCGCTCATGTCGTAATACTGAGAGATGATACCTCCTACTTTGCATGTTTTTGGTTTTTGATCTTTAGCTTGTAATGTAATTGTATCTCCAACTTTCAGGGTTTGATCTTGATAAACAAGATCAGGATCATAGAATGTTTGCGGATCAGAACTATAGTCAGGAACAGCTTTTTCTTCTATATATTCACCTGTATATGCAGGTAAATATATATACACTGTATCACCTTGTTCAAAGTCTTTTTGATTCCATTCTCCCTTATCAATATGGCTTGATAAAAAATCATAGTATTGAGTATTGGTAGAACTATATACATTTGGAAATAGCCTTTTTATATTATTCCAATCTTCTCTAACCCAGCTGGCAAGAGGTAGCGTTTTGGTAAATTTGTCATCCCATGCAGGCGATTGCTCGATATTGTTCCACTTGGCATAATATCTTGTGTCGATATAATAAGTTCGATAAGACGTGATCGCGTTGTTCTGGATATACTGATTCAGTTTTTCTTCTGAGATATCAGGATAATAATTAAAAGTATGTATGGCCTGTTTGGTTTCAATCGTATAGTAATGTTTTGGGTTGATCGTTATTGAAATATCGGGTTTCTTTTCAATTTGTTTTAAATGATAGCTATTTTGAATGGTATGGGTCAAGGATGTATAGGCTGTGATCATCATCGCAACACAAATAATTATCTGTAATAATTCTTGTTTTAAATGAAAACGAAATGAACGGATCATAAGTCTAAAAGGGGTCAGTGTTTTATATTTTATTTTAAAGGTCTTCTTGATGATTGTAGTATCTTCTGTAAAAGAATTGATGTTGACAGGAACTTTTGAAATAGTGATATAGAAACTGATCAATATCATGCTTAAACTTAGCAGATATATCGTCAATCCCAAAATAAAGATGAGTATAGGAATAGAGAAAATAAAGACACATAGGATGCTCAAAACAAGAGGGATCCGTAAAGCTCTTCCTATTGATTCTATAAAGTCTTGAAGAAAAGATGACATACTTGCTCCTAGAGCTTTTAATGTTTGTATCTCACGACCATGAGCGCGTGTCCATTGTTGAAAGGTGTATAACAATAATAAAAGAGTATAGATGATTGCAAATCCAAAGAGGAGTGTATAAGGCAAATTCTGGGAAGAAAGCGGATCATATGTAAATTCAACGTTTGTGTTGATCACTAGATTTTGGATCAGCTTTTGACTTATATCATTGAGGGTTTCCAGATAATCATTATCTACTGTAAAGAAAACAGATTCTTCAATGGGGTCTATCATTTTATCTTCGATAATAAAGAAGCTTAAAAGTCTTCCGCGGGAAAGCCATGTAGCTGAATAATTATTTATGATACCGCAAAGTTTATATTCTTTTGAAATGGTCTTATCATTGTGGATTAGTTGAATAGAAATGGTTTGATCCAATGTATAATCTAATCCCATTTGATCTAATTTCATTTTTTCAATGGCAATTTCGTCTTTATCATTTGGCATAGATCCTTTCATAAGATCAATGTTGGATAACTCAAGAAAAGTATCATCAACATATCCAATAGATCCTTGATGGACATTATTAAACTGTACATCTCCAAGAGCATAAGTAAATCCGATCTGAGAGATCATTCTATTGTCAAAAAGTTTTGATATCTCAGATTCGTTACCATCGTACACAGCTCCATGCCACGAACCATATAGATTTTCGTTTTGCATCTTTTTGGTTTCAAATAGATGATTTTGCATAAATAGAGAAAATAGGATCACTAATAAAGAAGAACCTAAAATATATGTAAATTTAATAATTAGTTTTCTATTTTTGGAGTAATATCGAAATCTATGTTTCATCATGATCGCACACCTTTTTATGTTAATTTTAAAATATCATAATGAATATTACGGAAGTATTACATTTCATCGGTTTTATTTGAATAGGTCATGTTTTGTATTTATCTGATACATTTATTATATCCTATGATACGCTTAAAAAACTACCAGAACTTGCCTTGCCGTGGTTGCAACAACTGAAATATATCAAATATTTTCAGTTTTGATGAAGATCGATTATGAAAACTATGACGAAAAGTATTTATATTTTTCTGGGATTATATTGTTTTAAAAGATAGAATGAAAGATTTATTAGATGATGTAAAAAGGTTTAGAAGCTATCATTTTGAAATCTATAATTATAGAGATGCTAAATATCTTTCATAGATGCGGCTTTTTTAAAAAAATAAAGTTTAACTTTTATACGACAGTTAACGATAGAATTACGACTCGATTTTGGTTGAATGCTCGTCTAGGTTTTGATATATTTCACCTTTAATTTTTCTATTATATCATTTGCTAATTGGCTAAAAATGAATTGGTTTGATTGCTGTCATTCATATCTATCAATGAAAGATAAAAAAAGCTGATAAACAATCTTTGTTTAACAGCTTATTTTTATATGGCGGCCTCTGTAGGAATCGAACCTACAATTAAATCTTAGGAGGATCTCGTGATATCCATTTCACTAAGAGGCCATACTGGCGCACCCGACAGGACTTGAACCTGCAACCGCTTGAATCGGAATCAAGTACTCTATCCAATTGAGCTACGGGCACTCATACCAATTCATTATACCCTAAAATCAAATATTATGGTATAAATAAATGGGTTTTATAGAAAAGGAGAAGATTATGGCTAAAAGAATTATACAAGTCGAAGAAAAAGTTCCTTTTAAGTTGATGTTGCCTTTAAGTATCCAGCATATGTTTGCGATGTTTGGGGCTTCTGTATTGGTTCCATTCTTGTTTGGAATTAATCCAGCTATCGTTTTGTTGATGAACGGTATCGGAACTTTGTTGTTTATTTTAATTACGAAAGGAAAGGCTCCTGCTTATTTAGGAAGTAGTTTTGCCTTTATTGCTCCGGCAAATATCGTAATTGCACAGTTTGGGTATGAATATGCTCTTGGTGGCTTTGTCGTAGTTGGTTTCTGTGGATGCTTGTTAGCCGTTTTGATCAAGAAATTTGGTACAAAGTGGATCGACGTTGTTCTTCCACCGGCTGCTATGGGGCCAGTTGTTGCCTTGATTGGTTTGGAGCTTTCAAGCAGTGCAGCAAGTACAGCTGGATTGTTGGATGAAGTTGTAGATCCAAACAATGTAATT
This sequence comes from Faecalitalea cylindroides, assembly GCF_028321995.1. Taxonomy (NCBI): domain Bacteria; kingdom Bacillati; phylum Bacillota; class Erysipelotrichia; order Erysipelotrichales; family Erysipelotrichaceae; genus Faecalitalea; species Faecalitalea cylindroides. Next base: position 145,035 of record NZ_JAQLXG010000002.1, read on the forward strand.
GTGTTTGGAGTAACTTTAGGTGTTGCGATCATTGGCAGTGTATGTTTCAAGAAGTTCTTGAGCGTTATTCCTATTTTGATTGCGGTTATCTGTGGTTATGTCGCTGCTGTATTTTGTGGAATGATCGATTTTACACCAGTTATGGAGGCTAGTTTCTTTGCGCTTCCTAACTTCGCATTCCCTAAATTTGATATCAATGCGATCTTGATGATCTTGCCGGTTATCTTAGTTATCGCATCAGAGCATATTGGGCATCAGATTGTTACAGGTGAAGTTGTTGGTCGTGATTTGATCAAAGATCCAGGTCTTCATCGTTCTTTGTTTGCGGACAACTTCTCAACGATGTTATCTGGTTTCATTGGTTCTGTTCCTACAACGACTTATGGTGAAAACATTGGTGTTATGGCAATTACGGGTGTTTATTCTGTACAGGTAATTGCAGGTGCAGCTATTCTTTCTATCATTTGTTCATTTATTGGTCCTCTTGCAGCTTTGATCCAGACGATTCCAAATCCTGTAATTGGTGGAATCAGTTTCTTGTTATATGGAATGATTGGAACAAGTGGATTAAGAATTTTGGTTGATAAAAGTGTTGATTATGGTAAGAGCGTTAACTTGATCTTAACTTCTGTTGTGTTTGTAACAGGATTGAGTGGTGTTGTTGTTCAGGTTGGTACAACTTCATTAACAGGTATGGTACTTGCGTGTATTACAGCAATGTTAATGTCTTTGTTGTTCTATTTATTTGATAAGTTTAATCTATTGAATAAGGAAGAAGAATAAACGCTGTATCATAAAGTATTTTATTAAAACATTGTTGGTGATAGGATATACATTTTATATGCATATCTTGTCATCAACTTTTTTTGAATTTAGATAATTTAATATAGAAACAAAAACAGTATCTAGATTATAATAATCATGCGAAAAGATAAGGGAGGATGACTATGATCAAAGCGGTTATTTTTGATATGGATGGTTTGATGTTTAATACAGAAATCATGTTTAAAAAACAGTTTAGACAAGCTTTAGATAAGGCGGATATACATTGTCCAGATAGCGTGATTGAGAGAATGATCGGGTGTGATTCCAGGGAAATCATAGAATTTGAAAATACATATCCTGGAATTAGTGATGTAATGTCATATTGTCAGAAAACACGTGTGAATTTTTTCTTTGAATTTTTTAAAAATCCAGGTGATGCCAATATGCCAGGTCTATATGAATTGATTCAATATTTAGAAAAGAAGCCAATGGATTATGCGATTGCATCCAGTTCAGCAAAAGAAGATATCTTAAAGTTTATCAATTATGCTGGATTTGAGTTGCATCCAAAACAAATTGTGAGTGGAAAAGAAGGCTTTCCTTCTAAACCGGCACCAGATATCTTTTTAGCTACTGCCAAAAGAATGGGATATAAACCTGAAGAATGTTTAGTTCTAGAAGATAGCAAGCATGGAATTACAGCTGCTTACAAGGCTGGAATGAAATCAATCTTTATTCAAGATCAAATCGCTCCAGATGAAGAAATGAAGCAGTATATTCAAGAGAGTCGAAATGATTTGAGTGAAGTAATTGATTATTTAGAAAGAGCGTAAATACTATAGTGGTTTTCGTTGTAAATAAAGACAAGCTATTTTATAATTAAGGTGCTTTTAGGAGGACTAACATGAAAAAAGAATTGGTAATCGTTCTTGATTTTGGTGGGCAGTATAATCAGTTAGTTGCACGACGTGTTCGCGAGTGCAATGTTTATTGCGAGATTTATTCTTATAAAACCGACCTTGAAAAAATCAAGGCCATGAATCCGAAAGGAATCATCTTAACAGGTGGACCTAACAGCTGTTATGAAGAAGGAGCTCCAACATATTCAAAAGAATTGTTTGAATTAGGAATTCCGGTATTAGGTTTGTGCTATGGAGCACAGTTAATGATGCATGTTCTAGGCGGTACTGTTGAAAAAGCAGATGCTCGCGAATATGGAAAAACGGAAGTAATCGTTGATAAAAAAGAATCTAGAATTTTTGAAGGTGTATCTGAAAAGACAATTTGTTGGATGTCTCATTTTGACTATATTTCTAAAGTTGCACCTGGTTTTGAAATTACATCTCATACAAACAATTGTCCTTGTGCTTCTTGTGAAAATACAGAAGCTGGATTGTATGCGATCCAATTCCATCCAGAAGTATTGCATACAAATGAAGGAACAAAAATGTTGTATAACTTTGTTCGTGGTGTTTGTGGATGTTCTGGTGATTGGAGAATGGATTCATTCGTGGATGAACAAATAAAAGCAATTCGCGAAAAAGTTGGAGATGGTAAAGTATTATGCGCACTTAGCGGTGGAGTTGATTCCTCTGTTGCGGCTGTACTTTTATCCAAAGCAATTGGTAACCAGTTGACTTGTGTGTTTGTAGATCATGGTTTATTGAGAAAAGATGAAGGCGATGAAGTAGAAGCTGTATTTGGACCAGAAGGACCATATGAGCTAAACTTCATTCGTGTAAACGCACAGGAAAGATATTATAAAAAACTTGCTGGTGTAGAAGAACCGGAAGCTAAACGTAAGATCATCGGTGAAGAATTTATCCGTGTCTTTGAAGAAGAAGCTAAGAAAATTGGAGCTGTTGATTTCCTTGTTCAGGGAACGATTTATCCAGATGTTGTAGAGAGTGGTCTAGGTGGAGAAAGTGCTGTGATCAAGTCTCATCATAATGTTGGAGGTCTTCCTGATCATGTAGATTTTAAAGAAATTATCGAGCCATTACGCGACCTATTTAAAGATGAGGTTCGTAAAGCAGGTCTTGAATTAGGAATTCCAGAAAACTTAGTATTCAGACAACCTTTCCCAGGACCTGGATTAGGTATCCGTATCATTGGTGAAGTAACAGCTGAAAAAGTGCGTATCGTACAGGATGCAGATGCGATCTATCGTGAAGAAGTTGCCAAAGCTGGTTTAGATAGAAGCATTGGACAATATTTTGCGGCACTTACAAATATGCGTTCAGTTGGTGTCATGGGTGATGAAAGAACTTATGATTACGCAATTGCGCTAAGAGCTGTAAATACAATCGACTTCATGACAGCAGAAGCCGCAGAAATTCCTTACGAAGTCTTAAATAAGACAATGTCAAGAATCATTAATGAGGTTCGAGGGGTTAACCGTGTAATGTATGACCTTACAAGTAAACCTCCTGGAACCATTGAGTTCGAGTAAACCCGCTATCATCAAAAAGCCTTTAAATAATGGCTAGGAAATATGAATTTATCACCGATCTTTATTATCAAACGATTAACGAAGTAAGTGAAAATGCTGATAGCTGGAAATCCTTCTTAAAAACGGCAGGAAGAAATTTTCGCCTTCGTTTTGATGAACAGATACTTATCTATGCTCAAAGGCCAGATGCTATTGCTGTTTTAGAAATCGAGAAATGGAACAATCGTTTTGGAAGATGGGTCAATAAAGGTGCTAAAGGTATCGGAAACAAAAGCTCATTGATGGAGGAATGAAAACCAAAGAAGCCATCAAACGGGTAGCCCAGGAAATGAATGGTTCTAAAAATGAGCTGTATGATGCTTATCATAAACACATTTGATCTTGCGAAAGCAGGATCTTTTTTTTTAGATGGAAAAATGCAGTTTTGGATCTATTTTTGTTCCTGATCCTTTCAATATTCGATAAAAAGCAGGTATAATTATTATAAGGTGTGATCATGAAGAAATTGTATAAATATCTATTAGATGCAGTGGTGGTTTCCACGGTACTTGCCTGCAGTGCATGTGCAAGTATGCCGGTTGCAGATCCTGCGGTAGAAGGGGATCAGCCGGAAACGCTAGAAAAAATTACTATACCTGCTTCGATATTTGAGTTCGCAAATTCTGATATCGAGGATAATTTTGAAGAGTTCAGTGATTATTGTTATAGCGTAGAGCGGGATGGAAACGATCTGATCCTTGGAGTTACGCCGCCGCAAAAAGAAGAACTTATAGAAATGTATGCTGCTTCCATTGACGATGTGCTTGAAACAATGACAGAAGAAGAACCAGGATACTATGTGGAGACCGATAAGGATCACAGCCGGTTCGTATATCATTACGATGAAAAAATTGATAATGTTCTGCAGGCGAGAATGCTGTTGACAATTACGACTTCGGACGTTTTGATTGGAATCTTAGAGACTAAAGATCCAAACTGGAATGTACAGGCCAGGATCGTGAATTGTCATACCGGACTGGCTGTCGGGGAAACCACATTTCCGCAGGGGAGCATTACTTTTGGACCGGATGAATGGAAGGCCAGTTACGATAACGGCGCATGGCTCAAAACAAAACAAGAAGAAGTTATGGCTATGACAGGTCTTGGCGGCACGGCTTATGAGGAATTGACGGATACCCAGAAAGGAGTCGTCACCTCTGTTGGGCAGATGATGGATTGGATCGAAGGAAAATATGGACAAAAATTCCATTACATATCCTATGTGCCAGGCGATGCACTTGAGCAGGAGCATCTGAAAGTCTATCCGGAACAGGGGGATGAATCGGATGTTGTAACCGTGTATCGCACTTATGAAAACGGACGTTACCAGTATGAAGACGATTACGGATCCATTTTGGTACGGCCTTCGTATGAAGAACAGATTCTTACATTCGCAAAAGAGTACTTGCCTTTAGAAGGAATAAAGATCTATACAGAAGTAAAGGGTGGTACAAGCAATGTGCCTAAAGAAGGTTCTATTTTGAATACTGTTTCGGCTACGACATATATTTTTATGAATGAAGACTTGTGTTTTCAACAGTACGAAGCATTTCTAAAGGCAGTGCCGGATTGGCTTACAGAGAACTGCCAGGGTGTGCCGGCCGGGATCTATGTACGGATGGCAAATTCTGAAGATTGGAAGCAGATCGACAGATCGAATTATGAAGATAAGCTTCGGGAAGATATCTATACCAAAGAAGCAGAGTGTGCGATCTCCGGCAGCGGGAAAGTGACAGTGAATTAGTCAAGGGGAAAATGTTATGAGGAAGATTCTATTGTTTATGGTATGTTGCACTTTAGTGTGTGGCCTGAATGGATGCACTTTCTTCGGGAGCGGATCATCCAATGAATTTCGTTCAGATGAAGAATTGGCTGATGAAATGATAGAAAAAATTATTGCTTGCGTAGAAAAGGAAGATGCAGAGGGTCTGACAGAATTATTTTCGCCATATGCCAAGGATAGTACATTAAATTTAGCGGAACAGGAAGAAGACTTCATAGATTTTTTTCAAGGCGAATGTGAAAGCTGGAAAGGAAATGCAAGTTCTCAGGAAAAAAGTGAACACGGAAAAACGATCTGGCGAAAACTGAGAGGGCATTATTCAATCATCACGGATGAAGCGCAGTATGAAATAGCCTATACTTATATTCCTTTTCATAGAGAAGAACCGGATAAAGAAGGACTTACCGCAATAGAGATCACTACGGAAGAAAACTTTGACAAGGAGGATTTTCTCTGGAGTTTGGACCAGCGACCAGGAATCTATGTGACTGAAGAGGGAGAAGAGAATCTCTCAAGACAGAAGCAGATCACTCCCGAAGAACTGATCCAGGCAGCAGATCTTACAAAAGAACAGTATAGCGGCGTTGATCTCGAACAGTTTATTGAAGATTTCTCTGTGACGAAAGAAGATGTGAATACACTCAATATACCTTTGCTTCTGAAAGAATACGAACCAGATTACAAGGGCCGAGTGATCGATGTGAGTTATCTTCTTGAAGACGATATAGAAAGCCGTACATCGGATTTTACTCGTGATGCAATTGCGATCGCTTTCATGGAAAACAAGAATACAAGTACAGAATGTGTCTATTATGATTTGTTACAGGATAGACGATATCAAACATCCGATGCGTATCTCTTTGACAATCTGTATCAGACACAGGCAGGATATTATAGTAATGGACAACAAATTTTGCAGGGACTGGATAAGTACAAAGTTTTCACTTGGGAATCCAAAACGGATGAAGAAGAAATCACAGATCCTCAATCCATGGTACTGGCAATAGAATATGCAGACGGAACCGTGTTCCGTATAGAAGCATCGGGTTTACTCTCTCAGGTGCTGCCAGGGGCGTATAAGGAAGTAAGAGAAATGCTTTTGTCAGGAGAATACAACAAAAGCTAGAGAAATATCTAAGGAGAAAAACAACGTGAACAAAGTATTTGAAGATGATTTTCTGGATGTACAGTCACGAATCATTGCATTGTGTGTCGAATTCGCGGATAACAAGGCCGATAAGGTTTATGCCTATGGTTCCATTGAAGAAAACAGTATTTCTTTTAATGCATTTTTCAACATTGGCGGCCAAATCAAAACGACCAATAATGTAGTAACCGATACAGACACAATATGGGATTTTCTGGATTTAGGGGAATCAGATCTTGAGAAGATAAAAGAAATATGCATCCACTATGGAAAACCTGTTCCTACAGAATTAAAAATGATATATGACTGTAAAACCGGTCAAATAGACACAAAATATCAATATAACAGTATCTGTTCTGCAAAGACAGGGATCGATTCCAGTGAGATTTTTTTGAAGTGGTTAGACGAGGTGCGCAATGGAAGAGATAAAACAACATTGTGAGAAGGTGATCCAGATGCTTCGCTTGGATTATCCTGCGCAGTTACAATATCCGGGAAGCATCAAAAAAATATATGATGTTATGTTGCAAATCCTATCTTGCGATGAACTTCCTGATGTTGACTGGGCAGGCATGGTGCGCTGTTTTGTCGATGAAACTACGGATTATCAAAATCCGGTCCTCTTTGAGATCGATAAAATTGCGAAGCTGTCAAAGGAAAAATAATGAAGCAGTTGAGAAAAACAGAATGCCAAAAAGGATATCTCATTAAGAAAAACCTGGCTCTGTGTGCGTGGGTATTGATGTTGCTCGCAGGCTTTGCCGGAATATTGTCGCACCCGGAGAATATTCCATCGCTGGTGGCGTGTGTCCTTGCCTTGGCGGTTGCAGGCCTAACATTGCCGCGCCTGATCAGATATTGCAGAAAAACATGCCATAGTATGCCCGCTTTGAACAGGCGGCTTACAAAAGAAGAGCAGGAAGAGCTGGTCGAACACGTTGAAATAAGAGAATGCTTACGTAATAATGGCTAAATCGATATATGCAGCCTGGAAAACATAGATGGACTGCAGCGTATGAACGAGCTCATTGACCAGCTCCAGAAAAAAGGGGCGGAAATTGTACTGTACGAGGATGACAGAGTTGTAGAAACTGAATTCCTAAAAAATATCATTGAAGCACACTTTGATTCAGAAAGGTATCTGAAGAAAAAGGACGATAAAGTTATTGAGCAAGATTAGTGATTTGAGGAGGAAGATTTATGAGGATCACAAACATTTTTGATGCCGTAAGAGATGGAACTTACTTTGACTTTATGGATTTTTATTCTGGAAATCCGAATTTGTTCAATAAGTATGCAGGGATGAGTCTGCTTCAATTGTCTGTTGTCAATGACCGTTATCCAGATGAAAAAATAAAGATCCTTCGTTTTTTGATTTCTGAGGGAGCGGATGTTAACTTTCTGAGTCCAAAAGATCAAAGAAATGCGCTGCATATATTTTATTTTTCTGTTTTAAGACCTGAGCCTCAGTACATGTTAAAAATAACGCAGCTTCTGATTGCGGCTGGAGTGGATATCAATAAAAAAGATAAATATGGCGCGATACCGCTGCAGTATGCGATTACCGCTGTGAAACTGCCGACGAAGACAATCATGCCGGTATATCAATATTTGATGGATCGAGGATCAAATATTTGTGAAAAAGATAACTTTGGCAAAACTTGCCTTGATTATGCTGAAGAATTTTCATGGAGAAATGATTTGATCCATTTGTTGGAAGGGAACAATATATTCTAAATATGAAAAGGTTAAAAAAACAGGAAATCATTTTTTTTGTTCTTGTATTGGCAGTCATAGCCGCTGGTCTGCTTCTGCCCAAAACAGGAGAACTGGTACTGCTGGATGAATTTTGTGATCTATCAGTTATATGGATCGTTTGTGCTTATCTGGTCATCCGGGTGGTGCGAAACAGGACTTTGCTGTCGGCTTCCAGAAAGGCTCTGGGAGCAGGCGTTGTTATCGTGTGTTTTGCTTTAGCGCTCTGGTTTTCTAAGGATCTGGTGCTTGATTTGTCGTCAGGTTCGCAAACGGTTGAATTAAAGGATATACAAGTCAGCGAATCTTTGGCACATACGGGAATTTTTTCGCACCATTATTATCTGACTGGTTCTGATAATGAGGATGAAATTCTTCGATTAGAGATTTCGGGCGAAGACTATGGCAGGCTGCAACAGGGTCAAACCGTAAGGGTCGAGTACTATAAACATACGGGGCGGATCGTGAAGGTGGATTGAAAAGAAGTAGATTTATTTTTGGTTTTATGCTAAATTTTTTTCCTAAAGAAATAAAAGCGACAAATTGAAATGAGGAATGGAAATAAAAAAGAAGATTTCACGTGGCGATTTGTTCTATTACGATTTTGGAGAAAGAGAAGGATCGATTCAATCTGGAGTGCGTCCGGTATTGGTTGTCCAAGATAATGAGTTTAATACCAACGCTCCAACTATTATCGTTGCTTCGCTTACTACAGTATTAAAGAAAAGATACTTACCGTCGCACATAATATTAGGTAAGGAATTTGGCTTAAAGAAACCGTCAATGGTATTGCTTGAACAGATCCAGACAATCACAATAGATTTCGCTCAAAAACAATTGCGTTTAGAGTATCACCTGAAGAAGATGAACAAATAAATATTGCTGTGTCTTTAACAGGATTATCTAAACAAGATTTTATTACCAGTAAACTATTGGATAGAACGATCAATGTACAAGCTAATTGTAAAGTTCATAGAGCTGTATTTGATCGGCTTGGTGAAGTTCTCGATGAATTAAAAAGACTAGAGTCATCAGATGATATTGATGATGAATTAATGGAGAATCTCTCGCTTATATTGACAGTAGCTAATGGGCTTTATAATCCAGAAAATCATATTGAAAGTGAGTAAACCTTTATAGGATTGCTATTTGGATTTATAGAATTGCCATTTGGCTACAAACTTTAAAGGTATTTTGTTGTTTGCTATAATTAGTTTAAAATGTGGAGCGATTAATTTATTTATGTGAGGGAGGCCGACTTGCAATATAAGGTATATGGAAAACAAAACCAAGATGTGATTGTTCTTCTGCACGGTGGAGGCTTATCGTGGTGGAATTATCGAGAAATCTCTGAATTACTTCAAAATGATTTACAGATAATTATCCCAATACTAGACGGACACACAGGCAGCGATAAAGATTTTACTTCAATTAAAGACAATGCCGACGAAATCATTTCTTTCATTGATAGGAATTTTGGTGGCTCGGTATTATTGATTGGCGGGCTATCTCTTGGTGGGCAAATACTAGTTGAAATGTTATCTCAGCGAAAAAACATCTGTCGTTATGCAATTGTAGAAAGCGCATCAGTTATTCCGTCTAAACTAACTTATTCTCTGATACGACCAACATTTGGAACGTGTTATGGACTGATCAAACAAAAGTGGTTTTCTAAATTACAATTTCGTTCGCTTCGAATAAAACCAGAACTGTTCGATGACTATTATCAAGACACTTGTGGTATCACAAAGCAAAATATGATTGCTTTCTTACAAGAAAGTTCTATGTATTCTATGAAAAAAACTCTTGGTGAGTGTACAGCGAAGGTTCATCTGTTTGTTGGAGAGCGGGAAAATAAACGTATCTTATTTTCTGCAAAAAAGATCAGAGAAGTGATCAAAAATTGTGATTTACACATACTCCCGTCTATGTATCACGGTGAATTTTCTATTAACCAGGCTGATCGTTATGCAAAAGAGTTATATGACATTATAAAATCACATTGATTTTCTGGTTTTCGACTAAGTTACGGTTAAACAGTACTTTCAAGAAAGAATTATTTAGTACCCTAATGGAAGCTGCTAGCCATCAGGAACTATTCCAAATGAACAGTTGCAACAATTTTTGCAACAAAAAATTTGATAGGCAAAATAAGATATAGATAATATAGAAGAAACAAGTCAAAATAGCCATCATTTAGATAATATATATGAGAAATGATAATACAAATAAGGAGTTCGAATAGTATATAAGAAAAGTCGTTTAACGTTGCCAAAATCGAAAAAATGATAAAATCGGTAACGTTAAATGACTTTTTTTGTTATCTTATGTGATATAATGTCATCAGAGGACATTCATATGAAACTTTATAAACGAGAAAATTATTTAAAAAGAATTCGTGGATTTTATGATGCTACAGATATAATAAAGGTTTTAACCGGGGTTCGTCGATGTGGAAAATCATCATTGATGCTGACTATTGTAGATGAATTGATTGCAAAAGGAGTTTCTGCTGAGAATATTATCTATCTTGATTTAGATAGAAGAGAATATAGAAAAGTTACTGATGTTGACCAACTTGAGCGGTTAATTGAAGAAAAGTCCAAAGGCATAGAAGGTATAAAATACTTATTTATCGATGAAGTTCAAAATGTTAGAAATTTTGAATTAGTTTTAAATGGATTTAGAATGGAAGAAGAGTATTCAATTTTTATTACAGGATCAAATTCTTATTTGCTCAGCGGTGAATTATCTACTAAATTAACAGGGAGATATGTTGAATTTGAGATTTTTACTTTAAATTTTGAAGAATATCAAAATATGAAGAAGTTCTTTGGAAAACCCATAAATACTAATCCTTTGCAGGAGTTGAATTCTTTTATTCTGGAAGGTGGTTTTCCTAGGGCTGTTCAGTTTGATGATTTAGAAGATAAAAGGAGTTATACTCTAGGAGTTATAAAAGAAATCTTTGAAAAAGACATAAGAAGACGATTAAAGATAAGAGATAGAGATGCATTTGAAATAGTTAGAAATTTCATTATTAATAATTACGGATCACTAATAAGTATTAATGGAATAGTAGATAATTTAAAAAAACATGGAAATTCAATAAGTAAAGCTACAGTATCTAGATACATCCAAGCTCTATTAGATGCAAAAATAATTTATGAATGTACAAAATTTGATATGAAATCAAAAAAGATGATAAAGGGAGAAAAGAAATATTATTTATCAGATCTTAGTTTTTATTATGCATTAAATACAGACAATCAATTTAATTATGGACCGAGTTTAGAGAATATTGTTTATCTATACACAAAGAGTCATAATTACTCAGTAAGCGTTGGAAGAATTGGCAAACTAGAGTGTGATTTTATTTTGAGAGACTCAAAGCTGAACTACAGTTATATCCAAGTGTCGTATACTATAGCTTTAAGTAAAGATACAGAGGATAGAGAGTATAGACCATTAGAAAAAATTAAAGACAATTACCCAAAATATGTTGCGACGACAGACTATATTTTGAAAAAGAGAAATGGTATTGAACATATTAATATAATTGAATTTATGACAGAGAATAAATTATTTTAATATCTAATAAATTCAACTTAATGAAATAAAATAGAGTTAATAATTTTAGATTTATTCAATTATTAACTAAGAGAAGATAAATTCTTAATGCAAAAACAGATAAATCCATTTAGAATAAAACTAGGAGAGATCATTATGAAACGTAGACTATTTAGTATTTTTGCTATCTTATTATTTGTTTTAAGTGGGTGTCAAAAAGAACCAACAAGTAAGTATATTCTTCCTATAGAAGCACAGTATTTTCTAGGTAAAGAATCTTATGAAAGTGTAAAAGAACATGATACAGATTCGTTTAGCTTGGATTCTACATATGCAAATGAAGTTACATTAGAAGAGGATTGTTTGGTTCTAGAAGCTAGCGATTCACAAATCAAAAATCTTATTGAAAATAATCAAAAAATCATGGAGGAAATAGCTCAAGAATTTGAAGCTATAAAGGATAATTATACAGTTGAATGGAGTGAAGATTATTCTTCTGTAACTTTTAATGTGGATGATGAAGGCTTGTTTTCAGATAATGCGGCAGAAGCTTTAGAAAATATGAGTCATACTTTCTGGATCAACTACATTTTGCAAACAAATTGTGCTTTGATGAATCAAGATTGTGATACAACAGTTAATGTAACTTATAAAAATGCAGATAGTGGACATATACTTTCAAAAGGTTTATTTCCATATGAAGAATTTACAATAACTCAAGAAGATTGGGAATTAAGCCAAAATCAAGATGTGATGCGTAGTATAGAGTATGACGGATATATTGATATGAAAATGATTGTTGAACAAGTAGATTCTGATAAAATCATATTCGCTCCTCAAGAAAAGGATTCATTTTATTCTAATGATGAGAGTCTTTGCCTATGTTTAGATAGTGTATATGCTGATGATATTAAACTTCCTCATCAGATTGAAGAAGGAGATGTATTTGTACTAAGAGTTGATGGAAGTTATGCTTTACATGAAGATGGAGATGATATTCCAGATATTGCTCCAGTTGCACTGATTCCTGAAAAATATTATGAAGAATAAATGATATTAAGTATAAAAAAAGCATGAGTTTAAGAGAAGTATTTCTTTAGTTCATGCTTTTTAAGACTTACATTCTTACTAATATAAAGCATAATGTTAGCAAGAATGTAAAAGACGGTGAGAGTGTGGAAGGAGTAATGGATTCTAAAAAAAAATTGAGGTTTTGAATGTTAAAAAATTAAAGAATGTGAATGTATCGAGACAGTCTATTTATAATTTTATAAAAAGGAATTGTATGGAAAAAAGTTGGCCCAGGTATTTATATTTCAAAAGATGTGTTGGAAGATGAAGCTTATGTTTTGTCACAGCGTTGTCCAAAAGGAGTTATTTCTCATGATGATGCCTTATATTATTATGGTCTGGTTGATCGAGAACCTTTTGTGCATTGTATTACAATTTATAGTGGATATAATCCTTCTGCTTTAACAAACTCAGGTTACAAGGTTTATACTGTAAAAAAGAGCTTTTGGATCTAGGAAAGACTACAATCACAAATCAATTTGGTCATGAAATCCCAATGTATGATTTGGAAAGAACAATTTGTGATTTAGTGAGAAGTGGACGTAATTTAGAAATTCAGGATTTTAATATGGCGATTAAAACTTATTTACAAAGAAGTGATAAAGATCTGAATTGTTTAATGGTGTATGCAAAAGCATTTCGAATTGAAAAGATAATTAGACAATATATGGAGGTTTTATTGTAATGTATCTAACTCCAGCACAAATAAAAGGTAGAATTAAAAATGTCGCCAAACAAAATGGATCGGATCCTATAACTTTGTTTATATGATGGAGCGTTTTCTTGAAAGAATGACGTATTCTAAATATAAAGACGATTTCATTGTTAAGGGTGGAATCTTGGTTACTTCTATGATTGGTATATCGATGCGATCGACTATGGATATTGATACAACAATACGTAATTTTGATTTAACTAAAGAAGAAACCACAAGGATTGTAAATGAAATTAAAGATATTTCTCTTGATGATCACATTGAATTTATCTTAAATGATGTATCTGATATCATGGACAATATGGAGTATCCAGGAATAAGAATTCATATGGATGCAAAATTAGAAAATTTAATAGTGCCAATCAAAATAGATATATCAACAGGTGATGTGATTACACCTAGAGAAATAAGATATGAATATCCGTTGTTGTTAGAAGACAAATCAATACAACTCTGGTCATATAATTTAGAGACAATACTTGCAGAAAAAATTCAAACAATTCTTTCTAGAGGATTGTTGAATACACGTATGCGTGATTTTTATGATGTAACGACTTTATTTGATCGTTATAACGATTCAATAAACTATAATGATTTATCATTGGCATTTGATAAAACATGTAGAAAAAGAGAGACACTTTCTGTATTAGAGCATTATGAAGAAATATTATGCTCAATAAGAGAAGATTCAACATTGCAGAATTTATGGAAGAATAATTGTCGTAAATATAGGCTACTTCTTTTCTTTGCAAAAATTATGAAAAGTTTCGAAAATAATCAAGTTTTTTTCTTGCTTAACCCTAAAAATTCATGGTGCTATATTCTAACTCTATAGTCTAAAAAACGGGTGCTAAAGGAACTATATCTGCTTTGAATCTCGTAAAAATGCTTTATATATAGGGGCTTTATAAATAATTAAACCACAAAACATTTCCAGCGTGTGTATTCAATCTTGCCTTTATATAAAGAGTAAAAGTAGCGAATATAAAAGTCGGCACCCGATTTTTATACTATAGAAATATTCTAAAGACGGGATTGACATTATTTATTATCAGGATTATAATGTAAGCGAATACAGGATTGTTACTCTTTGAGGCTTTACCTGCATGTGTTTTAGATTGCATGTTTGTGAAGTTTCGAAGAGTTTTTTGTATATATAAGGAGTTGATGGTATGTTAAAAAATATATTCAAAGTGAAAAAATTTTTTCAAATATATTCTCCAGTTAATGGGAAGTGTGTAGATTTAAAAGATGTAAATGATCAAATGTTTGCAGATAAAATTATGGGAGAAGGAGTTGCATTCAAATACAATGGAAATACTATATATTCTCCGTGTAAAGGTAAAATTGTTGCAGTGGCAAGTACGAAGCACGCATTAGGTATAGAAACAGAAGATGGTATTGAAATCTTGATACATGTTGGATTAGAAACTGCTGAGTTTAATGGTAATGGATTTGAATTGTTAGTTAATCAAAATGATAAAGTAACAATAGGGCAGCCATTATTAAAAATTGATAGAGTTTTTTTTGAAACACATCATACCGATTTGACAACACCTGTTGTTGTGACAAGTAAAGGATTGAATATAGAATTTACAAATAAAGAGGAAGTAACTATAAAAGATGTTGTAATGATGATAAATAGGTGATAAAAGATGAAAGTTGTCAAATGCATTAATAATAACGTAGCTATATGCCTTGATGATGATAATAATGAATTGGTTGCTTTCGGAAAAGGAATAGGGTTTAAAAAGCCGCCTTTCGAAATTGATGTAGCAGTTATTCAAAAGACATATTATGGTATTGATGAAAATTATGTTCATATGATAAATGAAATTCCTGAAGAAATTTTGTTACTTTCTGAAGAAATTATAAAATACGCAGAATATGAACTGGATTATATCTTTAGTCCTAATATTATCTTTACATTAGCTGACCATATCAATTTTTCTATAGTAAGGTGCAAAGAAAAATTAAATATAACCCTTCCTATTGTTCAAGATATAAAATTCTTGTATGAAAAGGAATATGCTATAGGCACATATGCGTTATTTTTGATAGAAAAAAAACTAAATATAAAATTACCGTTAGAAGAGGCTAGTTTTATTAGTTTACACATTATAAATGCAGAAGCTAGAAAAGCAGGTGAAATAGATGGCTATGCAGAAAATAAAGTGATTATTAATAAAATTACAAAACTGATAGAAAATAAATTCAATATAAGTATTAACAAAGATGGAGCGAATTATTCAAGATTTGTTTCACATATTCAATACTTATTAAGACGCATTGAAAGTAAAGAGGAAATAAAAAGTGAAAATAAAGAGTTGTATATAACAATGAAAAAATCATTTCCAGATACTTCAGATTGCGTAGATTCAATATCTGAGTATTTATTGCAACTTTTCAAATGGGAATTGTCAATTGAAGAAAAACTATACTTGATTATACATATAAATCGATTATGTTCACGAGAGGATTGTTACCAGTAGGGCTTAACCTAGAACACAAATCAAATTATTTTTGATTATGTTTTAGGTTTTTTTTGTTAAATGAAATTAAAATAGGCGCCTTTTAATGGCATTTAACACATATTTATAGGAGGTTGGTATCAGAAAAAAGATATTGTTGATAACTTATTTTATGAATCAAATTTAATACTTTAGCTAAAAGCACATATTAATTGAAAATTGTAAAGTATACGACATTAATGAATTTTTAAATTGTGAAGGGAGAAAAATAAATGTCAAATTATTCTAAAAATGCAGAAGATATTATTACATATTTAGGTGGCAGTAAAAATATTGAAGAAGTTAAGCATTGTTTTACTAGATTGAGATTTAAAGTGAAAGATAACTCGAAAGTAAATGTGGAAATGCTAGAAAAAATACCTTGCATAGTTCGAGTTATGAAAACAATGGGTCAGATTCAAGTTGTTGTAGGAAATGAAATAGATGAAGTTTATAAAGCTGTAGAAAAATGTTTGGAAGGAACAAGTATAGATCTTTCCAAATTAGAAGAACCAGTAGAAACAAAAAAAGAAAAAACACCTAAAGGAATTAAATATTATGGTGGTCAAATTTTAAATGCAATTTCACAAACTATCAGTCCAATTTTAATGGGGATGGTAGTTGCTGGATTATTTAAAGCAATATTAACTATTTTAACTTTGACAAATATTGTAAGTACAGACAGTCAAACTTATATTTTGCTAAATTTAATGGGTGATTCGTTCTTCTATTTTATGCCTGTATTAGTTGCATATAGTGCATCAAAATATTTCAAATGTAATACGGTATTAAGTTTAATGCTAGCTGGTATTTTGCTTCATCCGAATTTCATAGATTTAGTAAATAGTGGAGAAAGTATTAGTTTGTTTGGGTTACCTGTTCATGCTATCTCTTATAGTTCTTCATTATTGCCTGTATTGTTTACTGTTTGGGTTCAGTCAAAGCTTGAAAAACTAGTAAGTAAGACATTTTTCACTAAATTAGGAATGCTATCTTTATTCCCAACGTTTTTAATTATGGCTCCACTAACACTGGTTGTAACAGGTCCATTTGGTTCAATTGTCGGAGAATTGATTGCAAATGCAATGTTAGTAATTTATAACAAATATGCAGTATTGGGTGTATTTGCAATTTGTTTCTTGATGCCATTATTTATTTGGACAGGAAGTCATTGGGTTTTTATGCCAGTAGCATTATCAAATATGACAAATTTAGGATTTGATCCATTCTTATGGCTTGGATTTACTGCATGGAACTTTTCACAGTTAGCTGTATCAACTGTAATTATGTTGAAAACAAAAGATAAAGATTTAAAACAAATCGCTGGTTCTGCTGCATTTTCTATTGCAACCGCAGGTATTTCTGAACCTTGTGCATATGGTTTAACATTAAAATACAAAAGACCAATTATCCCTTCTTTTATTGGATGCGCTGTAGGCGGATTATTCTTTGGAATCTTTAAAGTTAAAGTATTCCAAATGATTAATGTTTCTCTTTTAAGTTTGCCTCAGTTCTTGGATCCAGCAGGTGGAAACAACTTTATGCTTGCTATAATTGGAATAGTATTAGTATTTACTGTAACGTTTGTATTAACTTGGTTTTTTGGTTTTGATGATAAGAAAGATTTAGGCAAATAGGTGATTATATGAAAATTAATGATAGAATTTATTGGATTTCTGGAGGACCTTGGGGATATTTAGGTAATGCATACGCTATTAAACATTCAAATGGTTATGTGTTAGTTGATACAGGAAGCCCAGAAGCACTAGATGTAATTGTTAAAAATTTAAAATATTGGAATATTGATGAGAACAAAATTACACATGTATTAATAACTCATGCCCACGACGATCATACTGGATGTGCACATTATTTTCAGAAATGTGGTGCAAAAATTGTAATAGGAAAAGAAGATGCTAAAATGCTAGAAGATGGTCATTTAGGAGAATATAGTCCTTGTACAAATCATGTTATGCCAGCTTGTAAAGCTGATATTTTGATTGATAAAGATGAAATATTACAGATTGGTGACTTAGAATTTGAGATATTATGCTTGCCAGGACATACAGATGGAACATTATTATATTTTGTTCGAATTGATAATGAAAATGTTATGTTTAGTGGAGATATGTTTTATACAGATGGAAAATGGGGAGAAGAAACAAGAACTGGATGGAAAGGAGACTTGTCTTATAACTCTAAAAAATTAGGCGAATCCTTTGAAAAATTATATAAATTAAAAGAAGAACCGGATCTTGCATTGGCTGGCCACGGAATTCCTCGATTTGGTAAAGAGGCAGAAGTGATTCGTTTAGCTTATAAATACTATTTGAAATTTGATAGATAGAATTTATAATGGAGTGCTTGATTTAAATTTAAAAGATATTATGATAAAAGCAATTATATTTGATTTTAATGGTACTATGATTTTTGATCAAGAAATTTTAGAAAAATCATGGACATTATTTTTAAAAAATTTAATACATAGAAAACCAACTGATGAAGAATTCTCCAACTACATTCATGGAAGAAATATAGAAGAGAGTATACATTATTTTTTAGGTGATGATGTAGAAAATATCAATACATTAAAGCTAGAGAAAGAAAAAATATACAGAGATTTTTGCAAGGCAGACAAAGAAAATTATAAGTTGGTTGACGGCCTGCCAGAATTTTTAGATGATTTAAAAATGAAAAATTATGTATGTGCTATTGCAACAGCATCGGGACTAGATAATATTAGGTTTCATTATGAAAATTTAAAATTATATAAATGGTTTGATTGGAATAATATTATTTATAACGACTATAGTTTCAAAGGAAAACCTTCACCTGAAATTTATGAGAAATGTATTCAAAATCTTAATTTAAAAAAAGATGAATGTATAGTATTCGAAGATTCTATATCAGGGATTATTGCAGCAAAGAATGCTGGAGTTTATAAAGTAGTAGCAATAAATAAAAATAAAATGATACCTTGCGAAAAAGCAGATAATATCATTTCTGATTATAAAAATGCGATAAAAATACTCGAATAAAAAATTATAACTGATCATCAAATATGAATTAGCAAATAAACATAAGTTGCATGGTCAGTTATATTTGTAATCAATAATTGCTGACAATTTAAAAAAATTATCAAATTTTGTGTATTTATGAGGAGGAAAAATGAGAAATATCATTTTAACAACAGTTTCTGAACCAAAAAAAGATTGTAATGGCAGTCCTGTATTTTTAACAGATGAAACAATAGAAGAAAGAAAACAAAAAATACTTACCAGAATGCGTAAACTTCATCTTGATAAATTAGTTATTTATGGTGATGTTGAGCATGGTTCTAATTTTGAATATTTAGTTGGATTTTTTACTCGTTTTGAGGAAGCATTATTAATTATAGATAAAAGCGGTGAAATAAATATTGTTCTAGGTAATGAAAATTTAGGTAAAGCTGGAAAATCTAGAGTAAAAATCAGTAAAACTATACATGTGTCTTTATTTTCACTTCCTAATCAGCCAAATCGTACAGATATATCATTTAAAGATTTACTTATTTCTGCCGGCTTAGATAAAGGACAAAGAATTGGTTTAGTTGGATGGAAAAATTTCACTTCTATTTTAGAGGATAACAAACACACATATGATGTTCCATATTATATTGTTAAAAATATTGTTGATATTATTGGCGATGAATACTTATTAAGTAATGAATGTTCAATATTTATTGGTGAAAATGGCGTCAGATGTACAAATAATCCAAATGAAATAGCTCATTATGAATATGGTGCAGCATTAGCTAGTGATTGTATTTTAGATGCCATGAATGATTTAAATCTTGGCATAAATGAACTAGAACTAGGTGATAAACTTGTTAGAAATGGACAACATACTTCTATTGTTACAATAGCTTCTAGTGGTCCTAGATTTATTAAAGCAAATATGTTTCCACGTGATAATACTGTTAAATTAGGTGATCCTATTTCTTTAACGGTAGGATACCGTGGTGGCTTAAGTTCAAGATGCGGATTTGCTGTCGAAAATGAAACACAACTTCCTGAAGGTCAAAAAGATTATTTAGAAAGAGTAGCAATTCCATACTTCAACGCCTATGTTGCATGGCTTGAAAACATTAAATGTGGATTACAAGGTCATGAAATATTTGATTTAATTGAAAGTGAATTACCACGAGAAAAATATGGTTGGTCATTATGTCCAGGTCATTTAACGGCTGAAGAAGAATGGATGTCTTCTCCTATTTATGAAAACTCAACTGAAGTATTACAATCTGGAATGTTATTACAAATCGACATTATTCCATCTGTTTCTGGTTATACAGGTTCTTCTGCTGAAAGTACAATTCTTTTAGCAAATGGATCTTTACGTAATCAAATCAAAAAAGAATATCCAGATATGTATAACAGAATGATTGAAAGAAGAAATTACTTAATTAATGTTTTAGGTATTAATCTATCTGAAGATGTGATGCCTATGTGCTCTACAGTTGCTTATTTAAGACCATTCTTACTAGCCCATGATAAAGCTTTAAAAGTAATTAAATAAGAACTTTAAACAAGAAAAATTACAAATTGATGATGCAAAAGCAGTAAATATAAGATGTTATATCACAATATAGCATTTCAATTTACTGCTTATTTAATATATGTTTATAAAATGGTTAAAATTTGTATTTGATTGATAAAACAGAATTTTAATAAAAATATGCAAGTCATATTGAGTTTTCTACAAATTTAGAAATAATAAAACAATTGATGAATCAAATTCTAGCGATTGAGTGAAGCAAAATCTTAAGTGTTTAGGAATAGCTTGAACTCAATATGTACTCACAGTGACTCCAAAATGAGTACAAAATATACGGAAAAGGTTTGGAGTATAAAATAATACAGGAAGTAATTGTGTAAATGACCATATAATGTATATGTTGTATGGATTTAAAAGTATACAAAATCGAGTTCGAATAGTAGTATTCGGCTTGGATGTCGTCAAAAAGCCTTTATTTATCGGTGCTAGCCACGTGACTATTATTCCCAAGAGGATTTTTGCAACGATTTGTCTCAAAATCACTTTTGCAACAGTTGCAATTGTTCCCATTGGCTAGCAAGTTAAAGATGCTAAAATTGCATTTAGAGGGATGTCTTCGGATATCCCTTTTTAAGTATTCAATCTTCATAATAAGATTCAGCCAATTAATCAGCAGTTAATAATCTTCATTGAAAGTTAACAACCATTCAATAGATAATGACCTTTTTCATTGTTAAAATAATGATGAAATATACGTTACGAAAGGAAAATGTATTATGAAGATGCATAAGATTATTAAAGAACGCCGCCTTGCTCTTAATTTTACTCAAGAGCAAGTTGCCAAATATTTAGGTGTTACCACACCAGCTGTAAATAAGTGGGAAAAAGGAATTTCGTATCCAGATATCTCACTATTGCCAGCGCTTGCTAGACTACTAGATACAGACCTAAATACTTTATTATCATTTCAAGATGATCTTACTGATAAAGAAGTAGCAATATTTTTAAATCAAGTCAGTGAAACTATCGATAAAGAAGGCTTTACAGCTGGATATGACATGGCTATAGCAAAACTAAAAGAATATCCTACTTGTGATCAATTAGTGTGTGGGGTAGCGATGCTTTTGGATGGAGCTTTAATACTGAAAGCATCAAAAGACGATCGCTTAGAAGAATATCGAACAGAGATTATGTCTTTATATAAACGTGCAGCTAGAAGTGATAATATCCAGATCAAAGAACAAGCTCTTTCACACTTGATTTCTAATGCAATTCAAAGAAAAAACTACACAGAAGCACAAGCCCTTTTAGATATTATTTCAGATCCAAGTCCAGTAGATAAAAAACAGATACAAGCAAAAATGTATATTGAACAAGGAGAGTTATCAAAAGCAGCTAAAACAGTTGAAGAAAAATTGCTCTTGCTAAATACAGAAGTTCACGAAACTCTTTTGAGTTTAATGGATATCGCTATAAAGGATAAGCGATATGATGATGCTGGATATATCGCAAATGTTGATGAACAAGCAACAAAAATATTCGATCTGTGGGAATATAACAGATATTTAGCACATTTTCAGTTATATTTGGCCCTTAAAGATCGTACAAAACTTTTGAAAACATTTGTTCCTATGATCAAATCTTTGACCAAGAAATGGGATGTCAATAAATCGCTACTTTATCAACATATACAAACAAAAGAGGTGGACGAAGATTTTGGCAAAAAGTTACAAAAGAACATTCTAAAGTCTATATCAGGAGATGAAGAAGCATCTTTTTTGAAAGATAGCCCGGAATTAGAAGATATATTGAAAGATGTTAAATAACTTTGACACGATTCCAAAAGTCTTCGCTAGAAGTTAAAATAGGGGATCAGCTATAGTGATGACAAGGATAACATTATGTTAGGTGAAAATATCTTAAGACTTAGAAAGGAAGCAAATCTATCACAAGAAGCACTAGGTGATATCATTGGCGTTACAAGACAGACAATCTCCAATTGGGAGCTAGAAGAAACAGCTCCTAATCCCGAACAATTAAAACTCTTGTCAAAAGCCTTTAATGTCAGTGCCGATGATCTTTTAAACAACGATATCCAAAATATTATCGTCAAAAAAGTTAGCGATACTGAGATCGTCGTTAATGCCATTATGAAGGTACTTAAAGTCATTGGTATTGCCTTTGTAGCATTTGTAATCATTATTGCGATCGCTGAACTCGTCATTGTGCTTACTGCATCTGTGCCATCATTATAAGAGGGAAAAATTTAACTAAAAATAAGCTTCTGTATTGTATGCATAGGCTCTTTTTTAATGCCTTTTCATTAGAATTAAACGTAAGCGCTAAGTAAAAGGGTGTTGTAAAATCAATAAAAAAAGATCGTGATCTGCACAAAAGCTGCTGTGATCACGGTCTTCTTTACTTACATATTTCCTGAGCTTGTCTACTCCATGGCATCAAGTTTTCAATGACTTCTCTGTTTCTTATGTAGTCGCTACCCGGCATGTTCTTGAATACGAAGCACAGATATTTATAAGGATCTATCTGGTTGGCCTTTGCCGTCTCTATGATACTGTAGACATAGCCGCTAGATTCGGCCCCCTTTACGCTGTCGCTGAACAGCCAATTCTTTCTTCCCGTCGTGAATGGTCGTATCACTCGTTCATCCAGTGAATTGATCATCGGAAGATGTCCGTCCTCGATATAACGGCACAATCCTTCCTGGTGGTCCAGGGCATAGGAAAAGGCTTTATTGACCTTGGATCTCTTCAGTGTCTTGTCTCTGTTTTCAAAACACCATGTGAAAAAATCCTTCAATAAAGGAACGGCTTCATTCTGTCGTATTCGTTTCTTTTCTTCACAGTCCATATCTGCGATCTTCTTCTCGATGGCGAAAAGTTTTCCGATCTTTTCTATAGCTCTACAGCTCAGGGAATCTTCGATCCCTTTTCTGTCTTTTGGCAGAGCTTCTACGAACTTCCTTCTTGCGTGGGCCCAGCAGTAGACGTTGGTCACTCCTTCCAGATGATTGTATCCGGCATAGGCATCGGTGATCAGATAACCGCTGAATCCTTTTAGATATTCCTTTGGATTATCACTGCTTCTGTTTGGCCGGTAGTCGAAGAGCGTTATCGGATGTGGGGATCCGCTGATATTGGAATAGACCCACATATAGGACTGTGGTGTCGCTTTCTTTTCCGGTTCCTTCAGTACCTGTACTCTGGTCTCGTCGCCATGGATATAGTGTTCTTTCAAAAGCTCATCATGCATATGTTCGATCAATGGCTTCAACCATGTTCGTGATGCCTGTATCACCCAGTTCGCCATCGTGGT
The DNA here is from genome assembly GCF_028321995.1 of Faecalitalea cylindroides. Lineage (NCBI taxonomy): Bacteria > Bacillati > Bacillota > Erysipelotrichia > Erysipelotrichales > Erysipelotrichaceae > Faecalitalea > Faecalitalea cylindroides. Next base: position 168,711 of record NZ_JAQLXG010000002.1, read on the forward strand.
ACGACTGAGTTCGAGTCCCATTTGTTTCCAGTCCTGCACCTGTTTACGGGAAATAAGAGATAATGCTCGTCGCAGACCACATAAGCGCTGTAAAGTGCAGCTTTGAGAGCAGGGCTATGCCCGAAACTGAAAAACCACTAGCTAGGCTGGTGGATATTTATTATATATATCCTTGATAATTTAATACTAAATATGATATATGGAGTCAAAATGTTATAATTAGTTCATGGAAAAGAACAGTGATATATCAATAAAACAGAATCTAATACCAACGATAAAACAAAAAATTCAGTTTAATTATGAGAAAGATAATTCATTGCTGATCTTAAAGATGAATAATACAGAATTACTATATCGTTTGAGAAGTGTTTTGTTTGGCAAAAAAGCAAGGATTAAAGCATACATCAAGAATGAATATGAAGAACATGAATGGTATAAGATTGATAACTCGTTACAAAGTGAATTGCGTTTTCAGTATAGATTAAGTTCTTTAAATATTGAGGATAAATATGCTTATTTTATTATAGATTCTTTAGATGACAATGGCTTTTTAACAATGTCGGATGAAGAATATTGTTCTCATTTAAAAATAGATCAAAATGAGTTCACTAGAATATTAAATGAACTTCAAAAAATGGAGCCAATAGGAATTTTTGCGAAAAACTCTATCGATAGCATAAAGATTCAGTTACAACAAGATGAGCAATATTTCGCATTGGATATATTCACAAATCATTCAAAAGAATTAATTGAAAAAGATTATTCATCTTTGGCAACAATTTATCAATGTACTGTTGATGAAATCATGGATGCTGTTAATGTGATAAAAGAGCAGACACCTTTCCCAGCTACTCAATATGGTTCCAATACATCGTTAGAAGAAGCTATCATTCCAGATGTTGAAATAAAAGTGGAAAATGAAAAAGTTATTGTACACGCAATTGATCCAATCAAAGATATATTTGAAGATTATACAAGCCAAATCAATTCCGATGATCTTTTAAAAGAATATTTCCAGCAAGCAAATATTTTAATTGAAGATATTACAAAACGAAACAAAACAATAATGTTAATAATGAATGAAATTATAAAACGACAAAAGAATCATTTTTTATATGGAGATGAAATCGCTTCTTGCACTATGAAAGAGATCGCTCAAAATATAGGGTCCAATATATCAACAGTAAGTCGCTGTATAAAAGATAAATATTATTTATATAACGATAGAGTTTATCCAGTAAGAGCATTGCTAAAACAAAAAGATCTGGTAGAGAAAAATGATGAGATCATTAGTAGAATCAAAGATTTTATTGCCCAAGAGGAAAAGGCATTTCCTTATAGTGATTACACATTATATCTTTTATTAAAAAAAGAAGGCTATATGATTTCCAGAAGAACTGTTACTAAATATAGGAAGATCTTGAATATTCCAAGCTCTTATAAACGCAAAGAAAAGAACAAATAAAAGTGTACCTCAAAATTTGAGATATGCTTTTTTCGTTTTCTAGGATCAAGTTGGCATATATAATTGCTAATAAAAATAAAAATAGTAATTCTTTCATTAATTCATTATGAAAAATTATATATGCCTTTTTGACTATCTTTTTATATCTTCTCAAATGTCCGCAAAGCCTTATTTTATCGGCTCTACGGGCATTTTGCTTTTGTGGTAAACCTCACATATCTAGGTCTATCTTTTTATATTTTCGCTATCAAACGTGGTTAAAATCGTGGTAAATACTTCTATGCGATTAGACGCTGAACCTCTGATTTTGCGGTATCTATGGACGCATGAGCATACCAGTTCATTGTGATACTGATGTTTGAATGTCCCATGATATACTGTAAATCTTTCGGGTTCATGTTCTTGCTTGCCAGCCTTGTGCAGAACGTATGGCGTAGCGTATGCGGTGTGATATGTGGCAAGGGATTGTCCTTGTGTTGCTTGTTGTATTTCTTTACCATACGGACAAATAAGGCATTGTAATCAATCGCAACTTTGGGCTTGCCTTTATGATTGACAAACAGAAAATTGCTCCGTCCGTCTATCACAAATGGTTCTGCCTTTGGGCGTTTTTTCATAACCCGTTGAAATGCCTGTATTGTTTCTCTGCTTAATGGCACTTGCCTTGTTCCGTTCTTTGTTTTAGGCGTTTCAATATAATAGCCCTGTTCCTTGCTCTTTAATAACTGGTGGTCGATAATCACAACTTCATTCTTGAAATCAATATCGGCTACTGTCAGTCCGCACAGTTCCGAGATACGAAGTCCAGTCTTTAACAGTATCAGCACATCATCATAATACTTATGATACACGTTGTCCGTCTTAATAAATGACAGTAGGGCTTGTTCTTGTTCCTCTGTCAATGCCACTTTCTCTTTGGTATCATTTTCTAGGACTTCACTTAACTTGAAATCAAAAGGGTTCTTCCTTACACAATCGTCTTGTATGGCGATATAGAATGACGCTTTTAACGAGCGTTTATGGTTGTTAATAGTATTGTAGGAAAAGCCTTTCTCTTTCATGCGTAACGCCCATTCCTTAGCGTCAGAGGGTTTTATCGTATCAATGCTCCTAGCACCCAACTTGTCCTCTTTCAATAACCGCATGAGCTGTTCCCGTTGTTTCATTGTGCTTTTCTTCACGTTTGCCCTCTGTTCGTTCTGTTTGGCGTAGAGTTGGCAAAGCGTCATTTTCTTGCCTGTGCTGTCGATACCGTCCTCAATATCCCGTCTTATCTGCTGTTCCAGTTCACGAAGTGAGGTTTTTTCCCGTTTTCCCTTTGGTGTCGGGTCTGTGGGTGTCAATCTCCAAGCATACACATATTTTGTATTTCCAAATGCGTCTACATATTTATACAAGTATTTTCCGTCTGTTCGTTGGCTCTCTCCAGTATGCAGGATACGTCCTTTGTTATCCCGTCTTTTTTCTTTCATGGTGTCTGCTCCTTTCCTTGTTGGAAAGAGCCTTGATATGACTTGTGTTCATCATAACACATACAAGGCTCATTTGCATTAGATTGCGTCCAATTTATCAATAACCTGTTCAAACTGTCGTCGTTTAATCTGTATGCGGTTGCCATTCATAATGAGCCAGCCAGCGTCCTTGTTTTCCTCTGCCAAGCGTCTTAACTTGTTTTCTCCGATACGGAAATACTTTGACGCTTCTTCAATGGTAAGGGTGTATTTTTCCCATACGGGAATATCCTGTGCATTACTCATAAAACACCCCCTCACTTTCAATTACGTCTGCTATGTCCGTACACATTTGTTCCACAAGCATTTCCTGTTTTTCAGAAAGGTGGGTACATTCATCAATCATTTTCATGTAGTTTGAGCCTGTCAGCCTGTCGATTTCCTCTATCATCACGATTGACGGCATGACCTGTCTTTCCAGCCATTGCAGAGTGCGTTCCATATTGACAGGTACGGGGTTCATTTCAAAAGGTAAACTATCATGGGAAATGAATATCTCCCACAGCGGATAGTCGGGAAATTGCACAAAATCAGTAATAAGGTAAAACACCAGCCCATGAGGGTTATACGTCAATAACAGTTCCTCAACTGCCTGTACTGCCTTTTTGTCACGCAGACGAATTTCAAAACGGTTGATAATATCCGTATGTTTCTTTTTAGTTGCCTGTTCCTTTTGTTTTTCATACAGGCAGAAATATTTTGTGCTTGCTTTTGAGCCGATATAAAGGGTGCTTGCTAAATTGCGGTTTTTTCCGCTTAGTTTACCGCCTTGCACATTTTCATAGTTTTTACAGCGACAATCCGCACCGCCATTTTTGTATTTTTCAGATAAAACGGGAATATCCAGCAGACCGCACATATCGTTGATTGCCAAGTCAAAACGTCGGATAACACCGCCACAGTCAAGACAGCGGTTCAAGAATGAATACCAATCCCTGTTCTGTGCCTGTAAAACATATTCCATATTGCGTGAGCCTGCCCCTTTTAATTCCAAAAATACGCCCATGTGTTCATCATCAGAAGCCATAACCTTGATTTCTCCGTAGGCGTAATGCTCTTTATAGCCATAATATCCATAGTCATAATGGATAAAATAATCTGCTTTCATGCCAAGCACCTTTCGGATAATTTCCAATGCGTCAGTCGTTGGAAAACGGACAGACAGATAATCAACGAGCAGATAAAAAGGCTTATCGCAGATATAGTAATTCAGACAACGCAGGATAATATTTTGTGTTTCCTTGCTGGCGTTGGCTTTTCCGTTCTCAAAGCGGTTGATACTATATCTTGATACATGGGTAAGACTTGCAAGTTCTCCTTGTGAAAGACCGCTTGCAAGACGTTTATTCTTCATTTCAAGTGCAAATTCTAAATTGTTCATTGTATTCCTCCAATCCCACAATAGCCTTGAAATACCTGTAAACCACTATTCAAAAGAATGTGAAATTACTATCTTCTTAAAACTCCTCATTACTCCTTACAGCTTTGGGGTTGTATGGTTTTTGACTTGTCTTTTGTGAAATAGTGCCCCCCTGTTAGATAACGGGGGCACAGACAAGGCTCGCAGGCTCGCCAGCCGACAAAGCATTTCTTCCCCTTGACACAAGGTGTCATGGCGGTAAGCCTGAGAGGCTTCCGCCACCGTGTCAGAAATACTTTGTCAGCAAGTTCTGTTTTGCCTTTTCTAACAAGTTCCATTTCAACCGATATTCATATCTACGGATTTAATCAGATAGGTATTTCTTTTTGAATGTTTTTATATTTCATTCTATTGTGCTTATTCGATTACAAGAACATAGTAATTCTTATATGCTTATTTGTCAATATCTTTTTTTGCCTTTACAAATCATATTAAGCATGATAGACTTATAATAGCGAAGATATAACGAGATATGGAGGGTTATGCAATGAAAATAAGCCATTTAGGAAATAATATACAGACCATAAGAAAATTTAGGGGAATGAAACAACAGGAACTTGCGGACAAAATCGGTATCAATATGCAGAGCCTTTCCAAGATTGAAAGAGGGTTGAACTATCCTGCCTATGAAACGCTGGAAAAGATAATGGAAGTGCTGGACGTTACGCCCAATGAATTGTTGTCGGGAGAATGGAAGTATGTCAATCAATCTGAAAAGGAAGTCTGTCAGTTTTTAAGAGCCGAAGAACGTCTAAATGCAGAACTGAAACATGGACACTATGATAACTTCTTTGACAGCGAGGAAGAATGGCTGGAATATGAGTTAGAAAAGTTACGGGAATATATTACAGACTATATCAACGGGAAAAGCATTGAAGCGTCCGACCTTTACCCAATCAAAGAATTTATCCAGCATTTGAAGTTTCAAAAATTATTAGACCGCTATGATGATTTATACAGTATGGATATGTTTGGGGAAAGCATAGAGGGACATAAGTATAAGACACCTTATCAAGTCGTGAAAATGATAAACCCGAACTCAAAAGAAGATATGGAACTGTTACGAGAAGTATTAAGGAATAACAATTTTGATGATGAGGACGAGTAACTTTTTTCCTCTTGCGAGAAGATACAGCAAACAAAAAGCCCGATCAAGAGTGCAAAGCACCACCAATGGTGGCAAAGCTCTTGACAGGGCTTTTTCTTTTCTGTTGTGGGCAATCAAGAGGAAGAAAGGGATAAAATCTGATTTGTGGTAAATCAGGCAAAGGCAACGCAGGTATCTCAATTTGATTTGGTACTTGAAAAGAACGGGAGTAATTGGAAGATTATAGAATAACAAATATTGGTACATTATTACAGCTATTTTGTAATCACGTACTCTCTTTGATAAAAAATTGGAGATTCCTTTACAAATATGCTCTTACGTGCTATTATTTAAGTATCTATTTAAAAGGAGTTAATAAATATGCGGCAAGGTATTCTTAAATAAACTGTCAATTTGATAGTGGGAACAAATAATTGGATGTCCTTTTTTAGGAGGGCTTAGTTTTTTGTACCCAGTTTAAGAATACCTTTATCATGTGATTCTAAAGTATCCGGAGAATATCTGTATGCTTTGTATGCCTATGGTTATGCATAAAAATCCCAGTGATAAGAGTATTTATCACTGGGATTTTTATGCCCTTTTGGGCTTTTGAATGGAGGAAAATCACATGAAAATTATTAATATTGGAGTTTTAGCTCATGTTGATGCGGGAAAAACTACCTTAACAGAAAGCTTATTATATAACAGTGGAGCGATTACAGAATTAGGAAGCGTGGACAAAGGTACAACGAGGACGGATAATACGCTTTTAGAACGTCAGAGAGGAATTACAATTCAGACAGGAATAACCTCTTTTCAGTGGGAAAATACGAAGGTGAACATCATAGACACGCCAGGACATATGGATTTCTTAGCAGAAGTATATCGTTCATTATCAGTTTTAGATGGGGCAATTCTACTGATTTCTGCAAAAGATGGCGTACAAGCACAAACTCGTATATTATTTCATGCACTTAGGAAAATGGGGATTCCCACAATCTTTTTTATCAATAAGATTGACCAAAATGGAATTGATTTATCAACGGTTTATCAGGATATTAAAGAGAAACTTTCTGCCGAAATTGTAATCAAACAGAAGGTAGAACTGTATCCTAATATGTGTGTGACGAACTTTACCGAATCTGAACAATGGGATACGGTAATAGAGGGAAACGATGACCTTTTAGAGAAATATACGTCTGGGAAATTATTGGAAGCATTAGAACTCGAACAAGAGGAAAGCATAAGATTTCATAATTGTTCCCTGTTCCCTGTTTATCACGGAAGTGCAAAAAACAATATAGGGATTGATAACCTTATAGAAGTGATTACGAATAAATTTTATTCATCAACACATCGAGGTCAGTCTGAACTTTGCGGAAAAGTTTTCAAAATTGAGTATTCGGAAAAAAGACAGCGTCTTGCATATATACGTCTTTATAGTGGCGTACTGCATTTGCGAGATTCGGTTAGAATATCGGAAAAGGAAAAAATAAAAATTACAGAAATGTATACTTCAATAAATGGTGAATTATGTAAAATCGATAAGGCTTATTCCGGGGAAATTGTTATTTTGCAAAATGAGTTTTTGAAGTTAAATAGTGTTCTTGGAGATACAAAACTATTGCCACAGAGAAAAAAGATTGAAAATCCGCACCCTCTACTACAAACAACTGTTGAACCGAGTAAACCTGAACAGAGAGAAATGTTGCTTGATGCCCTTTTGGAAATCTCAGATAGTGATCCGCTTCTACGATATTACGTGGATTCTACGACACATGAAATTATACTTTCTTTCTTAGGGAAAGTACAAATGGAAGTGATTAGTGCACTGTTGCAAGAAAAGTATCATGTGGAGATAGAAATAAAAGAGCCTACAGTCATTTATATGGAAAGACCGTTAAAAAAAGCAGAGTATACCATTCACATCGAAGTTCCACCGAATCCTTTCTGGGCTTCCATTGGTCTATCTGTAGCACAGCTTCCATTAGGGAGCGGAGTACAGTATGAGAGCTCGGTTTCTCTTGGATACTTAAATCAATCGTTTCAAAATGCAGTTATGGAGGGGATACGCTATGGCTGTGAACAAGGATTGTATGGTTGGAATGTGACGGACTGTAAAATCTGTTTTAAGTATGGCTTATACTATAGCCCTGTTAGTACCCCAGCAGATTTTCGGATGCTTGCTCCTATTGTATTGGAACAAGTCTTAAAAAAAGCTGGAACAGAATTGTTAGAGCCATATCTTAGTTTTAAAATTTATGCGCCACAGGAATATCTTTCACGAGCATACAACGATGCTCCTAAATATTGTGCGAACATCGTAGACACTCAATTGAAAAATAATGAGGTCATTCTTAGTGGAGAAATCCCTGCTCGGTGTATTCAAGAATATCGTAGTGATTTAACTTTCTTTACAAATGGACGTAGTGTTTGTTTAACAGAGTTAAAAGGGTACCATGTTACTACCGGTGAACCTGTTTGCCAGCCCCGTCGTCCAAATAGTCGGATAGATAAAGTACGATATATGTTCAATAAAATAACTTAGTGTATTTTATGTTGTTATATAAATATGGTTTCTTGTTAAATAAGATGAAATATTTTTTAATAAAGATTTGAATTAAAGTGTAAAGGAGGAGATAGTTATTATAAACTACAAGTGGATATTGTGTCCTGTATGTGGAAATAAAACACGATTAAAGATAAGGGAAGATACTGAATTAAAAAAATTCCCCCTCTATTGTCCGAAATGCAGACAAGAAAATTTAATTGAAATAAAGCAGTTCAAAGTAACTGTGATTACAGAGCCAGACGCAAAGACGCAGAGCCGATAAAATGAGATTAATACAATCTCATTTTATCGGCTCTTTCCGTTATGTATGGATTCTTTTAATTAGTCTTCGATGTTTCTTGCTTCGTTGATACCGCTGGCTAAAGATTCCATTAAGGATAGTTCTTTGTCTGTAAAGCTATCCATGTATTTCTCTATCTGTAATCGTCGGGTGCTTTTTACCAAGTTATTAGCAGGTAAGAAAAATTCATCAACGGAAACATGAAGTAACGATACAAGGTCATAAAGAACTTGTATGCTGGGGTGTTGCCCTTTATTTTCAATATTAGTTAAGTACCGTGGGTCAATTTCAATCAATGCTCCCACTTGTTCACGAGTTAAACCTCGTTTCAATCGAGCTTCTTTAATGGCTAAACCAAAGGCTCTAAAATCATATTTATCTTCTTTTTTACGCATAGTAGACCACCTCTATACATTTTATTGTTCCTACTGAATTAAAAACAGGTATAGAAAAACGTGTTATATGGTTTATAGGTTTATATTTAATAAAAAGCACTACTAAACGCCAATAAAAAAAACCGTTATATGGTAGTGCTATTTACGCTGTTAAAATATTGTATATTACTTCCAAATGGCGGTTTGTTGGAGGTCAACGTCGCCATGAAGTACATCATATACAATAAATTTCCTTACATTGGGTTCTTGTCAAAAAAAGTCGTCTATCTGCAATAGATAAGTACGTCCACCAATGTGGTTTTATAAATCATATAGATAGAATAACAGAAGCATGTAAACAGAGAAATAAATCTGTTTATATGCTTTTTTGGCTATTCAGAACTTTTTTACAAAGTTTATTTATCAGTAATGCAACAAATCCCCCTTTCACATTGGGACTAAGAGTGAAAGGAGATAAACGAGCAAGGCTCACTTCCTTTCCTAGACAGAAAGGGGGTGAGAAACATGAAACCATCTTCTTTTCAGACCACAATAGAAAATCAGTTTGACTATATCTGTAAACGTGCTATGGAAGACGAGCGAAAGAATTATATGCTTTATCTTTCAAGGATTGCAAAGCGTGAGGTGTCCTTTTCGGATGTTGGCGATTATCTTGTTAGCCAGTTTGCGACAACAGATAACTATTCAACTGACTTTCAGATTTTTACACTCAATGGGTTATCAGTAGGCGTTGAAAATGATTTGTTGAGTGAAGCATTACGTGAGTTGCCAGACAAGAAACGTGAAATTCTACTGCTGTTTTACTTATGGGAATTTCGCTATTTTTAGAATTGCCTGCAATAGTTTCCTACTGGGTAGTTACAGTGATGTGCTTTGTGGCTATGGGTGTATCTACTATGTTTGTTGTTCAAATTTACACTCTTGTTCAGACACAAACACCACCGCAATTAGTAGGAAAGATAATGGCTACGCTGGTAGCAGTTGCTATGTGCGGTCAACCTATTGGACAAATGGTTTACGGTATTTTATTCGATGTATTTATACAAGAAACATGGGTTGTTATGTTTGTAGCTTCTATTGCTTCAATCATGATTTCAATATATTCAAAAAGAATTTTTCAAAAGTTAGAGATATAATACAAGGGGTTAAATAGTATGTTAGGCTAAAAACAATATATAAAAGAAAATTTGAAATCTGCTAAAAGGATAGTGTTATAAAAGAAAGAGTAATATTGCAGTATTTAAGGCTCGCACAAATATATGTTTTGTGTGGGCTTTTTTCTTACCATTTTTCTGTATTTCTAAAGGGTATAAACGGTATTCCGTTTATATATTTCAGCATTAGCAGAAAGGGGGTGAGATTATGAGGACATCTTCTTTCGAGCATATCGTCAGATTACAGTTCAATTCTTTAATGCTGATTGTCATTAAGAACAAAGTGAAAAGTCGAAACAGACAGCTTGCAAGACATTCTAAACGTGAAGTATTGTTTTGTGAAATAGCCGAAACGAAACAAGTTGAACGTGGAACGATTGATACCTGTTTTTATGATTGTGTATCATTTAAAGTCTTGCACTTTACAATTTATGTATCTGATGAAACACTTGGTACAGTTTTACATAGACTGTCAGAAAAACAGCGTAGTGCGATTTTATTACGTTATTTTCAAGGAATGAACGACAGAAAAATTTCAGAACTGTACCATGTATCACGTTCTGCTATTTGCAGTAGAAGAACTAGAGGACTAAGGAAGTTAAAAATGCTTTTGAGCGAAGGGAAGTAAAGAAATGAGTAAAGATTATGGCTATCCCTCTTTTGAATTGATTTGCAAAGCGTCAAGCGGAGATGAAATGGCAGTTAAAGAGATTTTGAAGTTTTATGACGGTTATATTTCTAAATTATGCTTGCGTCCTTTTTACCACTCTGAAAGTGGTAAAATCATTATGCAGGTTGATGAAGAACTAAAAGGAGAAATTCATACAGACATGATGAAAGCAATATTGAAATTTGAAATCGGAGTGAAGTAATCAACTGTATAAAAAAATCGGGAGATACACAGTTTCGTGCTATCTCCCTTAGTAGTTTTACGGTCATATCAAGGCTCATTCAATCGTGGTAAATTCGTGGTAAGATGAGTGTTTTTCTATACTTCAAAATGCTTGAATGTATAGTGTTTATGCGGATAATTGAAAATTAGATATAAAATTTTTCATAAACTCAATATAAGGAGGGTAAAGATGGAACAGGCTATATTAAATTACATAAATCAACAGACCGAGAATATTGACTGGAACGATCTCGATTTCTTAACGTTAAATGCAATATCTTTGGAAGTAAATAGAAATAAAAAAGAAGTTCAAAAGACCTTATTTGAATTGAATAAAAATGGAAAAATTATAAAGATAAATACCCATCCAATTATTTATGTTAGTCGTTTAATGTTGGAAAAAAAGTATAATACTAGTATTTCTGAAAATGTGTATGAAACCTTAGATGAATTGCTTAAAGATATAAGGTTCAGCAAGATCGATTCTTCATTTCATGAATTGATAGGGTATAATGGATCCTTGAAATCTTGCATAAATCAATGTGTTGCGGCAATTCAATATCCAGGAAATGGGCTACCCATATTACTAATGGGATCTTCAGGTACTGGTAAAAGCTATATCGCAAGACTGATTTATGAACATGGGCATTCCATAGGACGAATAAAAGGAGATTTTATACCAGTCAATTGTTCTGAATACAGCAACAATCCAGAATTATTTTTAACAAATGTATTTGGATATAAAAAAGGCTCGTATACAGGAGCAGAGAAAGATAATCAAGGAATTTTACATTATGCCAATAACGGAATACTTTTTCTAGATGAAGTACATGGATTGCCTCCAGAGTGCCAAGAAAAAATATTTCAATTTATGGATAGTGGTTCATATCACATGGTTGGGGATAATGTGCAATGGTACAAATCAAATGTTCAAATAATTATGGCTACGACAGAAAATCCGAATCAAGTGTTATTAAAGACATTATTAAGAAGAATTCCCTTAATTGTTCAGATTCCAGATCTAAATGATCGACCACTTCAAGAAAGAAGAGAATTGATTCACTATTTATTCACAAAAGAAGAAAAACATGTCGGTAAAGAAATTCAATTATCTAGAATGGTTTATCATGTTTTACAAGCTACTTCTTTTACAGGGAATATTGGTGAGGTAAAAAACATCATAAAAACCGCTGTTGCCAACGGTCTTTTAAAATCCCAAAAGGATGAAATTATTCATATACATATTAATGATCTTCCACCAAAATTTTATAAAAAGGGAGCCAATATATTAGATGATAAAGTTATGTTAAGCGTGAAACAGCTTCTTAATAAAAGAGAAGAAAATCATAATTTTTATCAGTTTCATTATGATATAATCAATCATTTGAAAAATAATAAACATAGTTTTTTAAATGAAACAGAAAAACAATATATTTATGGAAAAACTAAGATCTATATTGATTTGCTGTTTTATGATCTTAAACAAGATGAAATATATCAAAACAACATTAACTTAGATTTCATTACACAAGTGTTAAAAATAATAGAAAACAAATATCATTCAAAACATTTTACGAATAGTGAAATTGAAATTATCTATAAATTGGTTGCATTTTCAGCAGACATCCTAACATTGAATAAAAAAGCATTAGACGATGAATCAGTTAGAACATGCTATAAAAAAGTATTGGATTATTTTCTTGTTGACGAGAAAATTATTGAGGATTTTTATGAATTGATCAAAGATACGGTTTTGATAGAAAATGTTGATATTTTTAAATTGGACCTATTATTGTTATTTGTGTATTTTTTGAAAGATTTTAATGATCTGACAACTGCGAGTGTGATCATAGCCCATGGATATTCCATTGCCAGTGAAATGGCCAATAATGTAAATCATCTGTTGGAAAGACATGTTTTTGATTCTATTGACATGCCATTAGATTGTGATTTTAAAGATGTAGTGGATAAATTGATCATATATTTAGATGGCTTGTCTAAAAAAAGAAACGATGTCATAGTGTTAGTTGATATGGGATCATTAGAAAATATATACAGATATTTATCATCATATCCATTTAATATAGGGATCATTGATAATGTAACGACAAAACTATGTTTGGAAGTAGGAACAAAATTAATTCAAAATGAATCCATTATAAATGTTCTGGAGCAAGCAAGCTCACAAAATGTTAGTCATTATACATTGATAGAGAAAGAGAAAAAACAAGAGATCATTTTGACAATTTGCGAAACTGGATTGGGCATGGCTAATGCTATTGCGGATTTGGTAAAACAAAGTTTGCCAAAAAAGATTGATATTTTAATTATTCCATATGATTATCAAAGCTTGGTTGCCGAAGGGAAAAAGTTACCTTTATTTCACACTTATCATGTTTGTTTTATTTTAGGAACAACAGATCCTAATTTAGAAGGAATTCCATTTTTATCCATATTTGAGATCATGGATCAAAGAAATGCAAATTATATTCAGGGATTGATGAAAAACTATTTTAGTGATTCTGAAGTTTCTCAGTTTTGCAATGAGCTATTGAAGAACTTTACTATTGAAAATTTAAAAAATTATTTAAATGTGATTTCACCGCAAAAAATAATTGATGATATACAAGCATTTGTAAATGATGTGCAAAAAGAATTGGATATTCAATTAAATTCGAACTTGACTTGTTGTTTGTATATTCATCTGGCTTGCATGGTAGAACGAATCTTGCTTCATGAAGAAATCAACCGATTTGAAGCACTGGATACAATTATCAATCATAATCAAGACTTCTTTAAAAAGATAAAAAAATCTTTTAAGAGAATAGAGAAGACATACAATATACAAATACCAGATCAGGAAATAGCTTATTTACATGAATATATTTATTCAAGATATGAAGGATCAAAAGAAATCACTGATGAAATTCTTTCGGATCTTTTCAATAAATAGATTTGATAAGGACGAAATTCGGGTAACCAAATAATTTAGGGGACTCGGCCAGAAATCTAGGGGAGAATTTAGGGGACTAACCAATGATCAAAAATTTTCTACTCCCCTAAATTAAAAATTCAGCTGTAAAAGGAGGGTGAAATTGCCCTCCTTTTCATATCTCCCAGTCTAGTATTGATTCTGTTGATATTATCTTAATTTGGTCTTATTGTAACAGCCGCGTTTGGTCCCGTTTTTCTTGAACTCAGACCTGGCTCTTGGGACTCCCTTGATAACTGGATTCCTTCGCATGCTTAAGAGGATGCGGTTTCGTGTATAATCAAAATCAGAGAAGCCTCGTGCGTTTCTCTTATAATCTGGTGATAGCATAAAAATAGGACAAGAAAAATAGAGAAGTCCAAAATCATCGTGGTACAATGTCATAGAAGAAAGCATAAAAAATAAGGAGAAAGTCTATGGCAAACAAAAGAAGACAGTTTGATCTGCAGTTTAAGAAAGATGCTGTTCGGTATGTGGAGCTGCATCCAGATATCAGCCATGAACAATGCGCAATGAATTTAAACATTGGTCGAAGCACCTTGTCACGCTGGTTGAAGGAAGCAAGTGAAAATGGAGGCGAGGCAACCTTTACCAGTTCTGGAAACTACGGTAATGAACTGGAAAAAGAAAAGGCGAGACTACGCAGGGAATTGAAGAATACACAGGATGCTCTTGATATCTTAAAAAAAGCCATCAGCATTCTGGGCGACTGACTGAGATACGATACCGTTTGGTCCATGAGGAAAAGGAAAAGGATCCAAATTTCGATGTTTCCGGAGTGCTGGCAAAACTTCAGGTATCCCGTTCCGGCTATTATGCCTGGCTGCATCGCATCAAAAGCAGGCAGCAGATTCGTAAGGAAGAAGTCCAACAGAGGATTGTAGAAATCTATAATGAAAATCATAAAATTTATGGGGCTCCTAAGATCACTGTGCTCTTAAATCGCGAGGGCTGCCAGATTTCACAGCGGACCGTCAGCGTCTATATGAAAGAGATCGGTATCAAGGCCATCTGGATCAAACCATGGACACGAACCACGCTGAACAGTGATTTCAGCACGAAATTAGAAAATATTTTAAAGCGTGAGTTCAATCCAACTGAGCCGAATGCCGTATGGTGTACAGATATCACATACATATGGACGCTTTCAGATGGCTTTGTCTATTTGACAAGCGTTATGGATCTGTATTCCAGAAAGATCATCGCATGGGTGCTGACAAAAACGATGGAGGCCGAGGAAGTGCTGCGCTGTATACGTATCGCGATACAAAGGAGAAAAACCGACAAACCAGTTGTGGTACACAGCGATCGGGGAAGCCAGTATGTATCCAGGCTATACCGAATCTTGATGAAAAACATGAGATGCAGCTATTCAGTGAAAGGGACGCCCTGGGATAATGCATGTATCGAATCATTTCATTCGATCATCAAACGGGAATGGCTGGATCGAAAAGTGATATTTGATTATGATCATGCCTACGAACTATGTTTTGAATATATCGAAACATTTTATAACACGGTGCGAATCCATAGCCATTGTGGCTATGAATCCCCAAACGAATATGAAAAAAATTGGGAAAGCGATAAGCATTGATAATATTCTCTATTTAACTTGTCCATTTTCTTGACATAGGACCAAGTTGGCACAAATTGTTGCTAATAATAGGGTGAATAAAAAAGAGAAGGAGGTGAATTATGACAAAGAAAATCATACTTGCATCACATGGTCGATTTGCTTCAGGAATGCTAAGTGCAGCAAAAATGATTATTGGAGAGTTGAAAGGAGTTGATAGCTTTGATTTAGAAGATTACGAATCACCATATGAAATTTATAAAAATATAGAACATGCTATGAAACAAGAAAAAGATACAGTTTTTTTGATTCTAACAGATTTACTTGGTGGTAGCGTAAATAATCAGTTACTGGAATTATGCACAAATAAAAATGTGTATGTAATAGCAGGAGCAAATTTAGGGATGCTATTAGAATTGTATTTAGCTGATGATAATAAAGAAATTAGGACCATTATTAAAGATTCGGTAGAAGCATCAAAGCAAAATATACGATTTTTTGGATATCCTATCAACGACTATGTCGATCATAAGGAATTAATGGAGGTGAATTTATGGTAGTGATCCTAAGAGTTGATGATCGATTATTACATGGTCAAGTAGCCTTTTCCTGGTTAAACCTTCTTGGGCCGGACGCTATAGTTATAGCCAATGATGAAGTTATGACTAACGAGATTCAAAAAACTGCAATTAAGATGGCTAAACCAACGGGTGTGAAAATGTCAATACGTTCGCTTAAGGGAGGCATAGATCTAATAAATGATGAAAGAGTCCGAAATCTTAAGTTGTTTGTTGTTGTAAAAACGACAGAAGATGCATTGGCATTGATCAATAGTATTCATGAACATATTTCTTTAGTGAATATTGGAGGCTTGTCTAATCGAACTAAGGGAAATAACAAAATTGTAAAAGGCGTATATTTGTCTGATCAAGACATAATTAATGTAAAAGAAATTATGAAAAAAGTAGATAAGGTTGATGTAAGAATTGTGCCAACCGATCCTAACAAGAATATTGCTACTTTAATTTGAGAAAGGAGAGTTTATGTTTTTAAATGCTTTACTTGTGTCATTGGCAGTAGGTGTTTGTTACTTTACAAACGAATGGTTCTGCCGTTTGTTCAATGATAAACCAATTATTATTGGTACTATTGTTGGTTTTTTGCTAGGAGATCCAGTTACAGGAATTATCTGTGGTGGTACATATGAATTGATTTTTTTGGGAGCTGTAAATATTGGTGGAACTGTACCAAGCGATGCTTTAACAGGAACCGCTATTGCCACAACTTTTATCATTTTAACAGATATGGATATTGAAGAAGCGATGGCTTTAGCTATCCCAGTAGGGCTTTTAATGGGTCAGATACAAATGATGACATTCATCATTCCAAGTTTCTTCAATAGTTATATAGATAAATTGATTGAAGATGAAAACGATAAAATGTTTGGCTGGATGGTAGCTTTAACATTATTGATGAGATGTTTCTTTGAATCATTCTTGACTTTTTTGGCTATTTATTTAGGAACCGATATCATTACTTCTATAATGAACGCACTTCCAGAAGCTGTTACTGGAGGTTTAACAGTAGCAGGTGGTATGTTAGCAGCTGTCGGATTTGCTATGTTATTAAGAATGATCTGGACAAAAAAATTAGCTGTATATTTCTTTGTTGGATTCTTCTTAACAACTTATTTAGGTGTACCAACATTAGGTATCGCTATTGCCGGTGTATTGTATTGTATCATCCGTTATTATACATTGATTGATTCTCCAAAAAATTTGATGAATCAAAATGAAAATATGGCAATGGAAGGAGATGACTTGTTCAATGACTAAGAAAAATTCGATTTTATATTTGAATCCTGAAGATAAAAAGATGATCAATTCTGTTGCATGGAGAATGATGGTAGGAAGTGCACCTTATCAATATGAAAAGATGCAGGCATTGTCTTTTTTATACGCAATGGTACCTGTAGTTAAAAGATATTATAAGGATGATAAAGAAAAAAGAATCGAAGCTTATAAAAGACATTGGGAATTATGGAATACAACACCACAGGTAGCTGGATTGGCAGCCGGATTAGCTGCTGCAATGGAGAGAGAAGCTTCTATGAATCCGGATTATGATGTTAGCAGTATCAATGCAACAAAAGTTTCATTGATGGGACCTTTAGCAGGAATTGGTGATTCGATTTTCTGGGGATCTTTAAAGGTAATCGCAACTGGTATTGGTGTATCTTTTGCACTTCAAGGGAATATCTTAGGACCTATTTTATATTTCCTTGTTTATAATATTCCTTCTTCTTTAGCTAGACATTTGTTACCTGTCATAGGATTTAATTTAGGTACTAGTTTCTTTGACAAAATGAATAAAAATGGAATCATGCCATTTTTAACAGAGTGTTGTAACATTGTCGGACTTATCATGGTGGGATCTATGGCTTGTACAATGGTTACTTTAAAAATTCCATTTGTATATGAGGCAGAGGGTGCAACGATCAATGTACAAGAAATCTTAGATTCAATCTTGCCAAATGCTTTACCACTAGGGTTGACATTGTTGTGCTTCTGGTTATTAAAAAAGAAAAATGTATCTCCAACCATTCTTATTATTTTATTGGTTATTCTTGCAATCGCATTGCATGCAGTAGGAATTCTTTAGTCATATTGAATAATTATAAAAAATAAAGGAGGAAATTATGACAAAACAGGAAATTATTGAAAGTTTAAAAGGAGGATTAATTGTATCTTGCCAGACAGAGCCAAAAGATTGTATCCATGAGGATGGCAGAACAGTGGTAACAATGGCAAAGGCAGCTAAATGGGGTGGAGCTGTCGCTATTCGCTCCAATAGCCCTGAACAAGTAAAAGCTATTCATGAAGCTGTTGATCTACCTATTATTGGGCTCGATAAGATTTATTATGATACGATGGATAGAGTTATTATGACGCCAACTATTGAACATGCCAAGGCTTTGTGGGAAGCTGGGGCAAGAATCATTGCATTAGAGGCAACAGATCAGCTTAATCATTTGGGTGTTCCAACAAGAAATTTGATTCCAGAAATCAAAAAAGAATTACCTGAAGCTATTATTTTTGCAGATGTTGATACTGTTGAAAACGCTATTGAAGCTGCCAAATTAGGAGCGGATTTTGTTGCTCCAACACTTGCTGGATATACAAAGGCTACTGCATATATTACAGAACCGCCAGCATATAGAGAAGTTGCAGAAATGTGTAGAGCTGTAGATGTTCCTGTTATTATGGAAGGACATGTATATGATCCAGAGTCTGCTATGAAGAGTTTATATCTTGGATGTTATGCTGTAGTAGTTGGTAGTGCTATTACCCGCCCACATTTTATTGTAAAAAGATTTACGGATCTACTAAACAAATTCCCTAAAGATTCAAATTGGAGAGATGATGAACGAGCTTGGCAAGGACCAATTACTAAATTAGAAAAATAATCTATAAATTGTTTCCTCTACATAGATATGTGTCTTTATGTAGAGGAAACCTTCTGTAAAGTCAATTGAAGGAAATTAGAAAGGAGCAATATATGACAAAACAAGTTGATGAAGGTTTATCTGGAAGAAATAATGTTGAAATTGAGTCGAAATTACCATGTGAAAAAAGTGTTGAAGAACAATTGGAAGTAATGGAAGAATATACAAGAGTTCATAAAGCTACCCATGGTATGCCTAAAGGAATCCGAGAAATTCAATGTATGAAAGTTTTGTATCCTAGAATGTTTAGGACAAGGAAAAAAGAGGATTTTTTTGTTGGTAGATATGATGCTCTTCCAATTGGGTTTGGTGCTGTTACTTCTTTAGGTGGAGTAGGACATTATTGTGTTTTTGGAAAATTAAATACTTTTCAGGAGAAATTGAAAGATCCTAAAGATAAAGAACGAATTAATAAGTTGATTGATTATTGGGTAGATCATGATGTAAAAGGTAAATTTGCTAGCAAATATAATGACAAAGTTATCAATAAAGTATTCTCAAATACAGCCTTGACGGCTCCTTGTGAAAGTTCTGCGCGATTGAGCGGTATGATGTTGGATTACAATAAACTTGTTGAGAAAGGAATCGCCGGATTAAGACAGGAAACTTTATCAAGGATGTGCGATGATCCGGATAATGAATTCTATTTAGCTGTATTGGATGCTTTGGATCTGTTTACTGAATGTTGTGATTTCTATATTGAAAAAACAGAAAAAGAATTAGAAAACGAAAAAGATCCAGAGGCTCAAGAAGATCTAAAAACAATCATTCAATCTCTACAGGTAATTCGTAATGATCCACCAGAAACTTTCCATCAGGCACTTCAGATGATCTGGTTATATACAGCTTTAGCTGGAATCATCAATTACGGAAGATTGGATGATGTTGTAGGAACTTTCTTGAAACATGATTTAGATAGCGGTCTGATTACATATAGCAAAGCTAAAGCATATGTAAAATGTTTATGGACATTAATTGAAAATAAACGTACTACTGTTAATGGTCGAGTTATCGTTGGAGGTAGAGGAAGAAAAGATCCTGAAGCGGCCGATATTTTTACTAGAATAGCTTTAGATGTATGTCATGAATGCCGATATGTAGAACCACAGTTTACACTTCGATTATATGAAGATACACCAGATGATATTTTTGATAAAGCGATGGAATGTTTAGCAGATGGAGCAACATATCCTACTTTATATAATGATAAGGTACATGTTCCAGGTTTAGCTCATTGCATGAAGATCAGTGAAAAAGAAGCTGAGCAATATGCAATGTTTGGATGTGGTGAAATGAATATTGTCGGAAAGACAGTCGGTACCCCAAATGCAACGATCAATCTTTTAAAGACACTGAATATTTTCATGAATGATGGTGTGGATCCATATGATAATGTCTACAAAGGAGATGGCGTAGCATTAAAAAAGATGAAAGACATCAAATCATATGATGAATTCTATCATTATTATCTTTTGTTAGTTGATCATTATTTAGATATCTTAGCGTATAGCCAGGCTAAATCGTATGAAGTTATGAATGAAGATGTGGATTTTGTGTTTAATAGCATTCTAATGGATGATTGTTTGGCTAAAGGAAAACCTTTATTAGACGGCGGTGTTAAATATTTAGGCGGATGTTGTGAAACCTTCGGAAATACAAATGCAGCGGATGCATTGGTCGCAATAAAAAAACTGGTATTTGAAGAAAAACGATATTCATTAACTGAAATCAATGATGCATTATTGGCTGATTTTGAAGGCTATGAAAAAATGCGTAAAGACATGTTAGATTGTCCAAAATATGGAAATGATGATGATTATGCCGATTCTGTATATTTAGATTTATATAATCATATTTCAAAATATACACGTATGGCTGGAATCAACAACGGATTGCATCATTATGGTATCGTTATTATCAACAATCAAACAAATACAGAATGGGGATTGCGCACAAGTGCTTCTGCCGATGGTAGAAAGAATAAGGTATTCTTGAATCCAAGCAATAATCCACAAGGTGGAGCAGATAAAAAAGGCCCTACGGCTGTTCTAAAATCAATATCTAAAATTGACTCTCGTTTCCATTTAGGATCGGTTCAAAATATTAAATTCCAGACAGATTTCTTTAGAAATAATATGGATAAGATCAAGTTATTATTTAAAACATATTTTGATCGACTAGGTGGATGTCAATTGATGGTTACGGTTGTTGATGCCGGCGCATTGGAAGATGCAATGGTGCATCCTGAAAAGTATCCAGATTTGATTGTAAGAGTCAGTGGATTTAGTGCCGTATTTGTAAATTTGGATAAAGAAGTTCAAAAAGAACTTGTAAGTCGAACTTTAAATGCGAGGTTTTAATTGATGAAAGCTAATATTATGGAAATCGAAAGATTTGCAATCCATGATGGGCCCGGTATTCGAAGCGTTGTTTTCTTACAAGGATGCCCACTTAGATGCCCATGGTGTGCAAATCCGGAATCACAAGAAATCAAACCTCAGTTGATGTATAACGAAGAAAAGTGTGTACGGTGTGGTACATGTGTAAGGAACTGTCCTCAACATGCTATAAAAATAGAAAACTTCAAATTAGTATTTGATCGTGACGCTTGCATTCATTGTAAAACTTGTGAAAATAATTGTCCTGCAGGTGCAATTAATTTTATAGGGGATGCAGTAAGTATCGATGACATAGTTACAGAAGTATTAAAAGATAAACCATTTTATGAAGAATCTAATGGGGGCGTTACGATTTCAGGAGGAGAACCTTTTGTACAATATAATGCTTTAAAAGCATTGTTGAATAAGTTTTTTGAAGAAGATATTTCTGTAGCAGTTGAGACGACAGGGGATACACACTGGAAAAATATTGAAGACCTGATTCCGTATATTGATTATTTTCTATTTGATCTTAAATTTCCAACTGCCAATAGAATCAGTTTAGTGACGAAAGGAAATGGAGAAAGAATTTTAGAGAATCTAAAGAAGCTTGCTTCAAAAGCTCCAGAAAAAATCACTCTACGAGTACCAGTAATACCAAACTATAATTATGATGAAAGAACCATTCGCAAAATTATAGACATTGGAGCAGAGTTAAAAGTAAGTCAAATCCATCTGTTACCTTATCATACTTTAGGTGTATCTAAATATGATCAACTTGGTAAAGAATATGATCTTAAAGGATCTAAGATGTTATCGAAAGAAGATTTAAAAGATCTAGTGGACTACGGAAATTCTAAAGGTATCCATACTCAAGCAGGAGGATGATCAAAACAAAGATTAAGGAGTTTGAGTTGTATGAAAAACTATATTTTTACAAGTGAGAGCGTTACCGAAGGACATCCGGATAAAGTATGTGATCAAATTGCGGACGCGATCTTAGATGCAGCTCTTGAACAAGACCCATATTCTAATATGACCGTAGAATGTACGATTAAAGATGATTTTGTATTGATCTATGGAGAAGCCAATACCAAGGCCAATATCGACTATGCGGCGATAGCCTTGGCAATGATCAAAAAGATTGGCTATGAAGAGGAATATCATGTTCATGTAGTGGTGAACCAGCAAAGTCCAGAGATCCATAATGCGGTCAATCGTGATGATGTATGTGCTGGGGATCAAGGAATCATGTTTGGCTATGCATGTGATGAAAGTAGAGAATATATGCCATTGCCAATCTACTATGCACATAAACTGGCGATGCAGCTGGCAAAAGTGAGAAAGAAAAATCCA
Source organism: Faecalitalea cylindroides (assembly GCF_028321995.1). NCBI lineage: Bacteria > Bacillati > Bacillota > Erysipelotrichia > Erysipelotrichales > Erysipelotrichaceae > Faecalitalea > Faecalitalea cylindroides. Next base: position 191,291 of record NZ_JAQLXG010000002.1, read on the forward strand.
AAGTTGAAACCAGATGGAAAGACCCAAGTGTCGGTAGAATATGAAAATGATGAGATCAAAAGGATCGATACGATCGTTGTATCTACTCAACATGCAGCCGATGTATCGCAAGAAGAAATCAAAGAGATCGTCATGAATGAGGTTATCAAACCATGTATCAATGAAAAACTATTGGATGAGAATACTAAATATTTCATCAATCCAAGCGGAAGTTTCGTGATAGGAGGATCATTTGGGGATTCTGGAACGACTGGAAGAAAGATCGTATGTGATACATATGGAGGACGAGGAAGGATCGGAGGAGGATGTTTCTCCAGCAAGGATCCAACCAAGGTTGATAGAAGTGCAGCATATTATTGCCGATATGTCGCAAAGAGCATCGTAGCTAATAAGCTTGCAAGACGAGCAGAGATACAGGTATCGTATGCGATTGGAAAGAAAGAGCCGATCTCATTATGTGTGGATACTTTTGGAACAGGGAAATATGAAGATGAGAAGATCCTTGAGATCATTGAGAATAACTTTGATTTCAATGTTGATAACATCTTAAAAGAATTGGATCTTAGAAGACCAATCTATCTAAAAACAAGTTGTTATGGACACTTTGGGGATCCTCGGTTTCCATGGGAACAGATCAAGGAATTAAAATTATGAAAGCAGTAATATTTGATATGGACGGAGTTCTAATCGATTCAGAAGCATTACATTTATATGATTTTCGAGTTTTTCTTCAAAAACACAACCAAAATTTAACAAACGATGAATTAAGTGAGTTTGTTGGATTAGATGCAAAAACATTTATTGGACATTTGCAAGAGATATGGAAACCGGTATCTCCGCTACCATCGATTGAAGAAATAAAAGAAGGATGTAAATATCCCTCTGATTCTTTTCAAGACATGTTAGTTCCACATGTTCGGTTTATCCTATCACATTTAAAAAAGAATAATATTAAGATTGCAATAGCGTCATCCTCTCCTTATAACATTATTTACAAAATGCTATCCATAAATGATATAGATTCTTATTTTGATGTGATTGTTAGTGGAAATGATGTTCAAGCAAAAAAGCCATCACCGGATATTTATTTTGAAACGTTAAAGCGTTTAGAACTTCCTTCTAATGATTGTATTGTAATTGAAGATTCTTTAGTCGGTATCCAAGCTGCGATCAATGCTAGACTGTATGTGATTGCTCTTAAAGAAAATAGATTTTCGGTAGATCAATCCAAAGCTGATTGTATCGTGAATGATCTAATTGAAGCATGGATTCAAATAGCCCATATTTTTGATTTATCAATGCTAGATTAAAGATTAGTGGATTTGAATTGATGTGATCTCATATTCTACTATTTGAAAAAAGAGTTGTAACGAAAATGATTTTAGCCATTCATTATAAGCGGAGTTGTTTGGGTAACCAAATAATTTAGGGGACTCGGCCAGAAATCTAGGGGAGAATTTAGAGGATTAACCAATGATCAAAAATTTCCTGCTCCCCTAAATTAAGAATTCAACTGTAAAAGGAGGGCGACATTGCCAATGTCATTAAGTTAAGATTAATGACGGATATAAGGGGTGCATGAAGATGTGCCCTCTTTTTTTATTCTTCAGAATTTCAATAAAAATTCTGCAAAAGTTGTTGACAAAAAGTTAAAACCGTGAGGCCTATTATTCATTCCAATATGAATAATAGGCCCTTTGTTTATAGGTATACGTCTTGGAGGTACTTATGAACAAATTCAAATCGATCAAAAAACAATTAAAATTCTGCATTCAATCCATGGAAGCTTCTTCCTCTCTGTTTGTTGTCAATCCTGAAAGAGATTTTACCAGAAGAAGAAAACATCTTTTCGGAAACACGATGATGAATGTCCTGCTGCTCGAGGCCGGTTCCTTGAAGGACGAGCTCTTCGGCCTGTTCGGATATACATTGGATGTCCCATCCGTCTCTTCCTCTGTTCAGGCCCGGGATAAGATTCGTCCGGATGCCTTTTGCACATTGTTCAAAAGATTCAACGAAAAAACTCATACACCGGTCTTACATAAGGGTTTTCGATTACTGGCAATCGATGGCTCTGTGTTGCCTGTCAGTAATGCCATGCAGGACAAAGAAACGACCGTCCTGAAACAAAATCATACCGATGTCCCTTTTTCTGCTTACCATATCAATACAAGCTATGATCTTCTAGAACACACTTATGATGATGTCCTGATCCAGGGGTAGGCACAAATGAACGAGAATGGGGCCTTCAACCATATGGTGGACGGATACCATGGACCGAAAGCCATATTTATCGGGGATAGAAACTATGAGTCCTTCAATTCTTTTGTGAAGGTGGAAAAATCGAAGAACAAATTCTTGATACGTGTAAAGGATATCCATTCAAAAACCAGTGTTTTACGCAGCCTGGGTCCGTTCGAAGATAAAGAGTTCGATGTCCGTGTAAAAAGAATACTGACCTATAAACAAACCAAGGAGATCAAGGAGCATCCTGAGATCTATAAATTCGTACCCAGAAATCAAAGATTCGAATATTTTGGTGATGGTCCTTACTTTGAATTTGAGTGCAGGGTCGTTCGATTCAAGATCAGTGATGACACCTATGAAAGTATCGTGACCAATCTGGATGAAGATGAATTCTCATTAGAAGAGATCAAAGAGCTGTATCGTATGCGCTGGGGTATCGAGACGGCTTACCGGGAAATAAAGTACGATCTGGATCTGAATACACTGCATTCCAAGAAAAGGAATCTCATACAACAGGAGATCTATGCGAAACTGCTCTTATACAACTTCTGCAGGCGGATTACCCGAGAGGTAGAAATCAAGGAAAAGAAGCGGAAATACGAATATCAGTTGAATTTCGTAAGAGCCTACCACATCATTCGGTATTTTTTAAAAGAAAAGAGCAGGAAGATCCCGCTCCATATTGAGTCAATGATAGCCAAAGAGATCCTGCCCATCCGCCGTAATCGCCAGAATCAGCGGAAAGTGAAACCCAAATCACCAGTATCGTTCAACTATCGATATGACTAACGCTTATATTATATATTTTTAAAAATGTAGTGGCAACACTACAAGTTTTGTCATGCCTTTAAATAAAAGAACCACCTAAACGTTAAAATGGACCCTGTAAAACGGACACCAGAAAAAAACCACCCAAGAGGATGAAAGCTGGATTCTGTATTACAGGATCCTTTTTACTTAGAAATATTCTCTGTATAGTTTAGTTTCTTTTAGAATGCTGGATGTGTTTAATATAGTTTTTATTTCTTTATTATAGAGTAGTGAGTGTTTCTCGCTTTCCCATTTTGTTTTAAAAGGTTTTCTTTCACTAATCTTTGAAGGATCCTTGTTGCAGTAGATGCACTTACTTTAAGCAATGCCATCACATCGTTTCTTGTTAAAACACCTTGAACTCTAGCATATTCGAGTACTCTTTCTTTGTCATCTAGGATATTTTTATCTCCAGTAACTGAATTTGTAGTGGCTTTTATATTTGAGCTGGTGATATTTCCTGTTTCGTATTTGGCATTTATGTTAGGCAAAATAATTTTAAAGGCGTTCTTTGTCGTTTCAATTTTAGGTTTTTCTTCTTTGCCTTCATACGCTTTCATTATTTTTCTCATTCCAGTGCCATAAGCTTCAATCAGATGCAAGCGATAAAACACATTTGCCAGTTCCTGATTGCGGCATATAGAAAGACCGACCATTATATCTTCAAGATCGATCCCCGATATTAATCCACCGATGGATACAAATTCAATTCGATCTGCGTAAATGCTGATCAAGGCGCTTGAACTAAAGGAATAATCACGATGAACCAACATATTTAAAAGCGCTTCTCTTACTGCAACTTCAGGGTAATCACGGACATCGATCCTCAAAAGTTTTTCTATCGTTGCACGGGTCTGGTTGTGTAAATCAATAAAGTCGTATACTTCATTCATTTGTTTTAGAAGTGAGCCGCTAAATTCTCGTCGATCTTTAAATACCATTTGATCTGTCCCTTGAAAAACAGCAACTTTGATCGTATGAATACATTGGTCAGATAAAAGTAAACCTAAGTTAGTGTAAAGACCGTCTTGATCTATTAATTTCAAAGTTTGCATTTGTTTTGAGCCAAATTCTATCTTACGAAGATCAAATTCTTTTTTTGTGGCTTCAAAGGTAAGATTTTGATTTAAAGAGCGCATCGCTTCAAAGCGATCTCCATCTGTTTCTTTGATCATACGTCGAATGGCATTATCAGTGGCCGGCACTGAAGAGTAACCTTGTCTGACATATACGCCTTCTGGGCGCATTCCTTTTTTGGCAAGATAATAAGGCCGGTCTGTTCCTCGCTGAATATCTATGGCAATAATTTCTTTTCCCTCTTTTTCGATGGTTTCATAATGAACAAACATTGTCACATCTGGTTTGATCGTATCTCTAACCATATTACTTATCTGCAAAGAAACATTGTCCGCATCATCTACACCAATCACTGTCCCATCATCTTTAACACCGATATACAGTTTTCCGCCATTACAGTTAGCAAAAGCGATAATTTCCTTTTTAATTTCGTCTGTAACGATTTCTTTTAATTCAATCGTTTCACTTTCCCTAAAAAGCATATTAAAGGCCTCCTTCGCATTGTTTTGACACAGATATTGTATCAAATCGAGTCAATCGGGTCAATCGAGTCAAACTAATTCGATTTCGCGATGCAATTTGATTCGATTTTGATACGGATAGATTATTTTATAACCCCATCATGTCTTTTACTAACCGATCACTCATCTTAACGGTTCCGACAAGAATCAGCATATTAAATACGATCTTGCCAATATAGCTCCATAACATACTGACAGCACTTGCATCGGTATCAATGACAGGTGGTGCTGAGGCAAAAGCTGAGAGGATCACACATACCAGCACGATCATTACTCCTTCAAGACAAACTCCGGCATAAGATTTCATGAAAGTATAGGCAATGTTTTGAGTTGCCTCACCAGCCGATGCAGAAAGCGGGATAGGAGAGATAGCTGTATAAATGTATGACCTTACAAGTAAACCTCCTGGAACCATTGAGCTTAGATGATTTCTACCCACACTTAGTGCAGATGCTTCTATTTTTCTATTTATAATCTTTTATCTCACCAAATTGTTTTTGCTTTTCTAATAAATAAACTATCTTGTTAAAGAATTTAGTTACTTCATATAAAGTGTTTCAGGTTGGTATAGGTGCGGTTCGATTTTGCCTTGTAGACAATCAATTTATCATTTCATCGAAAACATTCTATAAAAAATAAGATAAAAAATTTCTCTTTATAAAGAAAAAAAGAGAAATTTTTTTAATTTTCA
>NZ_JAQLXG010000030.1:0-4815 GCF_028321995.1 Faecalitalea cylindroides
ATCAAGTGGACTTCGTCACCGTAATACATGGACTTATTTTGCCGTATTGAGTGGACTTCTCACTCCGTAATAATCAACAAGGCCGATTTTAAATGTTTTTGATGAATGCTGGTATTAAACGAACAGAATCTATCAATTAAAATTTTTAATTGTGCAGAAAATCCATAATAATATAGTGGACTAACAAAGACGATCATGTCTGTATCAAGTATTTGTTTTCGAATCTGTTTCATATCATCTTTTTGAATACAAGGACCTTCATAGCCACAATGAAGACATCCTGTACATGGGTGTATATTGGCATGAGCTATATCCAGCATAGAAACAGAATGTCCAGCTTCTTTAGCTCCTTGAATAAAATTATCGGCAAGAATCCTGGATGATCCATTGAGGTTAGGACTTCCAAATAATAATAGAATCTTCATATGTTTTATTTATATGCTCGGCGATAGATTTCTGCAATCTCTTCATGAGTTGTTTTGGCAGGATCAGCCATGAATAAACCACCCATAGTTTCTCTAGCATTAACAGCCATGGTCATGCATTCGTCTTCTTTGATACCATAATCAGACATCTTCAAATCGGATACACCACAATCTTCTTCAAGTTTAACTAAAGCATCGATGAAATCCATTGGATCATTAGCCTCTTGTTTGCCTAAGAAACGAGCCATATCAATAAAACGATCATCGCATACATGCTTATTGATCCAGAAAGTAAAATACTCTTTAGCAATCATGATCAAACCAGCTCCATGAGGAAGTTCTGGATGGTAAGCACTCATTGCATGTTCCATGGAATGTTCACTAGTACAAGCACTAGTAATCATTGAATATCCGGAAAGTGTATTCGCAAAGGCAACGGCTTCCCTTGCTTCCATATCATTACCGTCTTTAACAGCTCTAGGCAAATACTTACCAATGTTTTCAATAGCAGTTCTTTGAACTAGATCACTCATTGGATTATGCACACATGAAATATATCCTTCAAGAGAATGGAATAAGGCATCAAAGCCTTGATAAGCTGTAAATTTAGGTGGAACAGTTTTCATTAATTCTGGAACCACGATCGCAAATTTAGCGAATAAAGAATCGGGACCGCCTACACCAATTTTTTCATTTGTATCTGGATTGGTGATGACACCGGCTGTATCCACTTCACTTCCTGTTCCAGCTGATGTTGTGATTGCGATCCAAGGAAGAGGTTCTTTATCCAATGGTTTTAATTTACCTGTTTTTCCACCAGCGTAGTCCCATAAATCATCGGATGGTTGAGGAATGAACATAGCCATAACTTTAGCTGCATCCATTACACTTCCTCCACCAAGTGCAACGACGAAATCGCAGTTTTCTTGACGAGCTACCTGTGCACCTTTTTCAACTGTTGATTTAAGTGGGTTAGCTGCTACTTCATTGAAAAGAACATATTCACAATTTGCAGCAGCAAGTTCTTTTTTTACTCTTTCTAAAGAACCATTTTTGATCGTAGATTGACCATTTGAAATAACCAATAATGCTTTTTTACCTGGCATTGGTTGTTTATGGAATTCATTTAATGAACCTTGTCCAAATAAAACTCTTGTTGGACAGAAAAAATTATAATTTGACATGTTGTATCCTTATTCTTATTTGATCATGGAACTTGCCCATGTATTCAACTCTTCATCAGTAATGGAGAAGCTCAATCTTTTGCCTTGTGTTACTTTTGATTTAGGCGCTAATTTTTGGATATACGTAGAAGATTTTCCCATCCCGCTTCCTCCAGATGTCGCAAAAGGAATGATTGTTTTATTTGTAAGATCATAGCTTTCAATAAAGGTATCAATAATAGATGGTTCTCTATACCACCAGATTGGAAAACCAACAAATACAGTATTGTATTGTTCCATCTTTTCTACTTTATTTAATATTTCTGGTCTTGAATTTGGATCTTTCATTTCCAATGTACTTCTTGAATGTGAATCATTCCAATTAAGATCAGCACGTGTGTACGCTTGTTTTGGTTGGATCTTAAAAAGATCTGCATGAATTTGGCTGGCCAACTTTTGGGCTACTTTTTCGGTTGTACCACTGGCACTGAAATAAGCAACTAAGATATTGGACATAAATATTTCCTCCTATTCTATTGATGTTTATTATTTGAACCATATATAATAAGTTCATGTAAAGAATACAACTTAAAGTTAACTTTAAGTCAATAACAAAATTAAAAAAATTTAAAGGAGGAAATTATGTTGTACACGGTTGGAGAAATGGCTCGTTTTTTAAATGTTTCGGCATCAACATTACGTTATTATGATAAAGAAGGTTTATTACCTTTTGTGGAAAGATCAAATAGTGGAATTCGTATGTTTAGTGATAAAGACTATGAATGGCTCAAAATAATTGAGTGTTTGAAGAAATCAGGCTTATCGATCAAAGAAATTCGCTCTTATATAGATATGACAAAAAGAGGAGATGATTCGCTTGAAGAAAGGTTGCAGTTGTTTGAAGAGAGAAAAAAAGATGTAGAAAGACAAATGAAAGAACTTCAAGAAACGCTGGATTTATTAAAATATAAATGCTGGTATTATGAAATGGCGATCCAGGATCAAAGTGAAGAAAGAGTTCGTTCATTGAGTGTTGAAGAATTACCGGAAGAATATAAAAAGATAAAAAATCATATACAATCGATGTAAGAAAAATATCAAGCAAATATGATATAATTCAGGATGATTGGAGAAGAATTTTATGAAACAAGGAGTCTTTTTAACATTTGAAGGAAACGATGGCAGTGGTAAGACTACGGTTTGTAAAGCTATTTGTGAAGAACTAAAGAAACTAGGATATGATGTTGTATATACAAGAGAGCCTGGAGGATCTAAAATAGCTGAATCAATTCGTAATATATTATTGGATGTCGAAAATACAGGTATGGATCCTAGAACAGAAGCTTTATTGTATGCTGCAAGCAGAAGACAACATTTAAAAGACAGGGTCTTACCAGCATTAAAGAATAAATCAATTGTACTATGTGATCGTTTTGTAGATTCAAGTCTTGCTTATCAGGGATATGCAAGAGATTTAGGTATGCAGGAAGTCTATGATATTAATCAATTTGCGATTGATGGATGTATGCCAATAAAAACTTTTTTCCTTTCTGTCAGTATTGAAACCGGACAGAAACGCATGGATCTAAGAGGAGATAAAAATCGTTTAGATCTTGAACAAAGTGATTTTCATAAAAAAGTTAGAGAAGGATATGCGAAATTAATTGAAATGTATCCAGAAAGAATTTGCGTCATTGATGCAGAACCAGAATTAAAGGTTGTTGTAAAGAATACTTTAAATGAAGTAATGAAAGTGATTCATGAATATGAATAAGAAATTATTAAAGGAAACACAGCCTGTCGTTTATAAAACACTATCGAATGCTTTGACAAAAGATCATTTGGCTCATGCATATTTATTTGAAGGAGATAAGAGTGCTCCTAAAAAAGAAGTGGCTTTATTGTTTGCGCAAAGTTTGGTGTGTCAACACAAAGATGAAGATGGTTTTGCCTGTCAGGAATGTGATGCATGTAAGCGAATTGAGCATGGAGAAGCTATTGATTATAAATGGATCGATGGTACAAAGAATCGAATCAAGAAAAATGATGTTTTAAAAATTCAAGAGTTGTTTGAAACAACAAGTGCTGAAATAGAAGATCGCAGGATCTATGTTTTAGAAGGATTTGATGATGCAACTGTTGATGCATCAAATAGTCTTTTGAAATTTTTGGAAGAGCCAGCTCCGGGAATCTTTGGTATCTTAATTGCGGATGAAAAATCCAATATTCTTCCAACAATTCAATCGCGTTGTCAATGGATCCATTTTAGACCTGCTTCAAGAATGGATATTGTGAATAAACTCATTGAAAAATGTGATCAAGACACAGCACAGATGTTGGCCAATAGTGGATATACCTACAACAAAGCTTGCGAGCTTCTTGAATATGAGGAGTTTTCTATTATTCGACAAGCTGCCAAAGATTATGTAAAGAATATGGGCTCTATAAATGAAATTTTTTCTTTACAAAGTGAAGTGTTTATTGCGAAAGGTTCTTTAATGAAAAAAGAATGGATTCGATTATGGATCCAATGGGTCTTATATGAATTAAAAAAAGATGGAAATAATTTATCTTTGGCAAAGCGTGTTAAAATACAAACGATTCTAGTGGAAGCAATGGATATTTTAAGAAGGCCAGTTGATTTAGCTTTGTTTTTGGATAAAATTTATTTTGATATAAAAAAGTTGTTAAATCTTTAAATTAGCAACTAATACTTTTAAGTTCTTTAGTATAGGATTTTTGATTTAAATAATTTTGATTGTATATCAAATGTTTTGTATAGAGATAAATTAGATGAACATAGAAAAGGGAAAGCTATAATGGACTTTCCCTTTAACATTCTAATTCAATGATTGTTTAGCTTTTATCAATAGTTCAGAAGAAACTCCGGTGATTTCCAAAATATAAGAATCCGATATTCCTTTCTTTAATAAATTTGTTAAAATCATTAAAATACCATCTTCTTTTCCAATTTGTATACCTTCGGTTTTACCTTGAATTTTGCCTTTTTGCAGGCCATCTGCCTCTCCCTGAAGATATCTTTTTGTTCCATATTCTTCTCGCATTCTGTCTAATGATTCACACATGATGATTGCCTCCTTTTCTTCTTCCTTGATCTGTTGATACAACTCTTCATCTTTTGCCATGCTAGCAATAACCAGTGCTACCTGCTTGGGTATGCCTTGTTTATATTTATTCCTTATCGTATTAAAATTGGCATTCAATAT
>NZ_JAQLXG010000031.1:0-3727 GCF_028321995.1 Faecalitalea cylindroides
TGTTCCTTTCGGGCATTGCGAAGAATCTCTGCCAGTGTATCTCCAAAATCAACAATCCTTACCTTTTTTCGTTTGGTTGGTCCGATGATATTCTTGTGCCTTGAACCATCATATCGGATACTGCGTCTGATTGTAAGGCACTGTTCTTCAAGATTCACATCCTGCCATGCCAGACCACAGGCTTCACCGATACGAAGTCCTGCATAATAAGCTATCTGGATTGGAAGTATTGCCGGTGGATTGTAATCCTGTAGAAATTCAATCAGTCTTTCATAATCCTCTCGTGGAATTGGCTGTATATCGCCATCCATGTCATCATCAGAAAACAGGTCAACCTCATCCGTCTGGTATTTCAGCTTAATATACTGCATCGGATTGAAAGTGATATATTGCTTTGGTGATACTGCAAACCGGAATGACTGCTGTAATACTGCCGAGAAAGAACGAATGTAATCTTTGCTGTAACCTTTTCTTTCTGAACCATCGGGATAAGTGCCACCAAAGGAAAGCAGATCGAAGAAGGCTTGTAAATGCTCAGATGTTACATTTTTCAACTTTCTCTCTGAAATTGGATGCTTCTTGATGTTGGTAATGGCACCAAGGTAATTCTGGACTGTCCCATTACTGAGAGTACCGGTCTTTAATTCTTCCTCTGCCCATATATCAAGTAATTCTCCAACTGTAATATTTTCCGACTTTGCAATGAATTTCTTGCTTTCGTAATCGTCCATTGCCTGACGGAGCAGTTTTTCCGTTTCACTTTTGCTTTCTGTTCCAGCGTATTCTTTCTGAACCAGATTGCCGCTTGCATCTTCTACATAGAAGCGGTAGTACCATTTCTTTCCTTTTTTTCTTACAGATCCTTTTGCCATAATCGTGTGTCTCCTTTCGATATCAGACAATCGGAACTGATGAAATGCTTCTTGCGTGTAAGTATATCATAACTCCGGTTGTCGTTCTATACCGAATCGGAATCCTCATACAAAACTTCTGATAAAAGATTTTCAAGCCTTTGTTCTGCCATTTCCGGTTTCTTGGAATAAAGCCTTACGATATCTGCCATGTCGTTAAAGGCATTAACAGTGTGGGTGATCTCCCGGAGAAACATAATCTCGTTATATTCATCATTCGATTCAAACCCCATTACTTTTGCAATATCAGCTTCATTCGTGTTGCCCTTGTAATTCTTGCAGGCAAACTGGAATGATTCCAGAAACAGGTTATATTGCTTTAACATCAACAGCAGTAAATCTTTGGAAAAAGCATCTTCCTTTTTACTAAGGTCGAGAGGTAACTGTTTGAGAATATCGCCCATTGCATCACGAATCTGTAATTCTTTCTTATCCGTAATATCGGTTTCGTATTCATCGGTTTCCCCTCTGAGCCATTCAATAGATACATGAAGTGCTTCCGAAAGACCTTCCAGCACCATCTTTTTGGTATTGTCAATCGAACCATTCTCATAACGCAGGATTGTGGAAGCTGTAACTCCCATCTTCTCTGCAACATAAGGCTGTGTCAGATTTAATTCCAGACGACGCTGTTTTGCCCTGCTGCCTATCAGCTTGCGTAGTTCTTTATCTTTCATGCTGATTGCCTCCTTTTTCGGTATGTATGAATTATAGCATGTACCTCACATAATTGCAATATGCAATTTAATGATTATTTTTAAAATTTCATAACGCTTGACAACACAATATAAAACCGCTATACTAACAGCACAACATAAATTGCATAATGCAATTTATAAGGAGGTGACAAGATGACGGAAAGAAAGATTGCATTATCCATCGAGGAAGCAGCCGACTATACAGGAATTGGCAGAAACACTTTGAGAAAGCTGGTTGAATGGAAGAAGCTTCCGGTATTAAAGGTCGGAAGAAAAGTCCTTATTAAAACTGACATTCTGGAAAAGTTCATGGAAGCCAACGAGGGGCGTGATCTGAGGGATAAAGGAAATGTAAAAGCTGTCACAAGAAATGTGGCAACTTAAAAAGGCGGCTTCCTAAGAAACCGCCAAAGGTTCTATCAGACCGAAGCCATGATATACCTACACGCAAGAGGATTATACCATGTGCTTCTCCTGATATGCAACCGGGAACTGTTGTTTATCGGAAAAAGAAAGGATGAAGACGATATGGCGAAATCAACAAAGACTTATGAAGAAAGAATACGTGCATTAGAGAAAAAGGAACAGGAAAGCATTGAAGCTACAAAAAAGCTCATTGCACAGCGGAAGGAACTGGAAAAGCGAAAGAAAGCAGAGGAAAGTAAAAAACGAACCCACAGGCTCTGTCAGATTGGTGGCGCAGTGGAATCGGTTCTTGGCTGTCCGATTGAGGAGGAAGATTTACCAAAGTTGATAGGCTTCTTAAAAAGGCAGGAAACAAACGGAAAGTTTTTCTCAAAGGCGATGCAGAAAGAGCCACTTACAGATATGGAGGAAGTGTAATGGCAGAGGGAGTGGGTTTTCCATTCCCTTCATTGCCTTTGAATGAAGGGCGCACTTATGGACAACCAGAGGTCGTCCTTATAAGTTTGCCACAAGTGGCAACCGGTCTGCGCTTACGCTTGCCGGGCTCGTTCCGTCGGCGGGGCTTTCAGCCAGACCTGCTCATGCCGCAGGGGGCACTCTTGCGCAGAGGGCGTTCCGACAGCTTCACTTCTGCCAAACCAGAAGAAGATGCTGTCGGAAATCAATGCCGGATACGGCAGAAAGGGGGAATCGTATCATGGCGATATTTCACTTTACAGTAAAGATTGTCGGGCGCAGTAAAGGAAAATCTGTCATATCCGCATCGGCATATCTTAATGGAGATGTGATGAAGAATGAGGAAACAGGCAGGATCAGTTACTATACTTCCAAAAATGAAGTCGTCTACACCAGTCTGATGATGTGCGAAAATGCACCTCCTGAATGGCTGCATGTACCGGAAGAAAATATAAAAAGGTTTCAACAGTCTATCCGTTATAAAAGAGCGGATGATAAAGATGCCGCACTGGAAAAGTTTAAAATCACATTTCAGAAACAGCGTCTATGGAATGAGGTATTGAAGATAGAAAAAAATGCAGATGCACAGCTTGGACGCTCATTTGAATTTTCCCTGCCGAAAGAATGGAGCAGACAGGAACAGATTGATTATACAACCGAATATATTCAAAAAACTTTCGTGGACAAGGGAATGTGTGCCGATTGGAGCATACACGATAAGAACGATGGAAACCCACATGTGCATTTACTTGTAACCATGCGACCATTCAATCCGGATCATTCATGGGGCAACAAAGAAGTCAAGGACTGGGATTTTGTCAGAGATACTGAGGAAAATATCGTGGTTGATGAATCCCACCCGGATTGGTGGCAGGATAAGAAAAATCCAGACCGTCATGGAATCCGTATTCCGGTACTTGATGAAAACGGAGTACAGAAAGTCGGGGCAAGAAACAGAAAACAATGGAAACGGGTTCTGACCGATGCTACCGGCTGGAATAATCCAAAGAATTGTGAGTTATGGCGAAGCGAATGGGCTGGGATGTGTAACCGGCATTTATCCATAGACAATCAGATTGACCACCGCTCTTATGAAAGACAGGGCAAATTAAAAATCCCTACGATTCATGAGGGTGCGGATGCAAGAAAGATTGAGGAAAAATATCTCACCGGACAGATATGGAATGGTTCATGGAAGGTAGAGGAAAACCAGATGATTAAAAAACAAAATGCACT
>NZ_JAQLXG010000032.1:0-3669 GCF_028321995.1 Faecalitalea cylindroides
GGATTCTATGGCTCACTCCAATGGATTGGCTGGCTCTCTCTATTGGACGAAGTGGCTCTCAACCATTGGAATACTCACACCTGTTCTGGTCATCACAACTCGAACATTTTTATAAGTTTCAAGCTCTTGTTTACAATAATTCGCAATCTTTAAATTTAATGTAGCTTCACTTATTCCATAATAAGTAGTTGAACCTGGGTCACTTCCACCATGCCCTGGATCAAGAGCAATTACAAATACTTTACTTTCTTTATTATCAAAATTATTATCAATTGATAAACTTGATAATGAGGAAGGAGTCTTTGAAGATATTTCTTTAATCTTCTCTTCTATCAACGTTTCGGAATTCTCCATATTATCTGGATTTAAGGATACAATTGAGCCTTCAACATCTGACATATCTAAATTTGTTTCATTTGAATATGTTGCAACATATCCATCATACTCTTCATTAACACCAAATAGAGCATCTATCCCTAAATCAGATAATATAATCTGATACTCTTGATTATCAATAAAATATCTAATTTCAGTTACTTTATAAACTCCTGATTCCTCGTCTGTAAAAAGTCTTTTAAAATGAAAAAGTTGACCAACTCTATTAATATTCTCTATTTCTATTATTGAATCACCATGCCCTTCAATAATCAGATTCATCCGTGAAACATCTTCACTCCCATCTCCGAAAGAAACCACAAACTCACTTTCATCAGGTGTTTCCAAATATGGAGAACCAACATAAAAATAATTAACTTTTGCCGCATCACCTTTTAAAACTAAATTCAAAGTTTCTTCTGTATTATCTTTGACGTTGATTGCTTCATCTGTTTGATTATTTTTATTATTTGTTTCTTCTTCTAAAGCTATATTATTCTCTGGCTCAAAAAATTTATCATCTTCAATTGCAAATATTGGGGTTTGTATGTTTGTTAAAGATGTTAATAAAACAAGTGTTAATAAAATAATGATTTTTTTGATTTTTGACATAAATACTAAATTCCCTTTCTGCATGTAAATAACTAATAAATGATTATTCATCTTTTATTTTATAGTTTGACATTATCATTAATACTCTATTGAAAATAGACTAATTAAGTAAAAAAATTAATTTTACTTCCTTTTTTCATATATGCATTTTTTTATACAACTCTATATTCAGGTAATTCAAGTTAGATAATGTATCAAAAAATTATCTATATCAAGTTTTGTGTTAGCATTCAATCCATATGTTTTCATCAACACTTCTCATTACTATCATCTGACTTATAAAATCCCAACTACTCTAAAACCTTATAAATATAAAATCCTAGATATTTTTAGGTTTTCTCCATACATAGCAAAAAATAGAATATCCTTATTACAGAAATATATGATTGAATATCTTTTTCTACATGAATATAAATGAATCCAATAACATTTTCTTTTTATATCAAACCAAAGTAATTACTTATAATATTCCATGAATCGCATGATGATCATTGCGCATTCAGCACGGCTCGCATTCCCCTGTGGATCCAGCTGGGTTTCATTGTATTTCCCTGTGATGATCCCTTCTCCAACTGCCCAGGACATCGCTTCTTTTGCAAATTCATTTACATTGCCGGCATCTGTATATTTGCTTATGTCGGCTCTTGCACTTGTATCATATCCAAGATAATTCGCATATCGATACATCATCACAGCCATCTGCTCTCGGTTGATATTGTCTCCAGGACCAAACTTTCCTGTATCCTCGTATCCTGTGACCACTCCAATATCACTTGCCCATAGGATCGCATCCGTATACCACTGATTATCGGCTACATCTGGGAACTTGTTCGTATATTCCATATCCGGTGAACCATTCATCCTATGCAGGATAACGGCAAACTGTGCTCTGGCTAAATTTTCATATGGTCCAAAGGTCGTTTCGTTAAGTCCTGTCATCATTCCATTGTCATAGACATATTTTACAGAATTATAGAACCAGTCTTCTAAAAAAACATCCGTAAATGGAAATTTTGTACCATCAACAAAACTTATATTTGCCTCTACATACATCTCTTGCTCATCATACTCAAATTTTTTGTCTATACATTTAAAAGTATAATCAAAAGAATTTATTTCGTTATTTGGTAGTTCCACAATACCACTTACTGGATTATAATTACATTCTTTACTTTCTATACTTACTCTAGAAAGATATTCTTGTGGTATATAGTTTGAAAGATCTACAATCCATTTTCCATTTCTTTTATATGATTCTACACTTATATCTTGTGGAGATGTATACAATATGTTTAATTTCGTATTATTGCTTAAATCAAGATATGGCAAGTGATTCGTATAACACGTTAAATTTGTTAATTCGGTATTATTTCCCAAATACAATGTATTCAGTTGATTCTCATCTAAAAATAACTCTTTCAATTTTAAATTATGAGATAAATCGATACTTGATAATTTTGATAGCCCAATACTTAGATGAACTAAATTAGTATTAGAACTTACATCTAGATGAGTTAAAGCTGTATCATATAAAGATATTTTTTGTAAATCAGTTAAACCACTAATATTTAACTCAGTTATATTCATTTCACTACATCCAAGTTCCTGAAGTTTTTTACATTTTGTTAAGTCAATACTTGTTATTTGATTGCCCCCAAAAGAAGCAACAAGCAACTCTGGATTATGACTCAAATCTAATTCTGTCAGTTCATTATTACTACAATATAATGTAGCTAATTTAGGATTATGACTTAAGTCAAGACTTCTTATTCTATTATCTCGACAGTATAAAAATTCTAGATTGGGATTCATACTCAAATCTAAATATTCTATTTGATTAGAGTCACATAGGATTTGTTGTAAATTTGGAAAAAATTCTATCCCTTTTAAGCTTTTAATCTCACGATTACTTACAGAAATATAAGAAAGATTATCTGCTAAAGACTTATTGATTTTATTATCGTTATCAATATCCCATTCATCTTTCATGTATTCTCTAAAATTAGGATCTGGAAAATTTGTTTCATTAATATCTATATCTCCCTCGGCAACCTGCTGAGCATCAACATTTTGGTAACCAGAATTGTTTATAACATCTTCTGCATATACATTCAAATTAGTACAAGCTAATAAACAACTCAAAGTTAACATTGATATTGTTTTAATCTTCATAACATTATTCATCTCCTTAAATCAATCATAATTTTATCATCATATATTTATTTAAAAAAGAAAAATTCAACGTCTACTATAATTTTAGCACCTCATTAGTTCGCATTATTATAAAAGCTGTCTATAATGCTTTAAGTAAGTAAGAAAATAAAAAACAATGATATCAATTAAAAATAATACGATGATATCATCAATTAATTAGATATATTCATCTTTTTAGTCTCGACAAAATCCCTTATCTTTATCTATAAAGTATAATCTAGTCTGTCATTGTTTATGTTCATTATAAGATATGACAGCTAATCGGAAAACAGACAATAAATATTGATTCGTTTCAGTAAAAACTTTGCATCTGGTCATGCTCAAGAATCGTGATCAAACCGATTATTCTTATAAGCCACACTGGCATTCTAGGAAAAGTTTACCATAAAAGAAAAAGGGGGTCTAACAGTTAAAAGTTAGATCTAAAAAAGGACTGGAATTCCTTAAATGGAAACTCCAGTCCTTTTT
>NZ_JAQLXG010000033.1:0-2912 GCF_028321995.1 Faecalitalea cylindroides
GAACCATGCATTTATGTTTTTTCAATCCTCTCTCACTTATCTATCACACCGGAAATGACCAAAATGACAAAAAAATTGAAAAAAAAAAACGAGAAAAAATATGAGAAGCAACATTTAGACAGTATGAAACAATTTTATTAATGATGATACTAGGTGTATGGTATCAAATCAGTGGTTTTGTAGAAGAGCTTCAAGTTAAAGAAAGAAAATATATAAAGACTGTTTTTGTGTTTGGCAAAAATTCCATGAAACGAATTTTTATATTTAATTTTAAGTTTGTGGTTAATTTGGGATTAGAAAACAAATAATATATACAATATTTAAGAAAATAAGCTATAATAAATCTAGTTTTTTGATGGTTGGAATTAAAAAACAACAAAACGAAAGGTCGTGAATGAATGAATCAGGAAGAAAGAAAAGTTTCCTATAAATATATAGTTTATATTCAATTTGATGAATCTAAAAAAGCTTATACATTTGGATCAAATATTAAATATGACTTAAATGATCAAGTTGTGGTAGAAACAATTCGAGGTAAAGAGCTGGGTAAGGTATGTGCACCAGTAATCGATTTTGATGCCAAAAAGATCAAAGGGGATTGTAAACCGGTTTTACGATTAGCCACAAAATACGATTTGATTCAAAAAGAAGAAAACACAAAAAAAGCGCAGGAGGCATTAAAAATTTGTCATAAGTGCATTGAAGCTTTAGATTTAGATATGCATTTGATCAGTGGTGAATATACATTAGATCGTTCTAAAGTTATTTTTACTTATGTTTCTGATGATAGAGTTGATTTCAGACAACTTTTAAAGGATCTTGCCAGTCAGTTACATTGTCGTATTGAATTAAGACAAGTTGGACCAAGAAATAAAGCTAAAATGGTTGGTGGTTTAGGAAACTGCGGAATGGAAACTTGTTGTTCAAGATTTTTAAATGATTTTGATACGGTTTCTATAAATATGGCAAAGAACCAGTTATTAGCTTTAAATATTCAAAAACTAAGTGGACAGTGTGGAAAATTGATGTGCTGCTTGCGTTATGAAAATGATGAGTATACAAGACTTAGAAAAGATTTGCCAAAATTGAATTCTATGATCACATTTGAAGATAGTAAATATCGTATCACCAGCATGAATGTCTTACAAAAACAAGCTAAATTGGAAAACAAAGAAGAAGTTCGATTTGTATCTTTTGAAGAATTATGGCCAGATAAGGATTTCAGCGATGAAGATTACTAAGAGCTTTGATAAAAAAAAACCAACTTTATATCTTGTACCAACTCCTATTGGAAATTTAAAAGAAATCACATCTAGAGCTTTAGAAGTGTTGAATGCCGTGGATGTGATTGCAGCAGAAGATACAAGAAACACAAAGAAATTATTAATGGCTTATAACATTCAAAAACCTTTGATTTCACATCATGAGCATAATCAGGCAACAAGCATTCCACAAATCTTGAATCATTTACACAATAATGATAGTGTGGCAGTTGTATCGGATGCCGGATATCCATTGGTTTCAGATCCAGGCGCCAATCTTGTAAAAGAAGTGATTAAAGAAGATTATGCCGTTGTTTCTTTATCTGGAGCTAATGCGGCAATGAATGCTTTAGTAGCAAGTGGATTATCCTGTGTTCATTATTTGTTTTATGGATTTCTTGAAAATAAATCCAGCAAACGTAAGAAACAACTGGATGAGCTGAAAGATTTTCCTTATACTTTGATTTTTTATGAAGCTCCTCATCGCATTGAATCTATGTTGCAGGATGTTTTGGAAGTTTTAGGCGATCGAAATATGTGTCTTGCTAGAGAACTGACAAAACTTCATGAAGAATATATTCGTGGAACAGTAAGTGAAGTTGTGCAGGTCGCAAAAGACAAAAAAGGTGAAATGGTTGTTATCATAGAAGGAAAACCAATCAAAGAAGAAACCTTTGATATGAAAACAGCGATTGAAAAAGTTGATGAGTATATAAAACGAGGTTTAAAAACAAAAGAAGCCATAAAAAAAGCAGCCACTGAATTAGGCTGTTCTAAAAATGAGTTATACGATGAATATCACAAGAGTCATTAATTTGACTCTTTTATTTTAAGAAAATAAAAAAATATTTCCTCCACAATTAGTAAAAACATGCGATAATCTGTGTTGCGGATGTATACAAATTACATAGTAATAATTTGTATTCTACAAATAAATTGATACTGATTCTTTAAGTTTTCAATAGGCGAAAAAAAGACCGCAACAACTTTTTTCTTATCGTGTCAATATTTGGATTATAAGCAATAAATATGCCGATATTAATTTAAATTTTACGTTGTTTTGTGATCTTAAATTCGGGTAAATTTATTTAGAAAATAAATGTATTGTCATTATTTTGTAAGAACTATTTGAGAAAATATAAGTATGTACATGACAAGAGAAAGATATCAAAGCAACCAGATATGTATTCTACAAGAAACTTGTATTGATATTTTTTATATGCTTGATTTATATTTATAAAATTGCAATGTCAAATAGTGTTTTTAAAAGAATAAAAAGAAAAACAAATTTTCAATCTTTTTTTGTCACTTTGTTCCTTTCCAGTGTAATAGATAAGTGAAAAGAGAAAGATATATATAGATTGATTGAACGAGTGCTCTATATATCGGAAGATTCAAAAAACTTGAATTTATAGTTCAATGACAATCTTCATTTCACATGTTATATTTTAGGAGGAACAAGATGACAACAAACAAAAATAACAGCTATACGACCTTTGATCAGGAAATCAATACCTTCTTCAAGGATGCACATCACTTTTCCTGTCTGATCAATACCTGTCTCTATCAGGGTCAGGAGATCGTCAAACCAGAAAATCTGATGCTGGTGGATCCAAAGATACAGGCCTATACAAGAGATGTGCTGATGTT
>NZ_JAQLXG010000034.1:0-1927 GCF_028321995.1 Faecalitalea cylindroides
ACCCTTCCATTCAGTATGTGCAGCTTTGTCCGTGCCTGTCCGAGCATGAAGATCGGCGACTGGATCGATTGCCATATCCACGCTTTCCGGTATTTTGAAGGTGTTACCCGATTACTTGTCCCCGACAATCTGAAAACCGGGGTTATCTCCAACAGAAAATATGAAGATCCTGTTCTCAACAAGTCCTATCAGGAAATGGCAGATCACTATGATACGACAATACTTCCTACCAGAGTACGTAGGCCGAAAGATAAAGCAGCGGTTGAGGGTGCGGTCGGAGATTGTACGATAGCTATCGTTGGAAAACTTAGAAATCGAAAGTTTTTTTCATTCGAAGAACTGAATGAAGCGATACTCAAAGAATTGGATACGTTTAATTCAAAACCTTTTCAAAAGAAGGAAGGCTCTAGAAAATCGGTCTACATGGATGAAGAATTTCCATTTATGAAACCTTTACCGAAATACCCTTTTGAATTGAGTGAATGGAAGCGTGCCAAAGTCCAGCTTAATTATCATATATCGGTTGAAAAAATGAACTATTCCGTTCCCTATGAATATGTCGGTCATTATGTGGATGTGAAACTCACAAAACGTTCGGTGACCGTCTACTATAAGATGAACCAGGTATGTTCCCATGATCGTCTTTATGGACGGATCAATCAATATTCAACCAATGAGAGCCATATGCCGGAAAACCATCAAAGATTCCTCTGGAACAAGGACCGTTTTATACGATGGGCCGCTTCAATCGGTGAAAGTACAACGACAGTCGTCCAGAAATTATTCAACCGATATAAAGTGGAGGAACAGGCCTATAAGGGGTGTATGTCCCTTCTGAAATTATCGGATAAATATGGAAAGACTAGACTGGAAGATGCGTGTCAATTGGCGTTGGAGCACATCAGCCAGCCTAGCTATAGAAATATTAGAATGATACTGCAGTCAAATCAAGACAGGAAGAAGAAAACCCAAACTTCTCAAAAGGAGACCGTCGAGTATGCCTTTGTGAGAGGGAAAGACTATTATGGAGGAAAACGGAATGGATAGAAAAGAATTGATCATGAAACTCAAACAAATGAAGTTACCGGTCATAGCGGAACGATATGAAATGCAGTCATCCGATCCTGATTACAGCCAGCTATCGTTCGATGAAAGATTTGGCGAAATGATAGATATGGAATATGACAGTCGAATCAATCATACGATAGAGAAAAATATCAGAAACGCTAAATTCTATGATTCTACAGCGAACTTAGAATCTATTGACTATAATCCTGAAAGACAATTGAACCGTTCCCAGATGGAAGAACTGGCAACCAATAGATATATCGACAACGGATTAAATATAATATTCGTAGGTGCATCTGGATGCGGTAAGACCTGGTTATCCAACGCTCTGGGAGTACATGCATGTCGGAACAGAAAAACGGTATTGTATATCCGTTTACCAGAACTTTTCTCAAAATTTGAAGAAATGAGGATCCAGGGGAAATATAACGAGTATCTGAACAAACTCGGAAAGTATGATCTGGTTATACTGGATGAATTTTTATTGAAACCAACGAACGAAACAGAACGAAGTGACTTATTAGAGTTGATGGAAAAACGGTGTAACAAAAAATCAACTATTTTCTGCAGCCAGTATTCATTTGATGGATGGCATCAATCATTGGATGGTGGTCCAATCGCAGATGCGATACTGGATCGCATCGTCAATTCCTCCTATATGATCACACTTCATGGAAAGTCATTAAGAGAAACATATTCAAAATTGAATAGATCCAAATAGTAAAAAAGCACGGTTTAAATAGCCGTGTTTTTATGTGGACTTCTTTACGTATTTATATTTATAAAATAGTGGACTTCATAAGCGGATTGAGTGGACTTCTCTATCGTACAGGATGGACTTCAGTTAACGGAATACTCA
>NZ_JAQLXG010000035.1:0-1778 GCF_028321995.1 Faecalitalea cylindroides
GGGGGTCTAACAGTTAAAAGTTAGATCTAAAAAAGGACTGGAATTCCTTAAATGGAAACTCCAGTCCTTTTTGTCTGTAGTATAATTTAGTTATGCTACAAAACCAATTTAACCAAACAAATTATAATCATTATTCTGGTTTTGTGCAACTCTCTCTGCCATTTGATCTCTCTGTTAAAATAGATTCAAATGACCCTGTGTTTTCGTTTCTTGAAGCGGTAGAAGGGATTGATTTTTCAAAGTTTGTTAAGATTACCCGCTCAAATAATACACATTCACACGATAGAGTCATGTTGCTCAAGACCCTTTTGTTTGCTTTTCAGGAAGGCAATCGTTCACTGACGAAGATCGCACAGTTATGTAAGACAGATATTCGTTACATGTATCTGACAAATGAGGAATGTCCAAGTGCCATGGCATTTCAGAGAATGACAGAACAATTGAAAGAATCAATTGATGATGTTTTCTTTACGATTTCTAAACATATCGCCAGGGACTTAATGCTTTGTGATACGGATGTACAGTATATAGACGGTACAAAGATAGAGGCAAATGCGCATAAGAATTCATTCGTGTATAAAAAACGGATTATGAATGCAGAAACACGTCTGTTCGAAAGAATTACGGAAGATATCTATCGGCTGAACGAAACTTATGGATATCATTATCCGGTAAAAGGAAAATACGAAGCATTCGATATGGGTGTAATTTGTCAGTATCTTATGGAAGTTATCACATGTCAGAATATTCAGCTGGTCTATGGAAAGGGAAAAAGAAAATCAGAATTTCAGAGATTTTATGATCTTTTCCTCGGATACTATATAAAACTGAATGAATATGAATTTTGGCTGAACATCATGGGAAAGAGAAACTCCTGTTCTAAAATTGACCATGATGCAACATTTATGGCTACAAAATATGACTACTATAATCAGACGGGTGTAACACGTCCCTGCTATAACTGTCAGATTGCCGTATGCAACGGGATTATCACAAATTCGGATGTATTTCAAAATCCAGCCGATCAACATACATGGATTCCATTTATGGATCGTTACGAAGAAGCTTATGGAGAACGGCCAAAATATCCGGTAGCCGATGCAGGATATGGAAGCTATGACAACTATTTATATAATGTAGAGCATGAAATGGAACTGGTACAAAAATTTTCTATGTATGGAAAAGAAGAAGACAAGCAGTTTAAGAAACGAAAGTTCAATTCACTGAACTGGAAAATCAATGAAGAGGGATTCAAAATCTGCCCGGATGGTCGAGTGTTCGATCAGTATGGATACGACAGGATACAATATACAAGAAATGACAACCTGTCTATTACACAGATTTATACAGAAAAAAATCATTGTGAGGGATGCCCGCTCAAAGAAGAATGTACAAAAGGAAAGTATCGGACATGCGGAAAGAACGTCATCTTAAATGAACTCCAGGAAAAAGTAAAAGAAAATCTATCCACTTCAGAAGGACAGGAAATGAAGAAAGAGAGATCGATTCAAGTTGAGGGAGCCTTTGGAGTGATTAAACAGGACATGGGATTTACACGATTTACCAGAAAAGGAATGAAAAGTGTAAAAATGGAATTTTTACTGGTATGTATTGGATATAATTTAAGAAAATATCACCTCTATCGAATAAAAACTGATAAGAAGGAAGCGTAGAAAGAAACCTTTTACATTGTAAAAAAACAAGAAATAAAAAAGATGTTTTTATAATGCCAAAAAACCAGCACATCAAGAGATGAACTGGGGATTTTTATTATTTAG
>NZ_JAQLXG010000036.1:0-1736 GCF_028321995.1 Faecalitalea cylindroides
ATCGAAAACATTCTATAAAAAATAAGATAAAAAATTTCTCTTTATAAAGAAAAAAAGAGAAATTTTTTTAATTTTCAAAGTTATAGAATATTGATAAGGAGGAGAAGTACATGGAAAAGTTAGAAACTCTTTTGATGCAGATGATCTCTTATAGCGGAGATTGTAAATCTTTGTGTATCGAGGCCATGAATTCTTTTAGGGATGAGGATTTCAATCAGGCTTCTTCTTTGTTAGAAGAAGCAGAAAAAAGTTTGTTAAGAGCGCAAAGGATCCATGCTCAGATTCTCTCAACTTTTGTGAGAAATGAGGAGATGAAGATCAATCTGTTCGTGGTACACGCAGAAGATCAAATGATGAGTTCCGAAACGATTTTGTCGGTTGTCAAGGGAATGTTGAAAATTCTTGATAAGAAGGAGGGTAGAGACAATGGTTAGGGTCATGTTGATTTGTAATGCAGGAATGTCTACAGCCATGTTGGCACAAAAGATCAATAAATATTCAGATGGATATTGTTATGTAGAGGCTTTTGGTGAGGGAGAGTTCGAAGAACATATTGAAGATTTCGATATTGTCTTGGTAGGGCCCCAAATCAGACACCTTATTCCCTCTATAAAAAAAGTGGTCAATAATAGAATACCTGTAAGTTATATTAATCCTGTGGATTACGGAATGATGAAAGTAGATCATGTTATAGCACAGATCAAAGAGATATTGGAGGGTTAGATCATGGAAAAGTTAGAAAATAAAATATTGGATATTTCGGCTAAATTAGGAAATGAAGTACATTTATCTGCTATTAGGAATACATTTATTTCAATGTTGCCAATCATGATTTTTGGAGGTTTGTTTGCCGTGATTGGTTCAGCTCCAGCTACAGAAGATGCAACAGGGTTCATGAGGGTATGGGCAGATTTTGTTGCCTCAAATAGTAAGATATTTTCTTGGATCTCAGTATTAGGACTAGGCTTTACGACACTTTATATCGTGATAGGGATCACGTATAACCTATGTAAATCATATAAGATCGAGCCATTGATCCCACTTTTTATCAGTTGTTTTGGCATCTTTATCTTGAATGTAAATCCGGAAGAATTGGTTTATGGGATGTCTTTGGCGGATCTGACATATCTGGATGGGAAAGGGATCATCATTGGTCTTTTTGTAGGTATCGTCACCGTAGATATATATCGTGTATTAAAAGAGAAAAACTTTGGGAAAATCAAATTGCCGGAAAGTGTTCCACCTTCTTTGAGTGAGACGTTTTCATCGCTAACGATCGCCGTTTTGATAATGTTACTGTATTTAGGAATATTTGCGATATTCAACGCAATGGGAACGACATTGGCAGCTTGGATCGGAGGATTGATTTCACCACAGGTAGAAGCGACGGATAGCTTGGTATTTATCCTGATAATGACGTTTATCATCAATGGGGCATGGTTCTTTGGTATTCATAACGCTACGTTCTGGGGATTGATGGGACCGATCATGTTCATGAATCTTTCAACCAATGCAGCACAACATGCATCAGGATTGGCAGCTACTTCAATATTGACGGAATCCTTTTGGGTATATTTTGTATGTATTGGGGGAACAGGAGCATGTCTTTCCATTGCACTACTATGTTGTTTCTCCAAGTCAAAGACAATAAAAACGGTAGGGCGAATCAGTGTATTGCCGGCATTTTTTGGGATAAGTGAACCAGTGACCTTTGGTTTGCCTATGATGTTGAATCC
>NZ_JAQLXG010000037.1:0-1645 GCF_028321995.1 Faecalitalea cylindroides
TAATATTTTTATAACCGGGCTTGGAGACATGAGCGATGGCCAATGCACATGCATTTTCCAACCTGGTTGCCGTATATTTATCAGAAAGTTTCAACAGCGAAAGACATCCTTTGTAAGCCTGTTCTTCCACCTTGTATCGATTCAACAGTGATTCGATGACCTGATATGTATGGGGACCGATTTCAGCTGCCCATCTTTTGAAACGTTCTCCATTCCAGGTGAACAGTTGATGATTTTCCGGCATATGGTCAATGTTTGTGGAATACTGATTCTTTCTTCCATACAGCCTTTTATGGGAACAGACCAGTGTACGTTTATAATAAACGTCAATATAAGATTTCGTGGACCTAACCTCTACTCGTTTTCCCACATATTCATAGGGAACAGAATAGTTCATCTTATCTACTGCGATGTGATAGTTTAATTGGACCGTTGCCGTCTTCCATTCACTTAGCTCAAAATCCCTTTCAGGAAGAGGTATCATATAATCTTTCTCTTCTTCAAGATAAACCGATTTTCTGGATCCCTCTCGTTTTTGAAATGGACGGTCATTAAACTTTTCCAATTCGATCCATATTGCGTTATTTAATTCATCAAAGGAAAAGAAAGTTCGATTTCTTAAATGTGCCATGATGGAAGTGGTGATCGTATTAACTGTTCCTTCTACAGCGGCCTTATCTTTAGGGGCTCGGATCCTGGCCGGGATAACAGTGGTTCCATAATGATCTGCCATTTCTTGATAGGATTTGTTTAATACAGGATCTTCATATTTTTTATTTGAATCCACTCCCGTCTTAAGATTGTCCGGAACCAGTAGTCTAGTGACACCGCCATAATAACGAAAAGCGTTGATATGACAATCGATCCAGTTCTTCGAGTCCATAGAAGGACATGCCTGCACATAGGAAAACATACTAAACGGAAGAGTTGCCACGAAGAGATAGGCCTTCGTTATTTCGCCAGTATACCGGTCGGTTACTTCCATGGTCTTTCCATCCCAATCAACCATCAACTTATCACCTGGTTTATGATTGATATGCATTGTAAGCCGATGTTTCTTCACGTAATCTGTGTACAGCTTGTAGAAATTACTTCTCTGATAGAATGGTTTCCCAATGGATCTGCACTGTTCCACGTATTCATCCCATAACAGCTGAAGGGTGACTCCCGGTTTCAAAAGCTCTTTATGAATCTTTTCAAAATCCGGTGATTGATAGATCAGGTTCACTGTATCGTTCCCAAACAAATAGGATTCAATTTGATTCTCGTCCATGTTATGGGCCTTCTCCCAATACAGCTGTTTCTGGTCTGCCAATGAAAATATCCGACTGACTGTATTCCTGGATATTTTCAGAGAATCCGCAATAAAGCGTTGACTCTTATTTGAAGCTCTAAGCTTCAAGATTTTCTTTAAATCTCGCATATAAAACACCTCCAATTCCACAAGATATTAAAGAATGCGATAACTATCGCATACATATCTTAAGAAATTAGAGGGTAGAAAAAAACCAGGCTACGCCACCTTGAGAGGATGGCTCTCAAATCGGATTGCCTGGCTCTGTAATTTGGATTAAGTGGTTCTCTAGATTGGAATAAGTGGCTCTATTTTGTCGGATTAGATGGCTCCGCCACTTTGGAATATTCA
>NZ_JAQLXG010000038.1:0-1358 GCF_028321995.1 Faecalitalea cylindroides
ATTAAGTGGTTCTCTAGATTGGAATAAGTGGCTCTATTTTGTCGGATTAGATGGCTCCGCCACTTTGGAATATTCACAGGTGATACTTCTATGGGGCTTGAAGAACGAGTTACTTATGCTGTCAGTCAAGGCGCAAATGTTTTTATCAGTATTCATTTAAATGCTTTAAATGGAGTTGGTCGTGGAGCTGAAGTATATTATCCTAATTCAAATTATCGCCCTGAGCTAGGAACAGAAGGTGAAATTCTAGCACAACAAGTTTTAAATCAATTGGTTGCTTTAGGAATTTCTAATCGAGGAATTCATATTAGAAATATTGATGATGGCGATGATCCAAAATATAATTATCCCGACGGTTCGAGAGGTGATTACTATGGTGTTATTCGTCATGCCAAAAAACAAGGGATTGCCGGAATTATCATTGAGCATTGTTTTGGAGATAATTATGCAGATTATAATGCTTATTTAAATGGTGAAGATAAATTACAAAGACTTGGTATTGCAGATGCTAATGGGATTGCAAATGCATATAATTTACAGAAAATAAGTAGAGATGAGATTAATGATTTTGCAAAAGAAAATAAAGATGTAATAAAAGACGGAGTATATGAGATTCAATCGAATTTAAATAATAATTATGTATTAGATATACAAAATGGTTCTTCGTATGATGGTGCTAACGTACAGATATATGAATCAAACGATTCAACTGCACAGTTTTGGCAAATTAGTCATGACAGTATTGGATATGTAACGATAAAGAATTTAAGAACCAATAAAGTTTTGGATTCTGCAGGAGGCAAAGCCAATAACGGGACTAATATTCAGTCCTATTCATCGAATGGATCATATGCCCAAAAGTGGATTATAGAAAAAAACGAGGATGGATATGTAATATATTCAGCAGTTAATCCGATTTATTGTTTAGATGTTTCTGGGGGAAATGTTGTAAATGGATCTAATGTACAACTTTATATGTCAAATAAAACAGATGCACAAAAATGGAAATTTGTAACACCAGAATTCTATGAATCATTTTTAGATGTTACATTACATAATTGGTTCTACGAATCTGTAAAATATGTCTATGACAATGGACTGATGACAGGATTGAACGAAACGACCTTTGGACCATATGAAAGCCTAGCCAGAGCACAGTTTGCTGTTATCCTTCACAGGATGAATGGCTCACCGGATATCGAATATACAAACAAGTTCCCAGATGTAGCCGATAATCAGTGGTATACGGATGCGATCCTATGGGCCAATGAAGCCGGTGTCGTAGGCGGATATACCGATACAGGAAAGTTTGGTCCTGGAGACAATATCAACCGAGAACAGATGGCCGTGATGATGTA
>NZ_JAQLXG010000039.1:0-1121 GCF_028321995.1 Faecalitalea cylindroides
TTGCCATGTTTCTCAATAGTGCTTTTCTGTGATCAGCTGTTCTTCCTAATCTACGATTCCACATAGTTGCTCCTCCTGCTACTCATAAGATTTAAAGAACAAACCTAACTGGAACATTTTGTCCTTTACTTCTTTCAATGATTTCTTTCCTAGATTTTTAACATGCATCATTTCATCTTCAGTTTTTTGAGTTAATTCATCCACGGTCTGAATACCTGCACGTTTTAAGCAGTTATAAGAACGTACAGACAGATCTAAATCTTCGATCATCATTGTATTAACTTTCTTGGTATCTTCAACATGTGGCTGCTGTACCATAAAGCTTTCTTCCAGTTTTAGATTTGCTAATGGTACTAACACATCTAAATTCTTAACACAGAACGCTGCAGCACGACTAATAGCCTGTAAAGGTGTGATTGTTCCATTTGTCGTTACGGTAAAATGAACCTTGTCATATTTTGCATCCTGTCCTACACGTGCTGGTTCAGATAGATAGTCAGCACTTTTTACCGGTGTAAACATTGCATCTAGGAATACAACATCTTCACCTAAATCGTACTCTTCTTCATTTTCCAATGAGCTTTTATATCCTGTTCCAAGGCAAGCATATAAATCCATTTCAAGTGACGTTCCTTTTTCTAAAGTGCAGATCACTTGTTCAGAATCCACGATTTCAACCTCTTCAGGACAAATAATATCAGCTGCCTGAATAATTGCTGGTCCTTTTTTTGAAATATGAAGTGCTTTGATTCCTTCATTTTCACAAGAAATTTTTAAAGCCTTCAAATTTAAAGAAAGAGTATTTACATCTTCAAGGATTCCTTTGATCACAGTCTGATCTTTTGTGCATCCTTCAATTTTAAAACCAATAACAGCGCAACCAGGCAAGTTTGATAACATTGTATTTTTAATTGTGCTGCCTACTGTAGTTCCAAAGCCTCTTTCAAGAGGTTCAAAAACATAAGATCCAGTATTGTTTTCTTCATCTACAAACTCTTTGTGAAATGAAGCTCTTTCGAATTCCTGCATCTATTGCCTCCTTACTATCCACGAGGTCGTTTTGGTGGACGACATCCGTTATGTGGAATTGGTGTTACATCATTGATCATTGTGATATCTAG
>NZ_JAQLXG010000003.1:0-458 GCF_028321995.1 Faecalitalea cylindroides
TACCATGATGCGCCCCTTGCGTCGGATTACGCGACACTTGTCACAGATTGGTTTTACAGATGGTCTTACTTTCATTTTAATAGTCCTCCTATTTTCTTCTGAATGTAATACGCCCACGTGTTAAATCATACGGTGAAATTTCAACGGTTACACGATCACCTGGTAAAATGCGAATGTGATGCATACGGATTTTACCAGAAACGTGAGCTAAGATTTCGTGCCCGTTTTCCAATTTAACTTTAAAAGCTGCATTGGGTAATGTGTCTTGTACGATACCATCAAGTTCGATCATATCCTGTTTTGCCATGGATTTCAAATTACCTCCCTTATTAAGAATGAAATGATACAGGCATAAAAAGCCATTTATCATTTTACCAAACAAATCGCATTTTTAAAAGTAAAAAGTAACTTTTCATTCCAAGATACAAAAAAAGCCTTTAAAAGGCTTTATTTTTTTA
>NZ_JAQLXG010000003.1:558-176431 GCF_028321995.1 Faecalitalea cylindroides
ATGGAGCAGGTGATGAGAATCGAACTCACGTAGTCAGCTTGGAAGGCTGAAGTTCTACCATTGAACTACACCTGCATAAGTGGTGACCCCTGGGCGATTCGAACGCCCGACCCTTTGATTAAAAGTCAAATGCTCTACCATCTGAGCTAAGGGGTCAAAAAAATGGTGCCGACTATAGGAATTGAACCCACAACCTACTGATTACAAGTCAGTTGCTCTACCAATTGAGCTAAGTCGGCAAATAATGGTGGAGGCTAACGGGCTCGAACCGCTGACCCTCTGCTTGTAAGGCAGATGCTCTCCCAACTGAGCTAAGCCTCCAAGTGCCTCTCAATGTTAACATTTCCCAACGATAATGTCAATAACTTTTTTTAAAATGGAGCAGGTGATGAGAATCGAACTCACGTAGTCAGCTTGGAAGGCTGAAGTTCTACCATTGAACTACACCTGCATGTTCAGGATTTGGCTGGGGTACCTGGATTCGAACCAGGGAAATGCAGGAGTCAAAGTCCTGTGCCTTACCGCTTGGCGATACCCCAAAGTGGTGGAGGAGGACAGATTCGAACTGCCGAACCAAAAGGAACTGAGTTACAGTCAGCCGCGTTTAGCCACTTCGCTACTCCTCCGTAAGATATAGTAAACTCAAAGAAATGGTGGAGGTTAACGGGCTCGAACCGCTGACCCTCTGCTTGTAAGGCAGATGCTCTCCCAACTGAGCTAAACCTCCGTTTCCTCAAGTGCTCATTAATATTATCAAAGCTTTTTATTCATGTCAATCATTTTCTTAATTTTTTTATTATTTTTTTCATTCTTCTTATCTATAGCTAAGAATAGAGCTTTTTCCAACGTCAATTGATTGATTCTTTTAAACTCCTTTAAGATTTTAGACTCATAGATCACAAAGAAACATGATTTATAAATAATTTGTTCTTTGCCAAAAATAGACTTTTTTTGATAAATATGAAAATCACTATATACTTCATTATCACAGCTGTCTATATATATAAAATTTGGATTCAAATCCCTTTTGTCTTTGATTTCTTTTTTTACAATGAACACCTGGATTCCAGCTTCTATAAAACAATTTGTCCAACTGTTAAAAAGATCGTGATATTCACAAATTCTTTTTTTATATAAATTATCTAAAAACAATAATATATATGGATTCTGTTCTAACTCTAACAATTCTCTACTATTCATGCCTTAATTCGAATGCGTTTGTAATATTGTATCACAACCAAAAATGGGTTACTATATCGTTAGGAGGATTTTCTATGATTCGAGTCGGGATTGATTTGGGCTGCGACCACATACGTCTGGTCAGCCATGAAGAAGGTTTGGTTTTTGATGAACCAAGTATGGTAGCTTTCGACAAGAAAGGACACGTTCTGGCAATCGGAAATGAAGCAAGAGATATGAAGGAGCTAATGAATGACGATATTCGTATCGTCTCTCCACTTTTGACCAATAATATAGATTTTGATGCTCTGCATGCTTTGATTGATCAACTATGTTATGATTATCATGTCTTTCGAATGTTAAAGAAGACGATTTTATTGTTTAGCTATCCTACAAATTTATCAAATGAGCTTTGTGAAGAACTAAAAAAACACTTATTGGAATTTGGTGCTTCACGCGTTTATTTTGATCAGGAAATTTGGATTGCGGCAATTGGTGCCAAGCTGGATTTATTTTTACCAGTCGCAAGTTGTGTCATGAACATCGGTTCTTCTAATTGTGATATTGCACTCTTTGCCTCTGGAACCATGCAAAAAAAGGACGAATGTAAAATATCTGGCATCCATGTAAACATGCAGATTAAAAATTGGCTCAGCTTACAATATGGTCTGGATGTTACTGAAGATATGATAGAGATGATAAAATGTGGTATAGGTCAAACCATCAAGCAGGAAAGCCCAAAAACTATGATCATCCAGGGAATTAATCGTGCAAATGGGCAGCTATGTTCTCTTGAACTGAATGAAAATCAACTTGTGGATGTTCTCTATCCTCTTTGTCAACAATGGGCTCATTGGATCATGAGTTTCATTGATTCTTTAAGTAATGAACAAAAAGAAGATGTCTATATGCGTGGTATCGTTGCCTGTGGCGGCACGATGTTATTAAAGGGACTGGAAAAAAATCTAAAAGCTATGCTTCCATGCCCAATTTATGTTACCGATGATCCGCTCAATACGGTTTCCCAAGGCCTTGAAATACTGCTTTCGAAGATGGAATGATACATTCCATCTTTTTATGTTATAATCGCTTTGAGGTGAAATTATGAACAAACACATTATAAGCATGTTTTTATATTTTGGCGCTGCTGCCTTACTATTTGGATATGCCTTTACAACAAACTCTATTTGTCTATATTTAGGCATTGCCTGCTTGGCTGCTGCCATTATTTTTTCCAAGACCACAAAAAAATAGAAGGGATATTTCCCTTCTACATGTTTTGAGTGACTTCTACTTTGACTTTATGATCGGCCTGTAAATCATATGTGATCTTGGCAATTTCCTCCAAGTGATCAGAAACGATTGTTCTTACCGTTTCAAATACTTCATCTTCTTTATCTTCTTTTTTACAATCATATTCAATGGAAGTTACCACGTGTTTTTTTGCTTTTACGCCTTTTAATTCATCAATTAAAGTTTTCATATATCTTATTACCTCGCAGCTTCATTCTATGCTTAAAAGGTGATTTTGTCAAACTTCATAGTAATTTAATATATCAGCTGGTTTCAGCTGTTTTTTTCTTTCGGTTTCAAAATCTTGGATCAAAGTTCCATCATTCATGATGAAGAGACGATTCCCATTAACCAAGGCATCATTAATATTATGCGTAATCATAAGTGCAGTAATATGCTCTTTTTCAATCAACTCATTTGTAATTCTTAAAATTTTTTTGGCACTCTTTGGATCTAAAGCCGCTGTATGTTCATCCAATAATAAGATTTTTGGTGGATTTAAGACAGCCATCATTAAAGCTACAGCCTGCCTTTGACCACCTGATAACAATCCAATCGGCGTTTTTAAGCGATCTTCCAGACCCATATCTAGAGTTCTCAGTTTCTCTTTAAAGTATTCTCGATCTTCTTTATGTACCGCTAAAGAAAACAAACCTCTTTTTCTTGCAGAATAGGCTAAGGCAAGGTTTTCTTCAACTGTCAGATGCTTTGCCGTACCATGTTCAGGATTTTGAAACAGTCGCCCAATGTTTTTAGCTCGAACATGTTCTTTCTCATTGGTAATATCTATGCCATCCATATACACACTTCCCTGGCTGACTTCAACCGATCCTGAGATCACATTAAATAAAGTACTTTTACCAGCTCCATTGCTCCCTAATAAAGTAATGAAATCGCCATCTTGAATCTTACAGGACATATCATGTAATGCCACTTTTTCAAGCTGCGTTCCCTGATTAAATATTACAGATACATCTTTAAGCTCTAACATGTTTGACACCCTTTCTTTTTAAATATGGTAACGATATCGTAATCGCAACCAAGATTGCAGACATTAAGTTCATATCTGTTGCTGGAATTCCAAACTGTAAGGCAAATTGATACAAAAGACGATAGATGCAGGCTCCTATGATTGCCGATGCAATTCCAAATCCAATCGTTCTTTTTCTTAAGATAGCTTCTCCAATAATGATGCCAGCCAATCCAAGAACCATCATTCCAGTTCCTGAAGTGATATCAGCAAAGTTTTGATATTGAGCCAATAATGCTCCAGATAAAGCAACAATTCCATTGGATAAAGCCATACCAATAAACTTCATACGATCAACATTGATTGAACTTGAACGAACCATGACTTCATTATCTCCAGTAGCTCTTAACATCAACCCTAAATTTGTTTTAAAGAAACCAAAAAGAACAAACCCGATAACCAATGAAAAGATTAATAAGATCAACAATTCCGAATCAATCAACGTGAATAATGTATTGGTAGAAAACAACGATATATTGGGAGCTCCACTCATAATTCGTAAATTAATCGAATAGAGAGCAACCATAGTCAATATGCCAGCCAATAAAGGCTGCATATGCATTTTGGTTTGAAGAAATGCCGTTACCATTCCACATAAACCACCCGCTACAAACGCCAACAATAAACCAAGATAAGGATGACCTGCAATCGTCATTACAGCACAAACAGCACATCCTGTCGCAAAAGAGCCATCCACTGTAAGATCCGGTACATTTAAAACACGAAAAGATATATAAACACCTAGAGATAAGATTGAGAAAATGAGTCCTAATTCAATTGCTTTTAAAATGATCGTCAAAGACATCAAACCACTCCTATTCCACCATAATCAATCTGTCGTTATTTTTGATATCATCACTTAATTGAATTCCTAAAGTATCCAATGCATTCTGATTAATATAAATATTTAAATTATCCTTAAAGACTTTAACAGGAATATCACTTACAGGTGTTCCATTCAAAATTTGATCTACCATATTTGCAGTTTCCTTACCCAGTTCTTCGTAATCGATTCCTACTGTCGCAAAGCCTCCATCCTGCACCATTGAGTCTGCACCGGTATAGAAAGGAATTTTAGCGTCCAAGGCAATCTGCGACAATGACTGCATGCCACTGGCTACAGTATTATCGTTTGGAGCAAATAGAATATCCACTTTCTCACATAAACTTACCGCACTTGATTGTAGTTCAGTCATATCTTTTCCAGTCCCTTCAATTAATTCTAAATTATTAGCTTCGCAATACTCTTTTGCCTTCTCTAGATTAGAAACTGAATTTGTTTCGGCTGCGTTATACAAGAAACCAATTGTTTTGATACTTGGATCAATCTGCAAGGCAAGATCTAAGATTTGATCCACTTGAACCTCATCACTAGTTCCCGTGATGTTAAGATCAGGATGTTCTGGATCACTAACTAATTTAGATCCTACTGGATCCGATACAGCTGAAAATACCACTGGAATTGTTTCGGCTGCATTGGCTGCTGTCTGAGCTGTCGGCGTCGCAATCGCAACAATAACATCACTTTCATCATCTTCGAACTGGGTAATGATTGAATTTAGATTGCTTTGCTGATTGGATGCATCTGCATAATTGATTTCAATATTTTCGCCATCTATATAGCCTAGTTCTTCCATCTGTGCACTAAAACTATCACGTATTGTATTTAATGATGTGTGCGAAACGATCTGAGCTACACCTACCACAGGAATTGAATCATCTGTATTGGATGCACACCCAAACAATAAAGTTGTTGATAATAAAATGGTTGAAATTTTCGTAATTGTTTTCATGATAATGTTCTCCTTTTTTCTTTCTACTTGTTTTTTTATTCTAGCTTCTGTTAATTTCCAATCATCTTTATCCATCGTCTCACCACCTTATAAAAAAAGTCCTGCATCAAAAAACTTTGACACAGGACAGAATATACAATAATCTGCGGTACCACCTGAATTGGTAAACGAATACCCACCTCTTGAATGCGATCACATTCTCATCAATATAACGGTTGAACCCGTCTTAGCTACTCGAAAACTCTTTCACCTCGCCCTTGGAAGTCCATTTGCAGAACTGTTACGATCGGCTTCCACCATCCCGACTCGCTTTGCGCACATCTTTCTGTTTGATCTCTTCCGCTTTGGTTTAATTAACTATAACGCAAAAATAAATGAATGTAAACAGTTTTCTTTAAAAATGTAAGATATTTTCATTCTATAAACTTTATGATCTTTGCCGGAACACCTGCCACAAGACAATTATCTGGAACATCTTTTGTCACAACAGCCCCTGCTGCGATAACACTATTTTCACCGATTGTTACCCCTGGCATAATAGAAACATTGGCACCGATCCAACAATTGTCTTTGACCTTGATAGGCAATGCCTGCTCAAAACCTTGATTTCTCTTATCAGGATCTAAAGGGTGATTGGCCGTATAAAATCCACAAGATGGCCCAATAAAACAATTGTTACCTATTGTAATCTTTGCGCCATCCATAAAATAACAATTGATATTCACAAAAACATTTTCGCCAAATGTTGTATTTTTTCCATAATCAAATGTGACTGGACTTAACACTTCAATGTGTTCACATGAAGCATTTAAGATCAAATTAAGGACATCTTTCTTTCTAGGGTCACTTGGCTTTAACTGATTATATTCAAAACAAAGATCATAACTATGCATTCGTTGTTTAACCAAGTCAATGTCATAGTTGGCATCATACCATCGACCCTGTTCCATCTTTTCTTTTTCTGTCATATTAATTTCCTTCTTAAAAAGAAAACGGACATTGTGCCCGTTATCCTAACATCATTCTATCATTAGCAAATACATCGCCACTTGCCTCTTCAAATTTTTTCAATAAGTCTTCCACTTTCAAACGTTTCTTTTCTTCACCTTTAACATCATAAATAATACGTCCTTCATGCATCATGATCAAACGATTTCCTATATTGATTGCATCCTGCATATTGTGTGTAACCATCAAAGCCGTCAATTTTTGTTCATCTACGATTTCTTCGGTGATTTTTAAAACTTTATGAGCCGTACGCGGATCAAGAGCTGCCGTATGTTCATCCAATAATAATAACTGAGGTTTTTTTAGAGTTGCCATTAACAAAGTCAATGCCTGTCTTTGCCCACCAGATAAAAGTCCAACCTTTACTGTCATTCTGTCTTCTAGACCTAACCCCAAACGTTGAAGCGTTTTATAAAAAACTTCTTTTTCTTCTTTGGTAATGCCCCAGCGAAGGCCTCGCTTCATTCCACGACGATTAGCCATAGCTAAGTTTTCCTGGATTGCCATATCGGAAGCTGTCCCCAACATCGGATCTTGAAAAACTCGTCCAATCATCTGAGCTCTTTGATGTTCTTTTAAAAGCGAAATATTCTTATCGGCCAAATAAATATATCCACAATCAATCGGATACACACCGGCAATCATATTCATCAAGGTACTCTTTCCAGCACCATTTCCACCGATGATCGTGATAAAATCACCATCATGTACTTCAAGATTGATATTATTCAAAGCTTTCTTTTCATTTACCGTACCAGGATTGAAGGTCTTTGACACGTTTTTGATCTTTAACATGTTTTATTCCTCCTTCCCTGTCAACTTTTTATACATAGCAACTTGATTACGTTTTGAGATAAGCACAGGAACACTTAAAGCAATTGCCACTAATATAGCCGTTAAAAGCTTTAGATCATCTGTATTCATTCCCATCTGCAATACAATCGCAACGATGATACGATAAATAATTGACCCTACAATAATAGAAGTTAAACGAAAAGCAAAATTTCCTTTTTGACCAAAAATAACTTCACCTATAACGATGGATGCTAACCCAATGACAATAGCACCGATTCCCATTTTAATATCCGCATATCCCTGTGATTGCGTAACCAAAGCTCCAGAAAGAGAAATCAAAGCATTTCCAATCATTAAACCTAAGATCTTAGTAACACTTGTATTAACACCTAGGGCTCGAACCATTTGTTCATTATTTCCTGTTGCACGAATTGCTGAACCTATTTCCGTTCCAAAATACCAGTATAAGATAGCTACGATTACAACAGAAACAATGATACCAATGATCAAAGCCGTCCAGGTTGATGATAGACCTGTCATTTCCGAGATGTTTTTAAACAGCGTTTCCGATTTCAAAAGTGGCGTATTAGAACGTCCCATAATTCTTAAATTAATTGAATACAAACCAATCTGCGTCAAGATTCCTGCCAAAATTGCTGGTATTTCACACTTTGTATGAAGAAAACCAGTTACAAACCCTGCAACAGCTCCAGCTATTGTCGCTAATAATAAAGCTAGAATGGGATCCACTCCATTCACGACACACACTGCACATACAGCACCCCCTGTTGCGAAAGATCCATCAACGGTTAAATCAGCTATATCCAAGATTCGATATGTTATATATACACCTAATGCCATCAACCCCCACAAAACACCTTGTGATAGGGCTCCCTGCATTGCTAATAAGACACTCATAATTATTCAATCACTGTTGCACTTTCTAATAAATCGGCAGGAATTGTAATACCAAGTTCATCGGCAACACCTTTATTGATTGTTAATGTACATTGTTCAGCAGGTAAATAAGCAATTGGTGTTTCAGCCGCTGTTTTTTCACCATTTAAGATAGCTACGGCTTGCTGGCCTGCCAATTTCCCTAATTCATAATAGTCAATACCATACGTTCCTAATCCACCATTTTCTGTCATTCCTTCTTCGCCTACGATACAAGGTAGATTATTCGCATTGGCAACTTGAGCTACAGTACTCATACCTTCCGCTAGAAGATTATCTGTTGGAATATAAATAGCATCTACTTTACCAATCAAAGATTCCGTTACCTGCTGAATCATATTTGAATCAGACACAGTTGCAATCTCATATTCCAGACCTGCTTTTTGAGCTGCTTCTTGAGCTAATTCTGCCTGTAAAATAGAATTATCTTCACTACTGCAGTACATAATTGCAATCTTTTTCGCATCTGGTAATAATTGTTTTAAAAGATCAATTTGTTCTGATACAGGAGTTAAATCACTAGCTCCGGTTACATTTGTACCTGGTTCCTCATTAGAATCAACCAATCCAGATTCTGCTGGATCCGTTACCGCAGAAACGACAATCGGAATATCACTTGTCTTACCAGCAACACTTTGTGCAGCTGGAGTCGCAATCGCATAAATCAAATCATTTCCATCACTCACCAATTTATCGGCAATCGTATCACAATTCGATAAATCATTTGAAGCATTCTGATAGTCAAAAGATGTATTTTCTTCTGTATATCCTGCTTCATTCAAGGCATCCATGAATCCTTCATAAGAAGCATCTAAAGCTGGATGTTCTGTTAATTGTATGATACCTACTTTCGTATTTGCATCGGATGTCCCATCACTAGAACTGCAGGCCGTCATTGACAACATCAAAGTTGCTGCTACAGCCGCTTTCATTATTTTTTTCATAATATTCCTCCTAATTTTCAATATATTTTCATAATTTACATTATAGGCAATTTATTTTAATAAATCAATAATATCAGAAAAACTTGCTCCAATATCCCTGAATAAAGATGACCAAAATGATCAAAGGAATGATGTATACAACATAAAAACGAATCGATTTAGGAAAACGTATCCCTTCTCCGGTATTGGCCTCCTGAAGAAAATTTTTCCATCCCCAACCATATCTAGACG
The DNA here is from genome assembly GCF_028321995.1 of Faecalitalea cylindroides. Taxonomy (NCBI): domain Bacteria; kingdom Bacillati; phylum Bacillota; class Erysipelotrichia; order Erysipelotrichales; family Erysipelotrichaceae; genus Faecalitalea; species Faecalitalea cylindroides. Next base: position 9,789 of record NZ_JAQLXG010000003.1, read on the forward strand.
TACAAAATAACACATAAATCATAGACCCTAATGGTAGTAAATTATTTGAAACAATAAAATCTTCAAGATCCTGGATAGTCGTACCAGTACCAAATGGTTGAATAAAATTAAATAAGTTAAATCCTAAAGCACAAGGCAAAGATAAAAGAAATACAAGAATAAAACTAATACGAACCGATTTTTTACGATCCCATCCGGTCAATTCTTCCGTCATCTTCAAGATATTTTCAAATACCGCAATAATTGTCGTTAAAGCTGCAAAAGCCATAAATAAGAAAAATAATGCACCCCATAATTGCCCCATAGGCATATTGGCAAAAATATTAGGTAATGTCACAAAAACAAGGCCTGGTCCTTCTCCGGGATTAACACCATAGGCAAAACATGCGGGGATAACAATCAGGCCAGCTACTAAGGCAACAAATGTATCCAAACAAACAACTTGAATCGCCTCACCTGTAAGTCTTCTTTCTTTATCAATATAACTTCCAAAAATCGCAATAGCTCCAATTCCCAGACTCAAAGTAAAAAAAGCCTGTCCCATAGCTGCAAATACAACTTCACCAAAGCCTGAATCAATCATTTTAGAAAAATCAGGCAATAAATAAAATTTAATTCCTTCAACCGCTCCATTAAGAGTAACAGAACGAACTGCCAGCACCAACATGATTGCTAAAAGTGCGATCATCATATATTTAGATATCTTTTCCACCCCATTTTGTAAGCCTTTGGAACAAACCCAAAAACCGATACAAACAACAATAAACATAAACCCTACCTGTATGAGTGGATTAGCCAACATATTATTAAACTCAGCTGAGACTTGCTCAGTACTTAGACCGTTGAAATCCCCCGTGATCATCTTAATGAAATATACAAGCATCCAACCACATATTGTTGTATAAAACATCATCAACAAATAATTGCCTACCAAACAGGAATACTTCATCCAATGCCATTTAGTTCCCTTAGGTTCAAGAACATCAAAAGATTTTGCAGCACTTCTTTGACTTGCTCTACCAACAGAATATTCCATAACCATGACCGGTAAGCCTAGTACGATCAAGAAAAATAAATAAACAACTACGAAAGCAGCTCCTCCATACTGACCTGTAATATACGGAAAACGCCAGACATTACCCAAACCAATAGCACATCCGGCACTGATTAAAATAAAGCCTAAACGGCTTGAAAAACGATCTCTCATAATCAAATCCTCCCTAACAAATAATTTATCAAATATTGTAAGTGGTTTCAATGGAATTTTGATATGCGCAAATTTCTTTCATAAACAACAAGAAATAATTTTCATTAGCTTTTTGATATGATACAATATGAGCATGTTTTCAAGGAGGTATATTCATGAGCCTTATTATTCCTAAGGATTATAATCCTGTTTTATCCGTTCGTGAGACACAGGAAGCTATCAAATACATTCGAGATACATTCCAGCATGAGTTTGGTAAGGAATTACATCTATCCCGAATTTCTGCACCATTGTTTGTAGAAAAAAGTTCTGGGTTAAACGATAATTTAAATGGATTTGAATCTCCAGTGCACTTTTCAATGAATGCCATTCCAAACGAAGATATTGAAGTCGTTCATTCACTTGCAAAATGGAAGCGTATGGCACTTAAATTATACGGTTTTTCAAATCATGAAGGACTCTATACGAATATGAATGCCATTCGTAAAGATGAAGAATTAGACAATCTCCATTCAGCCTATGTTGATCAGTGGGACTGGGAGAGAATTATTGCAAAAGAAGAAAGAACCGAAAATGTCTTAAAAAGTCATGTTAGACGTATCTTTAAAGTCATCAAACACATGGAACATGAAGTGTGGTATAAATATCCTCAAGCTGTAAATCACCTTCCAGATGACATTACCTTTATCACAACCCAGGAACTGTTGGATCTATATCCTGAGCTAACCGCAAAAGAAAGAGAAAATGAAATCACAAAAAAATACGGCTGCGTATTTGTCATGCAAATAGGTGATAAGTTATCAAATGGTAAAAAACACGATGGACGTGCCCCAGATTATGATGATTGGAGCTTAAATGGAGATATTTTATTCTGGTATGAACCGCTGCAGTGTGCTTTAGAAATTTCCAGTATGGGAATTCGTGTAGACGAAAACTCAATGCCAATTCAATTAGAAAAAGAAGGTTGTCTAGAAAGATTAAATTATCCATACCATCAAGCAATCATGGAAAAGCGATTACCTTACACTATTGGCGGAGGAATCGGTCAATCAAGGCTATGCATGCTTCTATTAAAGAAAGCACATATTGGTGAAGTTCAAGCCAGTATCTGGCCTAAAGAAATGATTGAAACCTGTCTAAAAAATAATATCCAGATCTTATGATCTGGATATCTTTTTTATTCAATGAATTGTCTTAATGATGCAAGATCCAGCTTTTCAAACTGAACCATGAAAGGATACATCGTATTGGCGATTTCTTTACAACCGCCTTCTTTTGTGGATTCAATATTACAAGGCAAGATTGGATCATGTAATGATTTTCTAAGAAGGAACCAACCATGATCAAAACAAACACGATATCCTTCATAATTATCTTTTGCGGGCTCCATATTTGGTTGTTTTGCTACAAACTCTTTTAAACTATCCAATAGCTGATCTCCATAGTCTTGAAAATCCTCTGCGTTGATCTTAAAACGCAGTTCTTTTTCTTCTAATGGATATTTTAAATCTTTGATCAGTTCATCCACCGGTGTTTTAGCTGCTTCAATAACGATCTTGGTTGCTAGATAAGCCCCATCATCCAAAAAATAATTCTCTTTTAAGGCAGCATGTCCACTTGTTTCAATTGCTAATTGGCAATCAATGCCAGCTTCATTTAAGCGAATCGCTTCATTAATGACGTTTTTATATCCTCTTTTAAAACGATGGTGTTTTAAACCGTGAGTATTTAAAAAATCGTGAAGCTCATCACTTGTTACACTATCTGTGACGATCGTAGTTCCTGCATGATCTTTTTTTACTAACATTGCTGCTAACGCAATGATCGCATTACGGCTAATAGGTTTTCCATGACTGTCAACCGCACTACTTCGATCCACGTCTGTATCAAAGATAATACCTAAATCGGCTTTATGTTTTACTACAGCCTGACAGATAGAATCCATTGCTTTTTTATCTTCTGGATTTGGAATATGATTTGGGAAATGACCATCCGGTTCTAAAAATTGAGAACCTTCTACATTGGCACCGAGCGGTTTTAAAACTTTTTCAACATAAAAGCCTCCAGCTCCATTTCCTGCATCCACTACGATATGCAGTCCTTTTAACGGATGTTCATGATCTGGGGCATTGACACCCTCTTTAATGATTTCCTGTAAATGTCTTGAATACGTATCCATCAAATTTGCTTTTGTGCAGGAACCGTTGTTTTCATGAATAAATGACTGGGTATTGGCAATTTCAATAATACGGGCAATATCCTCTTTATTTAACCCTCCATCTTTATCAAAAAACTTCATACCATTACGATTGAATGGTAAATGACTTGCGGTAACCATAATAGCTCCATCACAATCATATTCTTCAAAGATACAAGACATAAACATGCTCGGTGTGCTCGCTAAAGAACAATCCAAAACTTGTGCTCCATCAAAGATCAAACCATCCATGATGGAATGGCATAGACTATCAGCACTTAATCTGGAATCATGCCCGATTGAAATACGACAATCTTTTTTACTATGTTTTTCACGAATAAAAGTTAAAAAAGCGCGAGCTAGATCATATACGGCCTCATTAGTTAAGTTTACATGTTCGCCTTCGATTCCTTCAATGGCAATCCCTCGGATGTCACTTCCGTTTTGTAGTTTTCTATAATCCATAATCATCCCTCTTTTCTCTTTCTATAATAACACAAAGATCCAGACGTATATCTGGATCTTTTATGTTATTCATTGATTTCAATAGACTGGTTGTCTAGAACATCACTGTCATTGATGATTCCATCTTGATCTAAAGATGGTTCTTCATCCATTTTTGGAAGTTCTTCCGTTAAATTTTCATTGACGATGTTATCAAACTCTTCGTCTTGAACTTCATGCATACGAGCAATACGTTTATCACGTAGTTCTTTTGCCTTTGCCATAACGATTGCATTCTGAGGACGGTCGCCTTCGCATCCAGTTCCGGCAGGAATCAACTTACCGATAATGACATTTTCTTTAAGACCAATCAAATTATCAACTTTTCCTTTGATCGTAGCATCTGTCAACACTTTTGTAGTTTCCTGGAAGCTGGCTGCTGATAAGAATGAATCTGTCTCAACACTGGCTTTTGAAATACCTAACAATACTGGTTTGAACTGAGCAGGTGTCTTTCCAGAAAGTAAAGCCTCTCGGTTGATCTTAGTGATGTTATTCAAAGATAACTGAACACCAACATTTAGATCTGTATCTCCGCTGTCTACAACGATAACTTTCTTAAGCATCTGTTTGATCATAACTTCGATGTGCTTATCGCTGATTTCGATACCTTGTGACTGGTAAACCTTTTTAACTTCTTTCAAGATATAATCCTGAACTTCACGAACACCAGCTACACGTAACAATTCTTTTGGATCCAATGGACCTTCTGTCATGGCAACACCAGCCTGAATTGTTGCTCCAACCTGTACCCATGGACGAAGTGTCTGGTTTGCATTGATCTTATGAGAAACGCTTTCGTTAGCGTTTGTTACGATAACTTCCTGACGCATTGTTCCTTCAATACGTTCGATTGAAGTGATCTCACCTGTAATCTGTGCGATTACGGCAACACCTTTTGGACAACGTGCTTCAAATAACTCTTCGACACGAGGAAGACCCTGTGTAATGTCTCCTCCATCACCGCCGGCAACACCACCGGTATGGAATGTACGCATTGTTAACTGTGTACCTGGCTCACCGATACTCTGAGCAGCCATGATACCAATAGCTTCACCAACTTCTACATCTTTACCTGTAGCCATGTTACGTCCATAACATTTGCGACATACACCATGTCTTGACTTACAAGTAAATGCAGAACGGATATACATACCTTCAATTCCAGCATCTACGATGCGTTTTGCGATTTCATCCGTGATGAATTCATCACTGGCAATAATAAGTTCACCTGTATTTGGATCTGTTACATCTTGTTTAGAATAACGTCCAACTAAACGATCCATCAATGGTTCAATGACAGTGTTTGTCTTACGATCCATCAATGTTTCTACCCAGTATCCTTTATCAGTTCCACAGTCATCTTCTTTTACGATAACATCCTGTGCAACGTCAACAAGACGACGAGTCAAGTAACCTGATTCCGCTGTTTTCAAGGCTGTATCGGTCAAACCTTTACGCACACCGTGTGTAGAGATAAAGAACTCAGATACGTTTAGACCTTCACGGAAACAAGAGTAGATAGGAACCTCTATGATAGAAGGAACGTATTCACCGCTTCTACCCTTACCACTACCAGGTTTAGCCATTAAACCACGCATTCCGGCAAGCTGTGTAAAGTTAGATGTATTACCACGGGCACCAGAAGTAGCCATCATGTTGATTGGGTTCTTTCTAGGTAAGTTAGCCATCAACTCACCTACGATATCATCTTTTACATCTGCCCATAGCTTATTAAGATGACGTTCCCACTCTTCCATCGTCAACATACCTTTACGCTGTAGACGTTTTAACTGATCCGCTTTTTCACGACCTTCATCGACATGTTCCCATTTATTAGGAGCCACTTCAATATCAGAAAGTGAAACGGTAATACCAGCAACTGTTGAATACTTAAATCCTTTTGCCTTGATCTGGTCAAGGATTTCAGCTGTTTCATCAACAGAGTATCGTTTAAATACTTCAGCAATAACTTTACCTAAGTCTTTTTTCTTAACAGCATCTACGATTGGTAGCTGCTCGATATATGCTTTGATATCTTCTCCAGGTTTTACGAAGTATCTAGCTGGAGTTTCTTCAAAGTTTTCTTTTGAAACTTCGTTCAAATACGGGAAGTCTGCAGGGAACATATCATTGAAGATGATCTTTCCTACAGTTGTGATCAAGTAATCATTTTCATGCACTGGATTAAATGAAGTTTTATTCATACCCTTAACAGGCAATGCAATACGTGAATGCAAGTGAATCTGCCCTGTTTGATATGCAAGCATAACTTCATCTACATCTGAATATACATGACCTTCATTTAATGCATAGCGTTTCCAAGCTGCAGCTTCTTTTGGACAATCTGCATCCATATAACGCTGAGATTCTTCCAACAATTCCTGTTTCGTTTCTTCCATTGTTAGATAGAAGTTACCCATAACCATGTCCTGACCTGGAGTAACGATTGGTTTTCCATCTTTTGGACCAAGGATATTATGAGAACCTAGCATCATGACCAATGCCTCAGCACGTGCTTCTTCAGACAAAGGAACGTGAATAGCCATCTGGTCACCGTCGAAGTCAGCATTAAATGCGGTACAAACAAGTGGATGTAGACGCATAGCACGTCCTTCTACAAGTTTAGGAAGGAAAGCCTGAATACCCAAACGGTGAAGCGTAGGAGCACGGTTCATCAAAACTGGATATCCATCAATTACTTTTTCAACAACATCCCAAATTCTAGGATCACGTCGTTCGATCAACTTTTCAGCATTTTTTGGATTGGCTGCCAATTGTTGATTTACGATTTCATTAATAATAAATGGTTTAAACAAGTTGATTGCCATTTCACGAGGAATACCACACTGATACATCTTCAAATCTGGTCCTACGGCAATAACAGAACGTCCAGAGAAGTCAACACGTTTACCCAACAAGTTCTGACGGAAACGTCCCTGTTTACCTTTCAATGAATGTGAAAGTGATTTTAGAGCACGTCCTCCAGCTCCTGTGATTGGTTTAGAACGGCGTCCATTATCGATTAAAGCATCAACTGCTTCCTGTAACATACGTTTTTCGTTTTGAACGATGATATTTGGTGTACCAAGTTCCAACAATTTACGAAGACGATTGTTACGAGTGATTACACGACGATATAGATCATTTAGATCACTTGTCGCAAAACGTCCACCATCCAACTGTAACATTGGTCTTAAATCTGGTGGTATTACCGGAATGTTTGTCAGGATCATCCATTCAGGTTTGTTATCTGATTTTCTAAACGCATTGATCGTATCAAGACGTTTGATCAATTTTTTACGTTTTTCACCTTGAGCTTTTTCTAGAGCTTCTTGAACATCTGCATATTCCTGTTCAAGATCTACATCCTGTAATAGACGCAATACAGCCTCAGCACCTGTTTGTGCTGTAAAAGAACCTGCCCCATAGATAGCCATATTTTCACGATATTCTCTTTCAGACAAGATCTGTTTGTATCCTAGATCTGTATCCTTAGGATCGGTTACGATATAGCTTACAAAGTATACTACTTCTTCAAGTTGTTTTGGTGTCACATCCAACAATAAAGCCATACGACTTGGAATACCGCGTAGATACCAAATGTGAGCTACTGGAGCAGCCAAATGGATATGACCCATACGTTCACGTCTTACGCTCGCTTTTGTGATTTCAACACCACAACGATCGCAGACAACGCCTTTAAAACGCACCTTCTTATATTTACCGCAGGCACATTCCCAGTCCTTTGTAGGGCCGAAAATGCGCTCACAGAAAAGTCCGTCACGTTCTGCTTTTTGAGAACGATAGTTGATCGTTTCAGGCTTTGTTACTTCACCATGTGACCATTTTAAGATCGTTTCAGGTGATGCCAAACGAACCTGAATTGAGGCAAAATTGTTTATACTCATAGATTTTTAAGCCTCCTCTTCTTCTAGTTCTTCAAATGAATCATTTGATTCATCCATATCATTCACAAGTTCTTCCTTGTGTTCTTCGTGATTATGTTCATGCACTGTTCCTGGTTCATCGTCATCGCTTGTGATATCAACTTCATTGTTATTTTCATCCAACAAACGAACATCAATCGCAAGACCTTGTAACTCGTGCATCAATACGCGGAATGATTCTGGAATTCCTGGTTCTGGAATATCTTTACCTTTGATGATAGCTTCATATGTTTTGATACGTCCCTGAATATCATCGGATTTGATTGTCAAGATTTCCTGCAATGTATGAGCAGCACCATAAGCTTCAAGTGCCCAAACCTCCATCTCACCAAATCTTTGTCCACCATTTTGTGCTTTACCACCTAATGGCTGCTGAGTTACTAATGAGTAAGGTCCCGTTGCACGAGCATGAAGTTTATCGTCAACCATGTGAGCAAGCTTGATCATGTACATTACACCAACAGAAATTCTTTCATCGAAAGGCTGTCCTGTCTGTCCATCATATAGAACCTGTTTTCCATCTTTGGTCATGTTTGCTTCTTCCATTACGCTTGCAAGTTCTTCATTTGATAAACCATCAAATACTGAAGTTGAGAACTTAACGCCTAATTTCTTAGCTGCATAACCTAAATGGATTTCCAAGATTTGTCCGATGTTCATACGAGAAGGCACACCGAATGGGTTCAAGATGATATCAATTGGTGTACCATCTGCCATAAATGGCATATCTTCTACTGGAAGGATCTTAGAGATGACACCTTTATTACCATGACGTCCAGACATTTTATCCCCTTCAGAAATCTTACGTTTCTGGACGATATATACTTTAACTCGCTGATTTACTCCAGGTGGAAGATCAGATCCATCGCCACGTTTGAATACACGGATCGAATGAACGATTCCAGCACCACCATGAGGTACTTTCAATGAGTTATCACGTACTTCACGTGATTTTTCACCGAAGATAGCTAATAGAAGTTTTTCTTCTGGGCTTACTTCGCTCTGTCCTTTTGGCGTAACCTTACCAACAAGGATATCTCCTTCTTTAACCTCAGCCCCAATACGGATGATACCTCTTTCGTCTAATTGACGAACAGCTGCTTCACCAACGTTTGGAATATCGCGGGTGATTTCTTCTGGGCCAAGTTTAGTATCACGGCAGTCAATGTCATATTCTTCGATATGAATTGAAGTATATACATCATCACTTACCATTCTTTCTGACATGATGATCGCATCCTCATAGTTGTAACCATACCATGTCATGTAAGCAATTGTTACGTTTTGTCCTAAAGCAAGCTCACCATTTTGCATACTTGGACCATCGGCAAGGATATCACCTTTTTCAACCTTTTCACCAACCTCCACGATTGGACGCTGGTTAATGCAAGTACTTGCATTAGAGCGAGCAAATTTTCTTAGCTGATATGTGTGCTCTTCGCCTTCATTGTCTTTGACAACGATACGGATTGAGTCAACATAAGTAATGATTCCATCTTCTTTGGCAACAACACCAACACCAGAGTCTTTAGCGATCTTATATTCGATACCTGTTCCTACATATGGAGAATGTGGAACTAACAAAGGTACGGCCTGACGCTGCATGTTGGCACCCATCAAGGCACGAGAAGCATCGTCGTTTTCCAAGAATGGGACACAGGCAGTCGCAACAGAAACGATCTGTTTTGGACTAACGTCAGCAAGTTCTACGTCTTCACGACGAGCGATGATCGTATCTCCAGCCTTACGAGCTACGACACGTTCGTTAACCAAACGTCCATCGCGAACCTCGTTGGCCTGTGCGATTACATAATCTGCTTCTTCATCCGCACTTAGATAAACAGCTTCTTCTTGAACAGTACCATCTTTATTTACGATGCGATATGGAGTCTGAATGAAACCATATTTATTGATTTTTGCATATGTAGTCAAGTTAGAGATCAAACCGATGTTTGGACCTTCTGGTGTCTCGATTGGACAAATACGCCCGTAGTGAGAACTGTGAACGTCACGAACCTCATAACTTGCACGATCTCGAGTGATACCACCAGGTCCTAATGCAGAAATACGACGCTTGTTTGTAAGTTCTGCTAGCGGGTTCTGCTGGTCCATGAACTGAGATAACTGAGAACTTGAGAAGAACTCTTTGATAGCTGCCGTTAATGGACGAATGTTGGTTAATTTTCTTGGTGTTAAGCTATCTAATTCCTGGATAGACATACGTTCTTTAACAACACGTTCCATTCTTGATAAACCAATTCTAAACTGGTTCTGGATCAACTCACCAACTGAACGGATACGACGGTTACCCAACATATCGATGTCGTCTGTTGTTCCGACACCTTCCATAACATTCAAGCTATAAGAGAAGAATGCGTACATATCAGACATTGTGATCGTATGTTTATTAGCGAATGGATCATTACCGGCAATCTTAATTTCATTTCCTGCTTTGTCTGTTACATAAACTTCCTGGATGCAGGCACCAACCAACCATGCGGTTACTTCTTCGTTTAAAGCACGTTGACTAACGGCTAAACGATCTTCATCGCTGATCTTATCTGGAGTTACACCGATCATATAACGCTGTGCAACTAGTTCCATATCCTCATCAACGATATCCTGTCCCTTGGCATTTGTTAATCGACCTAGCACATATAAACGCTGACCATAGTTGAATACAGCATTGCAGTTTTCTTTGGTCAATACAACCGGTTTTGCAAATAAGCCGGCATAGATTGCAACTTCTTCTTTATTTTCCTTTAAAACATCTACATCTTTTTGCGTCAAAACAGTTCCCTGTTCATAAAGTACACCATTTACTTCGATGTCTTTTGCTAAAATACGTCCAACAAGACCTGTATTAAAGCTTGTAGGTATACTTACGATATCTGCTTCATGGAATTCAGCTCTAAATGGATAAGCTGTACAATATGTACCTTTGGCAAGTTCTTCACGTAACGCATTTCTTTCATCACGATGGATCATCAAGCCTTTTTCCATGTAAACATTTCCGTCTACATCGATAATATCATGAGCAAGAGTCATACCATCCATACGGGCAATGGCATTCAATTTCTTGCCTAATTTATATCTTCCAGCTTTTGTTAGATCATAACGACGATGATCGAAGAATTTTGCCTGCATCAATGAAATAGATCCATCAAGAGTAGGAATTTCATCACTGCGCTGGTTTTCATAGAAAGACAATAATGCTTCCTGAGTCGTTTTAACTTTATCGTTTAATAAAGAATTTTCAATTTCTTCGTATTTTCCAAAGAAAGCTGTATACAACAACAAATACAAGTTCATGTATTCACGATTTTCTGGATCCTGAGCTACATCCTCCCAGTTACGTCCAATCGTATGCAGGAATGTTTCCATTTCTGTTGTATCCAATGTATCTTCATTAACTTCAAGATTCAAAGACATACCAATAGCTTTAAACAAAATTGAGAAAAGAACTTTACGACGACGATCAATTGAAACATTGATTGTGCGTCCTGCCATTGTTTTCTTTTGTTCTGTCATAAACTCAAGCCAAGTACCACGACTTGGAATCAATTCACATTCAAAATTTTGTTTACCAGTCTTATCATCATAACTTTCAGAAAAATATGCTCCTGGAGAACGTACGATCTGAGATACGATAACACGTTCGGCACCATTGATGATGAATGTTCCAGTTTCTGTCATCAAAGGGAAATCCCCTAAATATACTTCCTCGTTTTTAGTAACCAATTCACCTGTTTCAGGATCTGTGATTTCTAGTTCCATCTCGGCATACAGAGGTGCTGCGTAATTACATTCTCTGTACATGGATTGTTCAGCGTTATATTTTGGCTCGTCAAAATGATAACGAATGAAATTTAACTTAATGTTTTTACCATAGTTTTCGATTGGATAGATTTCTTCAAAAACTTCTTGGATTCCCTGGCGAGTAAACCATTTAAAGGAATCTGTCTGGATTTCGACAAGGTTTGGTAGTTCTAGCTTACCACTAACTTTTGAGTAGTCTCGGCGTGTGGATTTCTTACCACATGAAACTATACGATACGCTTTGTTGCTGTCCATGCATGCCATCCTTTCGTTTGATTTTTTCATTTTTTCATCTGCGCATTATAAAAAATGGCAGACTTTTATGCAATTTACAATATTAGACTAAAAGTCAACAATTGTCAATCACAAAATGAAGTGAAACGATTAAAATTCCACTTCCTATTTTTGCCTGCCTCATCTATCTTTTTATTATTTCAAATAACATATAAATTAAAAGCCCTATCTCTAGGGCTTAGTTTTTCATTGGTGACGCGTACGGGATTCGAACCCGTGAATGCATGCGTGAAAGGCATGTGAGTTAACCGTTTCTCCAACGCGCCATTTATATTTAACTTGTTCCTTAACAAGTGCCTACATATACTATCACGACTTTATATATGATGCAACACTTTTTTTAATTTTTTTTAAAAAAATTATTTTTTGAGGTTTTTGGCACTAAAATTTCAGATTTTTTCCTTTTATGATAGAATACTTTTATTAGGAGGAATACTATGACAGAAAAACCCAATGATATGCCACCTATTAAGGAGACAAAACAAACACAAAAACATCAAAATAAAAATGAAGGCACCTGGTTGCTGGTATTGATCTTATCGATTGCTTCAATCATCTTATTACCTATCTTTTCAAGGTTATGGCTATTAGTAATAATTCCAATTGCCATGGCAATAGTAAGTATAGCATTTGCCTTGAAAGATTTTGAGAATAATAAACGTTGGATCATTGCCCTTGTATTATCGATCATAGCCTGCATAAATGCCGTCTTATCCATCGAAAATGGAATCTTAGAGCTTATTACCAGCAATTCATATTATTATACTTATCAAGATGAATATAATATTCAGCCATATTTTGATGATGACTGGTATGATTATGATTACTACTGGGATTAATTATAGTTACGACCATCTTTACGGTGGTTTTTTTTAAACAAGAAAAAAGCTTGGATGATCATCATCATCTCAAGCTTTAAGATTTTTCTCTATTCGAATCATCAAGACCAAGGCTTTCTTCAATTGCCTCCGTTAATAAGGTAATGATATCCGTCTCTTCATCCGGGAATAAATCAAGATAGATTCTCTTCCATTTTAAAGTCGTTGTATCAATTACACAAAGAGTTCCGGCAAATCCACGAATCTCTTCATTTGGCATACGAAGCGTATTATTGGTCAACAAAAACGAATTTCCATCAATTTCAACAGTCTGGGTGCTGAGTTTGAATTCTATCTTAAATTTCTTCAATCTTTCCTCAAACCGCTTGATTTCTTTCTCCGTATTCTTAGATACAGAAATCAATAAATAGTTTATTTCGTTTTCTCTTAACAAAACTTCTAATTTATACGCCATTTGGCGGGCGAATTCAGAATGAGCAAAGAATGAATCATCAATATAATATATCTTCATTAACGATTAAAGAAGAAATTAGGAATCTGATCATCCTGACTTGTTTCTTCAACACTTGTAACTACACCGGCATTCACTGGTGTTTTTACAGTTGGCTGTGTATACAAAGATTCCTGTCTAGCTGTATTGTCAGAACGTTTCTTTGTTACTGGTTTTGGTTCTTCAAACCCCGTTGCGATTACTGTTACGATAATTGCATCACCTAACTGTTCATTGATTGCGATACCAAAGATGCAGTCAACTTCTCCACCTGCAGCATCCTGAATTACAGCTACAGCGTTCTGTGCATCAAACAAGCTTACTTTGTCACCGCCAGTGATGTTAATGATAGCTGATTTTGCACCTGCAATCTGTGCTTCCAATAATGGAGACTGAATTGCTTTTTCAGCAGCAGATACTGCTTTATCTTCGCCTTCAGCCATACCAATGCCGATCAAAGCACGCCCCTGATTCTGCATTACAGAACGAACATCTGCAAAGTCCAAGTTAACAAGAGCAGGAACCGCAATCAAATCAGAGATAGTCTGAACACCTTGACGCAAGATGTTATCAGCTGCCTGGAATGCTTCTTCAATTGGTTTACGACCGATTACTTCTAATAAATTATCATTTGAAACTACGATCAAAGAGTCTACGTATTTTTTAAGTTCTTCGATACCGTCTTTTGCGTTGTTTGCACGTCTTCTACCTTCGAAAGTAAATGGACGAGTTACAACCGCAACAGTTAAAGCGCCTTCTTCTTTAGAGATCTTCGCAATTAGCGGTGCAGCACCAGTACCTGTTCCACCACCCATTCCAGCAGTGATGAATACCATATCACTACCTTTGATGGCTTCACGAATTTCGCTTTCACTTTCTTCAGCCGCTTTACGACCGTATTCTGGATTTCCACCAGCTCCCAGACCTTTTGTTGTTTCACGGCCTAGAACGATTTTATTCTGACAAGGTGAGTTTTTCATTACCTGTACATCTGTGTTGCAGATATAAAATTCTACACCTTTTACCCCATCAGCTACCATTCGGTTAACGGCATTGGAACCTCCGCCTCCAACACCAAATACTTTAATGTTTGCTACTTGATTGAATTCTGTCATTTTTTACACCCCTTTAATCATTTTCAGATAAAATAACACTCTTTAATTTTTTTGTAAATCCGCCTTCACCATTTTTTGACTGTTGATTGATCGAATCAATGCTTGCTTCCAACTCATTGTTGTTTGCACTGATTTTATCTGAATGGCGAATACGATTGATATCCTGCCATGCATATGCCATACCTAAACCGCATACGTAGCTGCCATCTCTTGCACCAATACTTTGTTCTTCATAAATAAGAGCTTCAGCATTAAACGCTTTATCCATATCTTTCAAAACAGAGATATTGCTCCCCTTTCCTGTAATGACATATTTTGCATTACCTTGACGAACAATTGGCGTACAAGCTTCATTCACATTGGCAATCCATTGACGAATCTTTGGTAAACAAACATTAGCCAATTCTTTAGCGGTAATTTCTACACGCATATCTTCTTTTTGTTCAATATAAACGATCACATCAGAATTTTCGTCTTCATTCCCTGAAAAGATATTCTGCAACAAGCGATATCCTACTTCATCAGATAGACGATACTTTTTCGTAATATCTTCAACAAATGAATTATATCCATTTTCCAGGTTAGCACAACTAATCAAACGCCCATTTGTAAAGAAACCCATCGTACAGTGATCTTTTTCTAAATCTAACTGAATGATCGGACGATCATTGGACTGAACTAGCACAGCTGTTTCCTGTGCAATTGCATAACTATCCAAACATAGATCCAAAATTTCTAAATTTGCCTGTTCAATACAACGAGCATAAGCATAGATCATCTCTTTATTCGCATAAAGAAGATCTATATCCATAGTAAATTCTTCACAGGTCTGTGACAAAGGAATCTTTTTTGTTTCCTGTCCATTAACAATATAGGAAATGCGATTCGCATTAACAAATTCAACATCATCCCCAAGCTTTTTTTGAATGGCTTTGTTGTAACCCTGTTGAATGTGAAATAAACGAATTGATTTGGTTCCATCTTCGATCTGTACATGCACTTTTTGATTACTGCGCATAACATTAACACTAGGAATTGCCAAAAGAACTCTTTCAATTCTATATCCTAAAGCTGCCTGCGCATTGGTAACTGCCGTTCTAATTGCACTAACGACATTGGCTTCGTTTACAATGGTTTGATTTTGAACGCCTGAACAAGCTACGCTCTCAACTCGAAGCACGTTGTATCGCGATTCAAATATCTCCAATACAACAAGACGAATTTCCTGATCCGCGATTTCAATAGACGCATACACTCTTTTCTTACTCATTCGACTTCTCCTTTAACCACTTCGGTATAATAATATCATATTATTCGAGAATTCATGAAAGAAATTATCGAAAAAATGAAATTTATTCTAATTCCACTTGGATTTCTGTATCTGTGGATATTGTCTGTCCCGTTTCGATATTCTGGGATTTTACCTTTCCATAGCCGGTTGTTTCAATACTAATTCCTGTCAGCTGCCAGAAAGCTGTTAAATCTTTTCGAGTCCAGCCTGTCATATCCGGCATAGTGATTGTCTGACCATCTGTCAAAATAAAGACCCTATCATTGGAATTGATCGTGCTATCTTTAGCTGGGTATTGATCCACAACATTTTGTCCATCCCCAATCACTGTGACATGGACTTTTTTATCAGCTAATTTGTTATTTGCATAAGTTAAACTGTGATTGGTTAATCCCGGCATAGTGTAGGTTTCCCATTTTTCGTAAGTTTCTTCTTCAGATGATGTATCCGATTCACTTCCAGAAATACCATTTGCAATCAATGCTGCCTGCATGATCTGCTTAAATGGTTCCGCTGAATAGTTAACATAGTTAGTTGAAACCATTCCATAATAGACCATGATCTTCGCATCTGATGATGGAGCTGCTGCCATAATTGAAGACGTGTATTTATATTTATCATATACTCCTGTTTCTTCATTATAAATTTCACCTGTACCTGTCTTAGCGGCCATATCGACACCATCAATTTGAAAGCGTGCACCACTTGCTCCATCCTGTAGAACCCCTTCCATTAGATCAACGACCTGGTTAGCTGTATCTTCTGAAATTGGGGTTCCAACAACTTCTGTATCATATTCTTCTACGACTTCTCCAGTTGTGGAATCTACAATTGAATCCACAACATATGGTTTAACCATCGTTCCACCATTGAATATTGCAGTATAAGCTTGCAATAGTTGCAAAATAGTAATTGAACTTGATTGACCAAATCCACTGGACAAGTAATCCTGTGGTAAATTTGCAATATTGTTTACGCCCAAAGATTCTGAAACATATGGGCTGTCAACATATTTAAAGAAACCGAATTTATCCATATAATCTACATATTGATTATAGTTTACATAATTTGATAACAATTCACAAATACCTACGTTACTGGAGAATGCAAGACCTTGTTCAAATGTAATTACACCAAAATCTTCTTCTAAGGCATCGGAAATTGGTGGATATGCTGTTTCAGTTCCATTAGCAACGCGAGTGATCTTATTTGTATTTGGGTCAAAAGTATATGTAAATGTTCCAGCTCTGAAAGTTGTGTTTCGTGGAAAAACACCCGTATCTAAGGCAATTGCATAAGTAAATGGTTTCATAACAGAACCAGGTTCATAAACCGCCTGGGAAACCCGATCTTGATAACTTGGTATTTCCAGGTGCTTATTTTGATCAAAAGTTGGATAACTAGCCCAAGCTAGGATCTTTCCAGTTTCAACTTCCATGACTGCACACCAAGCAGCTTCTGCATTATTTTGTTCCATTGTGATCTGCATCTGTTCTTCTGCCGTTCTTTGTAAAGAAGCATCTAATGTTAAAACCACATCTTTTCCATCTTCAGCTTCCTCAAAAACTTGCGTAGTTCCTGGCAATATAGAACCATCTACTGTTTGTTGATACTGAACCTGTCCATCTTTTCCACTCAGATATTCGTCCAATGTCTGTTCTAGACCCATAACACCAGAAATTTTCTCTTTTTCTTCATCATAAGCTGCAAATCCAATTAAATTGCTAGAAAAAGGTGTAGTTGGATAATTACGATTTGTCGTTTCAATAAAGTCAATTCCCGGCAGATTTAGATCCTTTATTTTTTCCATTGTATCTTTATCCAAGCGTTTTGTTCCCGTACCTAATTCTGTTTGTGAACGCTCATCATCAATTGCATCCTCTATGATCTTAGCAACTTTTTCCTCATTAATATTATCTAGAACAGTACCTAATTGTTTGGCTGTATAGTCAGCATCTTTGACATAATCTGGGTTGCCATCCTCATCTTCCAAACTATCATCCAAATAAGCTACAACAGTATATGCCGTTACTTCCTGTGCAATTACATTGTGATTTCTATCATAGATTGTACCACGCTTTGCCTCTACGCTTGTATTAACAATACTGCTGGCAATTTGTGTATCCAAAACATCCTGCCCAGACCAAATATGTCTATGTGTGACCATGGTAAAAAGAACATTAGCAACTACTAATGTTCCCGTTAAAGTCATGATTTGTATTACTCTATAAAGCTGTTTATTGCTTTTTTTAACACTCATTCACATCATTCCTTCTAATAATTAATTATACATTATTAATCAATGATGTAAACATTATCCTGATTATCCTTAACCTCATCACCTAACATACCAAGCACTCTAGTCTTATCTTCCAAGTTGTTTACTTCACTTTGAAGTTCATCAATCTGCTGCTGTTTTTCCTCTACTTCAGCCGCTAATTTTTGATCTTCTACAGATAAGGTGATGTTATAAGAATTCAATCCAATCTTAGTAACACAATAAAAACAGAAAGAAAGAGCAAACGCAATGCACAACAAAGATTCCGGACGAATCTTTGGCTTTCTATTATGTTTTTTATTAATTCGTTTCTTGTCCATTGCACTCATTCCTTTCTATCCCTCTTAATTTGGCACTATGTGCACGATAATTCGTATCTAATTCTTGTTTCGAAGCCAGTACCGGTTTCCTATTCACAAGTTGATATTCTAAATTTTCTATCCCAAGACTCGGCAATCTTTTATCCACTTTTTTTGGCACTGCCACTTCTTTAAAGATTTTCTTTACGATCCTATCTTCTAAAGAATGAAATGTGATCACACACATTCGGCCATGTGGTTTCAATCGTTTTAACCCCTCTTTTAAAACAACCTCCAACTGCGGAAGTTCTTGATTTACTTCCATTCGTATTGCCTGAAAACTTTGTTTGGCTGGATGTCCCTTTTTTCTTAATACTGCATTGGGAAGTGCTGATTTAATAACATCTACGAGCTCAAATGTCGTATCAATCGACTTCATTTTCCGTTTTTCTACAATTTTGGATGCAATTTTATAAGCGAATGGCTCTTCACCATAATCCTTCAATATACGACATAGGTCTTCCAATGAATATTCATTGACCACTGTCCAGGCATCCAATTTTTGTTCCTGATTCATGCGCATGTCCAATCTTGCATCAAATCGATAACTAAATCCCCTTTTTGCATCATCGAACTGTGGACTGGAAACCCCTAGATCCAACAAGATTCCATCAACCTTATCTACATTCAATGAATCCAATTGTTCTTTCAGGTGTTCAAAACTATCATGAATACAAGTAAAGTTATCCCCTATTTTCTGAAGTCGAGGTGTACTTTCATCAATTGCGTTTTGATCGCAGTCAAACGCATATAAATAACCTTTGGTACATCTTTTTAAGATTTCACTACTATGGCCCCCTCTACCAAGTGTGCAATCCACATAGACACCATCATCTTTGATTTGAAGCATTTTTATAGATTCATTTAGTAATACGCTAACATGTTCCATAACTAACCCATCAAGCCGGAAAGATGTTCAGCTGCTTCTTCAAAAGATGCACTCTGTTCTTCTTCCAAACGTTCCCATCTTTCTTTTGACCAAATCTCCAAGTGATTGGCAACCCCAATAATCAAACATTCTTTTTCAAGGCCAGCCAACGCCACTAAAGAAGATGGTATCAATATTCTTCCCTGTCCATCCATTTCACACTCTGCCGCTTTTGATAACATCATACGTTGATACATACGAGCATCCTTATTCGTTGATGGTAAAGTGGAAAGTTTTTCATATACTGCCTGCCATTGTTCAACAGTATACACATACAAGCAGCCATCTAAGCCTCGATTGACGACAACGTGTTCACCTAGTTCTTCTCGAAATTTTGCAGGCATAATCAATCGCCCCTTACGATCAATATTATGTGCATATTCCCCCATAAACACGTGCCATCACCCCCACTTTCTGACACAAACCGCTACTTTGTACCACTATAATACATCAAATTGGCTGTATTATCCATAAATTTTTAAAAAATATTGCAATTTTTTTTAACTATCTATTTTTTCTGATATAATGCTCAAGAAAGAGGGATTAAATTATGGAACTTTTATATTTTATTCTGGGTTTATGCCCGATTTTATGGCTGATATTTGCCTTAACTGTTTTGAAGATGCCAACTTATAAAGCTGCATTGGGCAGTCTGATCGTAGCTGGTGTTTTAGCCTTTATTGTTTGGCAATTGCCTGCAATGGAAGTTTTAACGGCTGCTCTTGAGGGTATCCTAATGGCAATTTGGCCTATCGTCGTCGTTATTATTGCAGCAGTATTTACATATAACTTGTCATTAAGAACAGGTGGTATTGATGTCATCAAACAAATGATTACATCCGTTTCAAACGACAAACGTATCCTTGTATTATTGATCGCATGGTGTTTTGGCGGATTTATGGAAGGTATGGCTGGATTTGGAACAGCGATTGCTATTCCAGCTGGAATGTTATTGACACTTGGATTTGATCCAATTTTCTCTTGCCTAGTTTGTTTGATTGCCAACGGTGCTCCTACACCCTTTGGATCAATTGGTATTCCAACTGTAACTTTGGCAAATCTAGTTGGGTTAGAAAATACGCAACTTTCTTTCATTACATCTTTACAGCTTGCACCATTTATGCTGGTTATTCCTTTCTTGATCGTTATGGTCACTGGAAAAGGTCCTAAAGCTTTAAAAGGTGTAACTGGAATCACTTTGGCAACTGGTATCAGTTTTGTCATTCCGCAGCTTGCCGTCAGTTATTTTGTGGGGGCTGAACTTGCTGTTGTTGTAGGAAGTGTTTGTTCTTTATTGGTTACAGTCCTACTTGCCTCTAAAAAGAAAACAGATCCTGCATATGAGATGAAAGTGGAAAAACATTCAATTAACGCAAAAGACGCTTTAAAAAGCTGCAGTCCTTTCATTTTCATATTTATTTTCTTGTTATCAACATCAAAATTGATTGCGCCGGTAAATGATTTTTTAGCACAGTTTGCTTCTACAATCTATGTGTACTCCGGAGAAAATCCAAATGCGATGACATTTACATGGATCAATACAGCTGGAGTTTGGATCTTCCTTTCTGCTATTTTAGGAGGATTAATTCAAAAAGCCTCTTTCAATGATTTTAAAAAAGTTTTTATTGCTACTTTAAAACAGATGAAAGAAACCATCATTACTATGTTATGCGTTCTGGGTTGTGCCAAGATCATGGGATATGCCGGTATGATTGCTTCCATCGCAACATTTGCGATTGCGGTTACCGGAAGTTTCTATCCATTCGTTGCTCCTTGCCTTGGATGTCTAGGTACTTTCGTTACTGGTTCAGGAACAAGTTCAGGTGTTTTATTTGGTGCTGTTCAACAAAATGCAGCCGTTTCATTAAATGCAGATCCATATTGGATTGTTGCTTTAAACTCACTAGGTGTTGCAGCTGGTAAAATGCTTTCTCCACAAAGTATTGCAATCGCATTAAGCTCGGTTGATCAAAAAGGAAAGGATTCAATCTTATTATCTAAGATCCTTCCATATGGGCTTGGTTTCTTAATTGCTATGGCATTGATAGCTTATATTGGTTTACAACTATTCTATTGATATGCGTGTTTAATACACGCTTTTTTTGTTATACTAAAAGAGAGGAGGCATCATTATGAACCCGAGACAGGACATTCTTTTTGATCCTCAAAATCAAACGATCCAGATATTCGATGGAAGCATAGGCACATATACCTACAAAGATATCATAAAAAGTCAAATTCTATATGAACACGCGCCATACAAAGGAAAATCCAAGATGTTCTCCCACAGAGTTTTGATTTCCACCTTCAATAACAGTTTATTTATCGAGATGAAGAAGGTGTATATAGGCATTGAAATTAAATTATTAAATAAAGATCCTGTCTATGTTTATATTTCAAAAGAACCTGTGATCCAACATAATCAACAATTTAAAGAGGACTTAAAAAGAGCTAAACAAATTGTTCAAAAATTAAAAAAAATTGCACAAAAAAATCAGGAAAGCCATTCAACTTCCTGATTTTCTTTTTTATCTTGAACCATATACTTCTTTTGAAAAAGCCAAATTACAAGCACCGATAAGGTTGCTATTTTCATTTAATCCAGAACGACAGATTCTAACCATAGGACAAACTACTTCTGGTATTTGCGATTTTACCATTTCCTCAATTTCTTCAGTGAATCCTTCAATTTCAAAAGGAACCGAGCCACCAAGTACCACCATATCCGGATCAGCAAAAGCAATGATGGCATTGATCAAATTTGCTAAATGCTCTTTGGCTTCTTTCATGATCAAAACTGCTTTCTCATTTCCTGCTTTAGCCAAGTCATCCACTTCTTTTACAGTTTCTGCAGTTAAACCAGCTTTTTTTGCTTTATCAAGAATTCCAGTTTCTGAAATATGATTTCCAATTTTATCCGACTCTTTCCCGGAAGAAGAGGTTATGCGGATTGGAGAGAATTCATTGGCAAAGCCATGAGCTCCTTTAAAAATTTTCTTATCAATGATCAAACCAGCTCCAACATTTGTTGAAAGGCGCAAGAATTGAATCACTTTACAATCCTTTCCTTTTCCAATAACAGCTTCAGCCAGGCCGGCAAGATTTGCATTATTTTCCAAATATACAGGTAAGCCCGTACGCTTAGATAAAGCTTCCGTAACATGAAGACCGCACCATTTATCACCTAAATTTGGTGTATAAAGCAGAGTACCTTTCATCGCATCCAGAATTCCCGGACATGAAATTCCAATACCACAAATCGTCTTAGTAAACTTCAAAACACGACTGGCAATCTCATCTAAAGTTTTGTTTGGATCATCGATACAGCTATCAAAACTTTGATGATCTACGATATTATACGATTCGTCGAAAAGAGCCACTTGAACTTTTACTCTTCCGATATCCACTGCAGCAGCATACTTCATGATAAAACCTCCTTACTGCTTTTAATACTTTTATGATTTTATTATACATGAAAGATTGTAAATCTAACATAAATTTTTATGCCTTCATATACATTTTTCACTTTTGTACACACATTAAGAACGACTTAAGAAAAGTCGCATTGATAATATATATGCCGATTTCTATACACTAAGTTTTCTCTTTAATTCCAAGATTTTGGTTTCTATTTCTTCAATAGCCTTAATAAATTCTTCATCACTTTTTCCAGTTGGGTCCACTAAACCCCAGTCCTCTCTAAGAGAACAAGGCAGATAGGGACAATGTACATTGCACCCCATGGTAATCACTACATCCACAGGAGGTATATCAGATAACAGTTTACTTCGCTGACTCTTTTCCATATCAATACCATAAAGCTCTTTCATGATACGAACGGCATCCTGGTTAATCATAGGTTTCGTTTCAGTGCCTGCCGAATAACTTTCAAACACATCTGAGGCATAATACTTCCCTAACGCTTCTGCAATTTGACTTCGACAAGAATTATGTACACAAATAAAGGCAACCTTATATCTTTTCCTCATGACATTCCTCTTACTTTCTAAATATATTATTCTGATAACTATCTTATCATTCTTTTAAACCAAGACCCCATAAAAAAAGACCTCAAAAGGTCTTTTAGAATTCTTCCACAAAACACACACCAAATGCGCCTGGTCCAACATGGGTTCCAATTGTAGGCCCTATTTGTAATCTACCAGAAGCTTTGATACCATTCTTTTCAAAGCGAGCTTCCAGTTTCTCACAATTTTCTGTGCCATATGTAAACAAAGAGTAAATCGGATAGTTTTTATCAATCTTAAATTCTTCCATTTTACTCCAAATATAGCTAATGGTTTTATTGATTCCTAAACGTTTTCCAATGACATCTACTTTTCCATCTAAACTCACTGTAACGATTGGCTTGATATTTGCCATCTCTCCAATGGCAGCCGTAGTCTTAGAAACACGACCACCCTTACATAAATATTCAAGTGTATCGACAGCTGCAAGAATTTTGATATGTGAACGCATTTCCTCAAGGTAAGTTACGATTTCTTTTGCTTCTTTGCCTTCTTTGATCATTTCTATCGCCTTATCGATCATCACTCGAATACCTACTGTGGTAGTTAGAGCATCAACGATATAGATATTGTCATATTCAACAATATTTTTGGCAAGTATTGCACTTTGAATCGTTCCACTTAATGCACTTGAAATCAAAACACAAATTAATGTACCATTGTTTTCTTTTGCTTTTTGAAAATGGTCAAGAAACTGCTGCGGTGATGGTTGACTTGTTTTAAAGAAACCATCTGTTGCGATCATCTTCTCATAAAATTCATTTGTAAAAATATCAATACCATCTAAATAGTTTTTGTCTTCAATCGTCACTTGTAAAGGAACAAATAACAGTTTTTTTTCTTCTATTTCTGCTTTTGAAAAATCAGCTGATGAATCCACTAATAAGCGTATCATTTAATCTCCTCTTTAGCGATATGAGCAATCAATTCGAACAACTCCAATGCCTTTTGTGCATTCTCCTTACCAACCCGTTCAATCAACTTGTCCACGATTTTTAAAATCCGTTCATGTTCATCTTCGTAGACTTTGATCTGTTCTTCATTTAGAGTTACATAGATTTTTCGCTTATCACCACTAGATCTTGTTCTAGTCAATATTTTTTTATTTTCCATTGAGGTCAATGTACGATTCATTTGAGATTTTTGCATCTTTGTCATCTCGCATAAATCAGTTGCCGTAATCTGTTTTGATCGGTTTCTATATAAGATTCGGCAGATGATTACCTCATTATATGGTAATTGAGAAACAATTTTTTCATTATTAATAGCTCCAGTTAAATTTAACCAGGCATCTAAAAGTTCTTCATTGAAATCTTTCATATACACTCTTTCTATTAGTTCTCTTTGTGAACCGTTCACATTATAAATCAAATTGCTTTTTTGTCAACTTAATTATCATTCATTTTTTAATTCATCAAATTTTGCTTTCATCGTAGGATTATTTCTTACTAATTTTTTGATTGTTAGATCTTCCGCCTTGTTATTGGCTAAGCGTAAGTTATTCTCACTGGATATCAGAGCATCCTTTGTCTTCTGTAAATGCGAGATTGTCTTGTCAATTTCATCAATAGCTGTTTTAAATTTACGACTGGCCAATTCATAATTTCGCGCAAATCCTTCTTTGAACTTCATCATATTCTCTTCAAAATGTGTAATATCAATATTTTGAGCCCTCGCAATCGCCAGTTCCTGTTTATACTGCATTGAATTTAGTGCTGCATTTCTTAATAAAGTAATCATTGGAATGAAAAATTGTGGTCGAATCACATACATTTTTGGATATCGATGTGATTTATCTACAATTCCAGAATTATACAGTTCATTATCCGGTTCCAACAAAGAAACAAGGATTGCATATTCACAATGCTTTTCATTACGATCTTTATCCAGTTCCTTTAAAAAATCTTCGTTTTTCTTCTTTGTTGCTGTTTCATCATTTTCGTTTTTCATCTCAAACATAATAGAGATGATCTCATTACCCTGATCATCATTTTCACGATAAATGTAATCGCCCTTGCTTCCTGTACGGGCATCATTATCTTTTTCAAAATATGCATTTTGAAATCCTGTCGCTCTTAATTGATTGAACTGAATTTCACAATGCTGTTCAAGGCTTTCTCCTACCATTTTGGTCGATTGTTTTGCTTTAAAATCTTTGTAGTAGGCAATTTGTTCGTCTTTTAGTTTTAATTGAGTTTCATACTTCTCTTTTAAATTTGTCTCCAAAAGCTTGGCTTGTGTCTTTTGCGACGTTAATTGATTTGTTAGTTCAGATATTTGTTGAGTTAATTCATATTTTGCCTTGACTTCATTTTCTTTGATCTGACTTTCAAGTTTTTGAATCATCTTTTCTTTTTCATTAAGTCGTTCATCGAATTCTAAACGAGCCTTGGAAATTGCCAATTCTTTATCGACAGATGCTGTATTTTTCATCTCATTGATTTGTGATTTCAACAAAACAATCTCTTTTTCTAAATCGCTTCTAGCTTCATTGACCATGCTTTGGCTTTTTTCATTATAATAACTCTCAATAGATTTCTTTTCTTTTTCAAATTCTTCATCACGAACCTGTTTAACGATATCCATATAAATAGAATCATCCAGTTCAAACATCGTATGACAATTTGGACATTTAATTGTATGCATAAATCCCTCCTGCTTCCCTATTCTCTCACTTTTCATACATAAAGTCGAATATTAAGGCTTCTTAATTATTATCTTATAGACAAACGATGATCGTTAATATGATCAATAGTCCAAAAAATACTTTTTCTTTTGTTTCTTCTGATACCGTTTTTAATAACGGAAAAATTATATACTTTCCTAAAAATGTATAAGAAAGAACAAATACTTAAATTCCAAAAAACAAGTCATGTACAATATACTGAGAATCACCATTACAGAAAAGCACCATCTTGTATGAAATACACCTGGATCATCTTGAAGTATCTGTCTTTTTTTGTATCGATATAGTGTTATAATTTCTCGGGTCGCAAATATAAAGCCAAAAAAAGAGACCAAGATCAATAAAGCTTTTGCAAGATTGGCATTGCTATTTAATGAAAGCATCCCAGCATACATCGCCCAAATTCCTGCAACAACAATAGCCAGCCACAAGAAGGCCCAGTGGTAGCATGAAGGATATCCATTTTTAATTTTTGTTTGACAAATCGTTGATAACTCCGTCTGCTCATCCGTATAGATATCCAAATCTTGTCTTGAAGAATATATTTGGAACATTCCATTTGAACACACAAAATTTAAATCAAAATCTTCCATAAAAGATCTTAATTTCTTCTGTGCATTCGTTTCATACATCATATCTTTCTCTTCTATATCCCCATTTAAGACAACTACATAATGAATTGAATCTTCCCTATTTTCAAAACGAATATAATTTAATCCTAGTTTATCCACGTGCCAATTGTCTTTAGCCATAGAATTTATATAATTTTCCAAAGCTTTTCTTTCATAAATCATGACACGCATTAATCGATATTTTCTTTTCATGACATTTCCTCCGCAGCCGCATCATCCAACATTTGATAAAGTCTGCTTTTTTCTTTTACATAAGCTTTTTTACCTATATCCGTGATCTGATACGTTCGTTTTCTTCCTTCAACGGCAATCTCTTCAATATATTCAGACTGTTCAAATTTAGATAAGATCGTATACAGAGTTCCCGGACCAATTTCCACTCTTTTTTTTGTTTTTTCTAAAACAAACTGCGCAATTTCCGTTCCACATTTTGGTTGTTTTAAAAGCGCCATCAACACATAAAACATAGATTCTGTTAGTATTTCCAAAGTTTCTTTTGCCATAGAATCACTTCTTTCTTCATCTAATATCGACACTCGATATCTTCACTTTCATTATAATATCGATACACGATATTGTGAACTAAAAAAAGGCAAATCATCTCAAGATGAAATGCTAGATCAATATACCATCACAATGATCAATTTCATGTTGAATGACTTGCGCTGTAAAATCCTTAAATGTTTTTATTTTTATCTTCATCTGCATATCTAAATAACGAACTTTGATACTTCGATATCGTTTTGTTTCTCTTTGACCAGATAAAGATAGACATCCTTCTTTTGCTGAGTAGATTTGTGATTTTTTTATGATTTCCGGATTAAGCATCACTACGATCTTTCCCTCATCCTGAAAGGCAATGATTCTTTTATGAAAGCCAATCATGTTAGCTGCCATACCAGCACAACTTTCTTTATGTGCTTCTAAAGTATCAATCAAATCCTGAGCAATTGATAAATCATCTTTATTAGCCAACACAGAAATTCGACTCAAAATAAATGTATCTTTCACAATATCTCTAACCATACAATTCTCCTTATTATTGATGGAAAAACTATAACACATTTTTTTAAAAATGTTTTTCACACTTTACCTTGTATTGATCTCACAATTATATTTAAATAATTTCAGGAGATACTAAATATGACTAAGATTGAACTTTATACTATCGCAAAAAATACGATTCAACATTTAACGCTGGAACATGATGGCGAATGTGGACAAGTTGGCTGTGCTTTAGAAAGCGAAAGTGGCAATATCTATACCGGCATCAATATAGACCTTGCCTGCAACTTGGGATTTTGTGCGGAACAGGCTGCTATAGCCGACATGCTTAAACATGGCGAAATGAAAATCAAACGACTGATAGCCGTCTACAAAAACGGTAACATCCTTCCTCCCTGCGGTAGATGCCGAGAGTTTATGATACAAGTGAATAAAGATAATTTAAACACTTTGATCATCCTGCCTGATTTCAAAGAAATACCTTTAAAAGAGCTTTTGCCTGAACTTTGGATCGATCATGAATGATCAATCCTGAAAAGCTGAAATGATTATATCGATACATTTATCGATCCCAAATTTTCCACTGTCTAAGGACAAATGGTAGTTTTGCGCCTTACCCCATTTCATATCTGTATAGAAACGATAATAAGCCGCTCTACGTCGATCTTTGTCATTCAATCGTTGCTGAGGAGATTGTTCTCTTTCTCCATATTCTGTAACGATACGATTGGCACGATGTTCCATATCCGCATGGATAAAAACGCTTAAAATATTTTCGTCTCTTAAAATGTAATCAGCGCAACGTCCAACAATTACACATGAACCTTGTTGAGCTAAATCTAAGATCAGGTTTTGTTGAATGACCCAAAGCTTATCTTGATTCGTCATAGTAAGACCATTATAAGAAAGAATAGAATTTAACCATCCAACACTATCTTCACTTTGTTCTTCAATATATTCTTTGACGAACCCACTTTCTTTAACCATCTTTTCCAGCAGTTCTTCATCATAACAAGGAATGCCCAGTTTTTGGGCTACTTTTTTCCCTATTGTTCGTCCTCCACTACCAAATTCACGCGTAATCGTAATAATTTTTTCACTCATGATAACACCTCCATATGTGACATTATATTCGATACAACACGACTCTTCGCGTCTGCGTAATCTTGAATATATTCCCATTTTCGCAAAGCTAATTCTCTTTTTGTATTTGCATAAAGTGTTCGATCTGCTTCATTATTTCTTAAATGATCTCTAAACCAAATCATTCGTTTTGATTCCTTACAGTCTTTAGAAAACACATGTAAATTCACTTCAGGATCAAAATGTTTGAAACAACGATGCTGATACCAATCAGGTTCTCTGATTTTCAATACATACCCTATACTTTCTAATTTAGAAACATACTGGTTTTCATCAGCACTATTTTCGACCTCTAATAAAATATCTATGATTGGCTTGGCACAAAGACCTGGTACAGACGTTGATCCCACATGCTCGATCAAAATAACTTTCTCTTGTAAAACCGATTGAATTTCCTTTGAAAGTTGTTTATAAACCAAAGGCCAATTTGGATCATATTCACTAAGATAAATTGTCGCATTATGTTTTTTCGGAATACCTATTGTAACTTTCTTTAAATATTCATGATCATTATTCATATGTAATAGTTTTTTCATTTCTATTATACTCCATAATAAAATCATTTAACGCTAGAATAATATTTTTTTCATTATAGAAATATTCAAAAAAGTTATATACTAATAACGGAGGTATTTCGAAATGGAATCAATAAACAAAGAATTTGTGCTGAAAGTTGCCAACGAGTTAATTAACATTGATTCACCAAGCAGCTATACTAAATCAGCTATCAATTATCTAAAAGAAAATATTGCCAAGTTTAACTTTGAAACAACCCTATCCAATAAAGGAAATCTGATTGTTTCCATACCTGGCAAAGACACAAGCCACACAATAGGATTAAGTGCTCACGTGGACACATTAGGACTTATGGTCCGTTCAATCAAAAGTGATGGTAAACTTGCCTTCACACGAATTGGTGGACCAATGCTGCCA
This sequence comes from Faecalitalea cylindroides, assembly GCF_028321995.1. Classification (NCBI taxonomy): domain Bacteria; kingdom Bacillati; phylum Bacillota; class Erysipelotrichia; order Erysipelotrichales; family Erysipelotrichaceae; genus Faecalitalea; species Faecalitalea cylindroides. The sequence continues at coordinate 39,487 of NZ_JAQLXG010000003.1, forward strand.
ACACTGGACGGTGAATATTGTCGCATTTTGACACGCGAAGGTAAAATCTACACTGGAACGATTTTATCGACAACTCCAGCAGCCCATGTATTCCCAGATGCGACCAGCGCGCCAAGAAAAGAAGACACAATGGAAATTCGCATTGATGAAATTGTTTACTCAAAAGAAGATACGGAAAAACTAGGTATCCAAAATGGTGATATCATTGCCATTGAACCTAAATTTACAGTCACCGAAAGCGGCTTTATCAAATCTAGATTTTTGGATGATAAGATTTCTGCCAGTGCTTTAATGGGAGTATTAGAATATTTACATACACATCAAATACAACCTAGCTGTAACATCAAAATTATATTTAGTACATATGAAGAAGTTGGACATGGATCCAGTTGGATTCCAGAAGACATTGAAGAATTCATTGCCGTAGATATGGGATGCATAGGATTAGATCTTGCCTGCACAGAACAAGATGTATCTATCTGTGCTAAAGATTCTAGTGGGCCTTATGATTACGAAATCACATCGAAGCTTATCAAGCTTGCAAAAGAAAACAATCTAAAATACGCAGTAGATATCTACCCTCAATATGGTTCTGATGTTTCAGCCGCCTTAAAAGGTGGAAACAATATTAAAGGTGGACTGGTTGGACCTGGAGTCAACGCTAGTCACGGTATGGAGAGAACACATTGGGATGGAATTGAAAACACGATCAAATTAGTCATCGCCTATATAACACAATAAGAACGATCAAAGCGATCGTTCTTTTTAATTTCCAAATTTTTGTTTTAAAGCTTTTTCAACCAAATAAATCGTATAAAACATTACACACATCTGAACAAGCATGATAAATAAGGAGCCATATTCTATTTGGTCTTTCAACAAGAAAGAAAAAATAATCGAAATCATACTTAAAGCCAATCCATATTTAAACCAGTACGAGCCCATTAAACGATTTGAAAACTGCCACGCTTCTAAACTTGCCATTGAACGTCTAGTTCGATAACCAAATAATGGATTAATTTCAGGTAATGCTGCTTTTTTAAAGTAAATACCCACGAACACCATCGTTAATGGAATCAACAAATTCATCAACAGCATAAACCAAAACATCTTAACTCACCTTCTCTAAAATGGATTCATACACTTTCTCTGTGTTTTTTTGACTTGATTGGTTGAAAACTATATATTTATCTTCGTTTGTTTTTAATACAATTAAAGTATCATTGTCATTATATACATACAGTTTATATCTTCCATATTCATCATTTTCAAAATTACCTGAACTAATCTTTAATCCGCCAAATCCGCCAACACGAGATCCATAATGTACATCATCCGATAAATACACTTCTTCTATATCTGTATATTTGACAGTTGAACCTGCAGCCATGAATGCATTGACCTCTACTGCATTCTTGCCAACACTTACACTGACATCTCCAGCAAATAGAAGTCCACCAGCACCAGCTAAAATAATAAAAGTAAACACTAAACTACCAATCTTTACAATCTTAGAGGCATTGTTATCATATGGTTTGATTTCTGCTTCATTCATATCCTCAACTTTTTTCTTAGAGAAGAAATTGGTACCAACAATGGCAACGGCAACAGCGATAAAACTCACAAGCAAGGTTAACCACATTAAATTTTTGTTCCAAAGAAGGACAAATTGTCCAATGCTGGCTATCAACATAGCAATACCAGCATAACGACATATCTTCTTTTCATCATATTTAGCCTTCTCTGCTTTACTGGAAGTATTATATCCTGCAATCAGAAAACTACCTTTACCCAAAAGAAATAAAATACTTAGCGCTAAAAATAATAAACCTGTGATTAATTCGATCCTCATATTAAATCCTCCTAATCGAATCGATATGTATATCGATATAAACGATATATAAATAAAATCAAACTTAAAACTATGAATAGAATAAAGATATACCCCATCCATGAACATATATTCTTTTGAATCAATAATATAAATGTTACCCATAACATGATCAATTGAATCACTAAATCAATGCTCCAAATAAAATCAGAAATCACTTTTTGCACCTTATATGCATTATTATTTGTCACCATTATAGGAAGACGATATTGAAACAATTGAATTGATTCACCTTTGATCACGTGACTCTTGTTTATTCTAGAAAACAAAAAATGTATTAAAACGCCGAATAGTGGTAAGAAAATCACCTGATATGCAGGAGCATAAACATCTGCTTGTCCTAGTGAATTGTAATGCACACTATATCATTTTGATATATGATCAAGATCATAATCGACATTACTGCAGTTATAAACAATGTACAAAATATCATTTTCTTCATGATTTCTACACCTCAGGAAAACATCGTTTCTTTATGAATCAGATACACTGTACGCACCATCGCAACCATTATCAATCCTAGACAGCTATACACAAAAACACTGGAGATATTTTGTTGAAATAAGACTTGAAAACTTGCCATAAGAATTATGCTTTGAATCAACACATTTTCTTGTTCGAATAATTCTTTTCCTCTTTTTTGAATAATTTTCCTATTTTTCTCATTATCTAAGACTGCTATCGTTCCTTTAAAAGCCCATACCATTTTTGAACTTGAAAATAGATATACCGGCATATGGGAAAGAAAATAATAAATAAAAATTGAAACCATTGGATAGCCGATTGCCAAAAATGGTTTATTAAAATTATTCTCCATAGATACACCATTATAGAAAAGATAAATATCATCTGTATAAATCAAATTAATTAATAAAAATATCAAAACATTCAATAAAACTATCGTTAATGCAAGTTTCTTAATCAAAGTCATATAAATCATCTCTATTTCATATAGAAAGCGCTTAGATTCAAATTTTCATCAAAAGCCAAAGTATACGTGATCGCATTGTCTTCATACATTACCGTGATCGAAGCAGCTGCATATTTAGAAGTCAATGTTGAATTCTCTACATACTGCTCACTTGAAATTTTTAAAAAGGCTCCATGTTTCATCATAGTCATTGTCTCTTTAATTTGTTCTTTAACAGAATCCTGTTTAAATTCATCAATTCCTATATTGGCAATGGCTTCATAATCATCATTCGATGCATATTCGATCACTTCCATTGCTTTATCATGAACTTCATCATAATCAAAATATGTGGAGTCCTTTAACAAAATTGTCGTTGGAATAAACATCTTATAAGCTAGAAAACCAATAGCTACAACAACACATACACCGCAAATCAAACCAATCCAAAGCTTTTTGTGTCTGCCTTTTGTATCCACTTCCAAGTTTTCCATCAATTCATCAGCTAAATCTTTTGGATTGCCAAATCGCATTTCAATCTCCTGCCAACTTTCACCATTTTCTAAAGCTTCATCAATATCCGAATTTAAATCTTCATAAATGCGTTTTTTATCTTTTTTTGAACAGCTCAGATATTTGATTACTTTATGCAGATATTTTTCTTTATTCATATCCTTAATCCTCCATGATCTTTGATACTTCCTTAGAAAAATCTTTCCAAAGAATTTCTAATTCCTTTAAAACTTCAACACCTTGATCTGTGATTACATAATATTTTTTGGCTAGCTCTTTAGGTTTGTTTACGATCTTTTCACTTTTTACTAAACCATCATCTTCTAAACGATACAAAATCGGATATAAAGTACCTTCCTTTAATGAGAAATACTTGCTGTTACATAACTGGAGTTTTTGAATCAATTGAAATCCATACATCTTTTCTTTTGATAAAAGCTTTAAGACCAGCATTTCCAATACACCTTTTTTTAATTGTCTTTCATACTTTGGATTCATCGCATCACCTACTTAGTATTACTAAGTAAATTATATGCCCGCTATACCAAAAATCAACAATATCCGTATTAAGATGTTGTAAAGAAAAAAGCCCTACATTCAGGGCTTATACTTAACTAATTTTCTATCGATAATTTCATCTAAAAACGGTTTGAAAGCACTAGGTATTGCGTATTTTTCAACAATCTGATCAAGGGTGTAAAAACATGTATCTACGCATGAATCTACATAGACAACCTTGGCATCCATTTTCCATGTTACATGTGAAAAGATATGTGAATATGGATTTAAACGTATTTCTTTTATAATGTTTTCCGGTTTTGTTTCATCAAAGCCATATAATCCATGCAACAGGCCTTTTTCTTCTCTTTTCTTCAAATGAATCTTCTCGTCACACACCCAAATAAAAATTTGTTTTTCAAGACAAGGTCTTCCCTTTTTTGGCGGTGTGACAGGAAGAGATGAAGGATCTTTTGCTTCGCATTCATTTTGTAACGGACATTTGTCACAACGCGGATTTTGTGGAATACAAATCAAAGCTCCCAACTCCATCAAAGCTTGATTATAATCACTGATATATTCTGAGCCTGGTAAACTTTCATTCACAAGTTTTTCGATTTTCTTCTTTGTACTAGAAAGTGTTACATCTTCATGAATATCATATAATCTAGAAAAGACACGAATGACATTTCCATCAATTGCACTGACATTTTCATCATACGCAATTGAAGCTATTGCGCCTGCTGTATAAGGACCGATTCCCGGAAGTTTAACTAATTCTTCTTTGGATCCTGGCAGTTTTCCATCGTATCTTTCCATACATTCAATAGCGCTCTTCTTTAAATTTCGACACCTGGAATAATATCCTAAGCCTTGCCACATTTTATGAAGTTCTTCATCATCAGCATTGGCTAATGATTTGACATCCGGATATTTTTCAATAAACCGATCATAGTAAGGAAGCATTGCTTCAATACGAGTTTGTTGAGCCATGATCTCACTGATCCAGATTCGATACGGATCTTTATCCTTTCGAAATGGTAGTTCTCTTTTATTTACATCATACCAACTTAATAATTCACGTATCATTTCTAAAAAAACAGGGTATTAAACCCTGCTGTAGATCCATTGACAATTTCCAGTGATCTTAACTTCACCACTGTTAGCTGCAATGAAAATTGAATCTCCTTTCGCAAAAGTGAGTGTTTCACCATTATTTTCGATTGTGCCAGCGCCTTCAAGAACTACGATTGATCCAAAACTTTCTTTATCTACGTTCAATGTCGTTGAACCATTTAATGTTGTTTCGTATGTTGTAAATAAATCACATGTTGCTAACATGACAGTCTTTGCATCTCCATTTGTTGTTTGAGGACCACATGGCTTGAAGTCTGATTCAATTGGAGATAGATTAGAAACATCAATTGCTTTTTCAATATGAAGTTCACGAGGTTTTCCATCCTTGCCAACACGTCCATAATCGAATACACGATATGTTGTATTTGAATTCTGTTGAATTTCACAAATCTGGATACCTGCCCCAATCGCATGGATCGTACCAGCTTTGATGAAGAACACATCACCTTTATGAACTGGAACTTTTTTTAAGATTTCCAATAATGTTCCATCTTGAATGCGACGAGCAAACTCTTCTTTTGTCACTTCTTTGTTTACACCAAAATAAAGAGAAGCGCCTTCTTCACAATCCAATACGTACCACATTTCTGTTTTTCCGTATTCTTTTTCAACACGTAATGCATACTCATTATCCGGATGAACCTGAATAGATAATGGTTGTTTCGCATCAATGAATTTGATCAAAATTGGGAAAAATTCAAATGCATTCCCCTTTGTCCCAAGACAATCTTTGCCTAAGGCATTAACGTATTCAGATAATTTCATTCCTGCATAAGGTCCAGTAGTTACCACACTTTCACCATCTGGATGTGTAGAAAGCTCCCAACTTTCTGCCACGATATCTAAATCTGTTTTCTTTCCATAAGACTCTTTTAATTTTGTTCCACCCCATAAATAATCTTTAAAAGCTGGAGCCAATTTAACGATAGCCATAATATCTCTCCTTTGCTGACTACTGATATAGTTATTATAGTAAAAAAGTAATAGTTTTGCTATAATGATGATACGAAAATCGTAGATTTTTAAAAGTTGGAATAAATATGAAAATAGGTATCATACAAGTGAAAGTCAGCTCTGATATAAAGGCAAACCTTTCCTTTGTCGCAAAACACATACAATCATGCATAAAAGAACATGCTGAAATCATTGTTTTAAATGAAATGTGGAATGCGCCCTACGATAATGAACAAATCTTGCTGTCTTACAAAACACATGACAAATGCTATCAACTGTTACAGGAAGAATCTAGAAAACACCAGATCATTATCATAGGAGGCACAATTGCCAGAAAAGAAAACAATAAGATTTACAATACATGTCATATTTTTGAAAATGGAAAGCACATTTGTCAATATGATAAGATGCATCTATTTGAAGTAAATATCGAAGGACATAAGCTTTACAGCGAAAGCGAAGTGTTCACTCCAGGAAATTCAATCAAAACATTTGATACCAAATACGGACGATTTGGTATCTTAGTATGCTATGACATTCGTTTCCCCGAAGAGACAAGATTACTGGCAATGAAGCAGGCAAAAGTGATTTTTTGCCCTGCCGCTTTTAACGAAAGTGCAGGAAAAGCACATTGGCAACCGCTTTTACAGACAAGAGCAATGGAAAATCAAGTCTTCATCGTCGGGGCAAATCCTCAGCATTATGTTTATAAACAATTTAAATCATATGGACACTCTTTGATTTGTGATCCATTTGGAAAAGTATTGATCGATGCCAACCAAAATGATTACATCGTCTATGATATTGATCTAGCCATGATCGATAAAATTCGTAAGCGAATGCCATTTTGGAAGATTCGTCGAAAAGATATCTATGATTTAGTAGAAAAGGAACCAAAACAATGAAAGAAATCAACATTACAGACATCGAAGGTTTTCAAGTAGGACATGCTCAGGATGATACAAACGCCACAGGATGTACAGTCATCATTTCAAAAGAAGGAGCCGTTGCTGGAGTTGACGTTCGAGGAGGTGGACCTGCAACTCGTGAAACCGATTTATTAAATCCTAAAAATATGGTTGAAGAAGTCCATGCAGTTGTATTAAGTGGAGGAAGTGCCTTTGGTCTGGAATCAAGCAGTGGTGTCATGCAATATCTTAGTGAGCATGATATAGGATTTGCAATGAAAGGAATCACCATTCCTATTGTATGTCAAGCAAGTTTATTTGACTGTAGCGTAGCAAATCCAAAGGCATACCCAGATAAAAAAATGGGTTATCAAGCATGTATCAACGCAGAAAAAAACAGGCCGGAACAAGGCAATGTAGGAGCCGGAACAGGAGCTAGTGTGGGTAAATTTTTAGGATTTGATAAAGCCATGAAAACCGGTCTAGGTTATGCTGCATATCAAGTACACGATTTAAAAGTAGGTGCGATCGTTGCATTAAACGCATGCGGTGACATTTATTTCCCTAATTCTGATAAGAGAATTGCTGGAATCTATGATCAAGAAAACAATCTAGAAATCAATTCTGAAGAAGCCATTTTAGAAATGTATGAAAAGATCATGAAAGATCCAATGGCTAATACAACGATCAGTTGCATCATTACAAACGCTGATCTAACCAAAGCGCAAATGAATAAAGTTGCCAGTGTTGCCCATAATGGCTATGCTCATTGCATTCGCCCAGTACATACATCTAATGATGGAGATACGATTTTTGCCTTAGGCTCTAAAAAAGTAAAAGCAGATCCTGATGTTGTCGGTATTATGGCTACTAAAGCCATTGAAATGGCAATCGTAAATGCTGCTACCAAAGCCAAAGCGGCATACGGACTAACAAGCTATATGAAATTACACAAGTAACCAGATCATATCCAAGTGATATGATCTTTTTCATATAAAAAGAAGAAGATCAATCATCTTCTTCTAATTCATCGATCAACTTTTTTATTAGGATCGTTCGAGCGATACCAAAGATAAATACACCAGCCCCAATGATCATCAAAGCTGTATGATTCACGAAGAATCCAAATACCGCAATTACAATACCTAACCCAGCAAGCTGTATCTGTTTAAATAAAGCTTTTTGTTTATCATTCATGATTAAGAAACTTTAGATCCATTCTTCACTTCTTTTTCAATTGTTAAAAATGAAAGCTCTTTATCATTCGTTGCACAAAGAATCATACCATTAGACTCTACGCCTCTAAGATTTACTGGTTTTAGATTTGTTGCCACAACAACCTGCTTACCAATTAAATCTTCTGGTTTATAGTATTTGGCAATACCGCTGACAACCTGACGAACTTCATCCCCTAGATCAATCTGTTCAACCAATAAGCGGTCTGTCTTAGGATGTGGTTTACAATCCACAATTGTACCAATCTTCATTTCAACTTTGGCAAAATCATCGATCGTAATCAAGTTTTCTTCTTTCTCATTTTCTTCTTTTGCCTTTTCTTCTTTTTCCTTCGCTAGTTTTTCCATAAAATCTTTTTCATCAATACGTGCAAACAAAACTTCTGGTTTCTTTACCACTTGAATTCCAGTTTCCAATTGACCAAATGTATCAATAGAATCAAAGTCACGTTTAGAAGTATTAAGATAATCCAAGATTTTCTGACTTGTTTCAGGCAGGAAACTTTCCAAAAGAACAGCACTGATTCGAATAGATTCTAACAAGTTATATAATACTGTCGCAAGACGATCTTTCTTATTTTCTTCCTTAGCCAAAGCCCAAGGCATTGTTTCATCGATATATTTATTTGTTCTTCTTAATAATGTAAAGATTTCATCTAAAGCATCACCAACACGGAATTGTTCCATCTTCGATTCTACTTTTGATTTTGTGCTTTCAGCTAAAGAAATCAACTCTTCATCCACAGCTTCTTTTACCTGTGGATTTGTGATCATTCCGCCAAAATATTTATTTGACATGGCGATCGTACGAGATACTAAGTTTCCAAGGATATTGGCTAGATCTGAATTGATACGCTCTACTACAAGTTCCCAGGTAATTGTTCCATCCTGAGCAAAAGGCATTTCATGCAAACAATAGTAGCGAACTGCATCGACACCAAAGTGTTCTACTAAATCTTCTGCGTAAATTACATTACCTTTTGATTTAGACATTTTTCCATCACCAATCAATAACCATGGATGTCCAAAGATTTTCTTAGGTAAAGGTAGATCCAAAGCCATTAAAATAATTGGCCAATAAATCGTATGGAAACGCAAGATATCTTTTCCAATGATATGTGTTCCTGGCCAGTATTTGTGGAATTTTTCATCACTTTCACCAAGAGCATCATATCCAAGTGTCGTGATATAGTTGCTTAGAGCATCGATCCAAACATAAACAACATGTTTATCATCAAAATCCACTGGAACACCCCAGCTGAATGAAGTACGAGATACACAAAGATCTTGCAGCCCTGGACGCAAGAAGTTATTTAACATCTCATTTTTACGAGATTCTGGCTGAATAAAATCCGGATGATCTTCAATATATTGGATCAAACGATCTGCATATTTTTGCATATTAAAGAAGTAGGCTTCTTCTTTGGCTTTTTTTACAGGACGACCGCAGTCCGGACATTTTCCATCAACCAATTGAGATTCAGTCCAGAAACTTTCACAAGGAGTACAATACCAGCCTTCATATTCTCCTTTATAAATATCTCCCTGCTCATAAAGACGTTTAAAGATTCTCTGTACCTGTTTTACATGATAATCATCTGTAGTACGTACAAAATAGTCATAACTTGTATTCATCAGATCCCAGTTTGATTTAATTTGAGCTGCTACTTTATCTACGAATTCCTGAGGACTTACACCTGCTTCACGCGCTTTTTCTTCGATCTTGATACCATGCTCATCTGTACCTGTCTGGAAGAAAACATCATATCCCTGTGCTCTTTTAAATCGAGCAATAGAATCGCTCAAAATAATTTCATAAGTATTCCCAATGTGTGGGCGTCCAGAAGTATAGGCAATTGCCGTTGTTAAATAAAATGGTTCTTTCTTACACATAATTTCATTTCCTTTCTATAAAAAAAGCTTCCATCAAAGGACGAAAGCTTTTCGTGGTACCACCTTAGTTTGTGCACAATGCACCTCAATTCGATAACGTCGAAATACGTCCCTTTCTAAACTTACGTCTCAAAAGAGAAACTCCAAGACCATCTTCATATCTGCTATGCTACGAATTTTCACCATACAATCGCTCTCTTTGAAACAATCACAAGATACTACTCTTCTTTTCACTGTTTTATGCATGTATTATACGATAACACCGACATTTTGAGCAAGTTAAATCGTATTCTAGTAACGTAAAATAAAGTAGATAACGTATACCCAGCTCAATAAACCATGAAAAATGGCCCATCCGACAGATTTCCATGTCGTATAACTAATGACCATAGCTAATGCACTGCCAAACGTGATTCCTGTTTTTACAGCATTTTGTTTTTTATCACTCATATCTTTAGCCTCTATACTGAATTACTTTGGTAATCTGCACAATAACAAAAGTTGCTAATGATAATCCAACAACAATAAAGAATTGTATTAAAGTAATTGGACCAATTGAGAATAATCCGTGCATATTTGGAATAAATAAAATCAGCACAAGAAGTACAGCACCAGTTAAGAAAGCATAAATACTAGATTCATTCTTACCTAATTTCCAGAATGGAGCATTTCCTCTTGAAGAGAAACCATGCAACAAACGAGAAAGACATAGAGTTGAAAAAGCCATCGTGCTTGCCATAAGATCACTTGTCTGCAATCCAATAAAGTAAGCCGCCATAACACCGGAAAATATGATCAAACCTTCATAGCCAATTTTGATCATTGTTTTCGCATTCAAGATTGAATCATCACGCTTACGTGGTTTTTGTTTCAACACATCATCTTTTCCTTTTTCCATTCCAATAGCTATCGCTGGTAAAGAATCGGTAATTAAGTTAATAAACAATAAATGAACTGCCATAAATGGTGTTGGCATCAATGCCAATGAAGTAAAGACAACGGCTAAAATAGCTGAGAAGTTTCCTGACAATAAATACGTAATGGAATTCTTAATATTAGCGTACACATTTCTTCCGGTAATAACAGCCTTAACGATCGTAGAAAAGTTATCATCTGTTAAGATCATGCTGGCTGCGTCTTTTGAAACTTCTGTACCGGTAATACCCATCGCTACTCCGATATCACTCTGTTTTAAGGCTGGAGCATCGTTGACACCATCTCCGGTCATGGCAACGATCTCATTGCGTTTTTGCCATGCTTCTACGATACGAATTTTATGTTCTGGAGCAACACGCGCATATACGGATACTTTTGATAAAATTTCATCTAAAGCCGAATCCGACATTGTTTCCAATTCTTTTCCTTCCAAACAAATGTCCCCATCTTCAAAGATTCCAATCTCTTTGGCAATTGAAGTTGCGGTAATGATATGATCTCCTGTGATCATGATTGGTTTGATACCAGCCATCTTACACTTAGAAACTGCATTCTTGCTTTCAAGACGAGGTGGATCCATTTGAGCAACCATACCTACAAACGTTAAATTGTTTTCATCTTCCAAACTTAATTCTTTTGGTTTCATCGTTTTATACGCAAAGCCCAATACACGAAGTCCTTCTTTGGCAAAACTTTCATTTTGCTCTTTGATCAATTTAATATCTTCTTCAGTAATTGGGCGCTTTTTATCATGAATCAAAATCTGATCGCATCGATCCAAAATAACATCTACAGCCCCTTTTGTATAAAGGTGGTTTTCCGAGTTAATAGACATCATCTTACGTGTTGAATCAAAAGGAAGTTCTTTGATTCGAATCGCTTCAACATGGTAATCTGCATCTTTTTCACCATAACGATCAAATAAATCTAACAAGGCAATTTCAGTAGGGTCCCCAATTTGAGTGGATCCATTCGATACTGCATTATTACACAACAAACATGATTTCAACAACACATCATGGCTATGATCTTTCACATCCAGCATTTCCGGTTTGATGACTTCATTATTCAAGAATAGTTCCATGACTTTCATCTTATTTTGAGTTAAGGTCCCTGTTTTATCGGAACAAATAACAGATACACAGCCTAAGCTTTCTACTGCATTTAATTGTTTAATGATTGCATGTTCTTTAACCATTTTCTGTGTAGAAATAGATAACACAATCGTTACAATAGAATTTAATGCTTCTGGAATTGCTGCCACTGCCAAAGCAACTGCAATCAATAAGGCATCCCAAATATCTTCATGAGCAACGATAACATTCATAGCTAGAATGATGGCACAAATTACACAAATACTGATTGTCAATTTTTTAGAAAAATCTTCCAATGTTAACTGTAAAGGTGTTTTTCTTTCTTTAGCGTTTTCTAACATAGTTGCGATTTTTCCAATCTCCGTATTCATACCAATTTTGGTAACAATATATTTACCAGTTCCATTGGTAACCAGACCACTGGAGAATACCATATTCGTTTGATCGGCAATCCCCACTTCCCCTGCAATCACTTCCAGTTGTTTTTCTTGTGGCAAAGATTCTCCAGTTAATGCACTTTCGTTCACTTGTAGATTAGCACATTCGATCAAACGGCCATCTCCTTCGATTACGTCTCCCGCTTCGACATAAACAAGATCACCAATCGTTAATTCATTGGAAACGATTTGATGAAGCTGACCATCACGAATAACTTTAACATGTGGCATTGATAACTTAGAAAGACTTTCCAAAGACTTTCTAGCTTTTAAAGTTTGAACAGTTCCTAAAATAGCATTGATCGTAATAACGATAAAAATTACGATTGAACTCACAATTTCTCCTGTTGCCATAGAAATAAAACCGGCAACGATCAAAACGATGACCAGTAAATCTTTAAACTGGGAAAGGAAAATCTGTAGCGGACTTTCTTTTTCCTGCTGATCCATCTCATTTAGACCATACTGTTTTTGTCTGTCATCAACCTGAAAAGATGTCAAACCATTTCGACTGGCATCAAACTCACTTAAGACTTCCTGTATACTTTTTTGGTATTCTTTCATACAAACCTCCTAAAAAAAGACAAGATACGTCAAAGAAAAACTTTGACGAGTCTTGTCTTTAAGATTAGCCAGAATTTACATTCGAGATTGTTGGCTAAATCACACTATTGTGAGACTACTCCCTCATCGTAGGACTATATTACTTGAATTTCTAAGATTTGTAAAGAGAATTATTTTTCATTTTTTTCTTTTGGCAAAAATAAGCTCAATAATAACGAGACAATAAATACGCCTGCAACTGCATTGCCATTAAAAACATCACCAACTGCCTGTGGGAAAGCTGAGAAAAAATTCCCTGTGGTTTGCGTAAGACCCACTCCAATACAAAATGACAAAGATACAATGATCATAGTTCGATCATCAAAGACACAATCTTTCAACATTTTGATACCCTCATACATGATAGAGCCAAACATCATGACTGTACATCCTCCTAATACGGATTGAGGAATCAAATTAAAGAAAGCACCAAGTGGTAAAAATAAAGAAGCAAGAATTAGAATTAAAGCTCCTATACAAATCGTAAATCGATTGATTACTCCAGTCATTGTCACAAGACCAACATTTTGTGAAAATGAGGTTAAAGGCAAACAACCAAAACAACCGGAAATAGAGCTTGAAAAACCATCCACGGCCAACGATCCTTGTAATTCTTCCACCTTGATATCACGATGTAAAGCTCCCGTGCAAACAGCCGTTGTTGCACCTGTTGTTTCGGCAGCAGATACAAGAAATACGATTGCGATTGTGAAAAAAGCACCAATATCAAAAATTGGTTTATGTTCTGTAAAAAAGACGAGTGTTGGAAGGCTGAAATATCCGACCTGAGAAATCGTCTGTGAAACTGATGAAAAGTCTAACATTGGAGCAATACCACTTACGGTAAAAACAGTAGCCATTAAATACCCTAAAACTAAACCAACCAAGATATTCAAGTTTTTATACACACCCTTTAGTAAATAACGCGAAACCAGACACACGATTAGAGTAAACGTTCCAACAAATAAATGATACCATGCTCCAAAATCTTCGACGCCACTGCCTCCTCCCCAGGAATCCATTCCTACCGATAACAAAGATAAACCAATTGCAATGACAACACAGGCTGATACCACGGGAGTTAAAAATCTTCTCCAATATTTAGCACTTAACCCAACTATTCCTTCAAAGATTCCACCCATGATAATAGCACCAACCATGCCTTCATAACCAAGATCTGGATTAGTGCTAATCACTAAAAGACTTCCTAAAAAAGTAAAGCTGACACCCATCACAATCGGTAATTTTGATCCTATCTTTCATACTGGATATAATTGCATAATCGTTCCCAGTCCTGCAGCAAACATGGCACACTGTAAGATTTCAGTAATCTCGGCTGGTGTTAAATGTTCATTAGTCCCTTGAATAAATGCGGCAGAACAAACAATTAAAACTGGAGCTAAATTTGATACAAACATTGCTAAAACATGCTGTAAGCCAAAAGGAATTGCCTTTTTTAAAGGAACGCGACCATTCAAACAATAAAGTTTTTCATCACTGATATTACTAACTGGTATCTCCTTATCTAGTTTTTTTCTCCATTTTCCCCTCTCTTATCCACATACATCGATCCACTCAATAAAATGACTATATCGCTCTAGTTCTTCTATTGTTAATTTGATACAGGAATTCGAACTGCCACAAGCTGGAAATACATACTGTAAAGTTTTTAAAGAATCGTCGAGATAAACTTTGACACCTTCATTCAGTCCAAAAGGACAGACTCCACCTGCTGCATGACCTATATATTTTTCAACCTGATCTCCATGCATCATCTTAGCTTTCTTGCCGAAATAATGTTTATATTTGGCATTATCAATCTTGGCATGACCACTTGCGACAATTAAGATAGGCTGATCTCCAACTAAAAAAGCCAAAGATTTTGCGATATTTTTAGGTTCACATCCTAAAGCTTTTGCTGCCAATTCTACCGTAGCGCTGCTTGCATCGAGTTCAACAATACGATCATCAATTCCTAACAAACTAAATTCTTCTCTTACTCTTTCTATTGACACTTTGTTTTTCCTTTCTACATCTTTCATATTTTAGCCTAAAAAAAGAAAAAATGCTCCAAAATGAAGCATTTTTATCAGTCTTTTTTCACCGCCTTAGTAAGGATCTTGACAAGTGCCAATCCTTTTTCAGGACAATTTGTTTCTCCAAGTCGTCGATTTGGTTTTGTTGGACCATGATAATCACTACCACAGGAAACTAGCAATTTATGTTTTTGAACAATTTTTAAAACCGCTGCAATTGTTTCATCGTGAACATTTGGGCTGAACACTTCTACACCATCAATGCCTAGAGAAATCATTCTTTCGATCATTTCATCTGAAATGTTGTCCAGCTGCCAGCTGGAAAGGATTGCAATACCACCAGCTTGATGAATAGCTTCAATAGCTGAATCCAGCTCAGGATAATTACCTTTGACATAACATGGACCACCTTTTCCAAATAAATCCCGTTTAAATCGTGCCATAGCTTCGGATTGTGTTGAAGCTTGATCTATGTATCTTTTCACAAAAGACATAGAACGAACTCTTTCATTATTGAAAACCATCTTGGTAATATCTGTTGCGGTAATTGTTTGGAAGCGAGAATTTGAAATTATAGAATCTACATCAATAGAAATACCACTGAACTCTTCAAATTTCTTCACACGTTGAATTGAGCATTCCTTTTCACGGAGTAATGAATCACTTTCTAATATTTCAAAGATATCTTTTGTCCAGTCTATATAATATCCTAGCACGCGAACACGAGTTCCGTTGTACTGAGCATCTAATTCAACCCCTGGAATATACTGAATTCCATAAAGTTCAGCAAATCGAGTTGCTGCCGCATTCGCTCTTGCACAGTTATGGTCAGTAATAGAAATCACTTCCATTTTTAACTGCTTAGCCTGCTTAAAGATTTCTTCCACATCATAATATCCATCATCACTGTAATTAGAGCGGATATGTAAATCGATAGGACAAATATCATGCTGTACTTTTGGTTTCGGTTTTTTATTGTCAAAGGTAATATTAATTTCTGGTTCATTTACAGTAACAAGCCCAAAGACAAGATCAAATAAAGACTGTTGATTTGGTGTAATCAATACGATAATTCCATTTAACAACCACCATGCCAAAATTCCCGGCGTTCCAAAGAAATAACCTAAGATCATCAAAGGAATCCCAATACCTAAAGCCTGACGCATGATCAAATTTAAAGCCATGGCTTCTCGTTTGTCACGTCTTACAAGTTTTAGATCTGTCAAAACATATCCAAAGGATTGACCTTTAGAACGTGCGGTAAACAAACCTAACAAAAGTACAGCCACCACAAACAAACAGCCATACATAATATAAAACAATAAATCGAAAAAATGTGGAGAAATCAAACCACATAATATTAACAGAAACTCAATGACCCATATATATACAGGTAATAAACATATATTAATATCAATCAGAAAGGCAAAAAAATGATTTATATAATCCTCTTTATCCCGAGTTAAAACATGTGCCTGTTTATAGCCACCTGAACGATATATTTGCGATTTTTTGTTGAAATAAGCTAATGTTAAATCTTTAATATTATATTTTTTCACATCCATAAAATCACAAACCTTTCACTAACTACTATATTATATCAAAAATATGCTCATTTAGAACGAATTTCCATAATTTCATAAACTATTCGAGTACAATTTCAATTCCCTTTGGATTCTGCATGATCGACTGCACATAATTCTGAACCCATGCTTTGGAAATATCGATTCCATTCGCCGTTACACAATGACTTGCGGCGAATTCATCATTATATTCATGAATTGTCATCGTTTTAAAATTATAGTAATTTGAATCATAATACGTTATCGTTGGAATAAATTTCACATCATCGAATGTTGTCTTTTGTGTATCAAAATCATAATTCAAAGTAAAACTTGCCATTCCTCCAACCATGCCTTCTGCACTATCTTGGGCACTTAAGAAATTTCCTAAGGAATAATAAACTAAAGTATCTTGATTTTCTGTTGAAATGATTTCGGCCGGTTCAATAACATGTGGATGATGACCAATTATAACTTCAACACCTAATTCATTTAGATAATTTGCCAATTGATCTTGTTCTTCTGTGATTGAAGTATTGTATTCTTGGCCCCAATGCATGCTGACAATCTGAACATCACTGATCTTAGAAATTTCTTCCATATCTTGCTTTATCTTGTCTTTATCGATCAAATCTATCAACCAAGGTTTATCCTCAGGTAAGTTATAGCCATTTAAACCATAGGTATAACCTAACAAACCAACTTTGATGCCATTGATTTCTTTTACACGATAATTAGAAGCATCCTCTTTTGTATCATGACTTCCTGTCCAAAGTATATCTGGATAGTTCTCTTTTAAATAATTGATTTCGGCAATCAGTCCATCCGATGACATATCCATTGAATGATTGCTGGAAAGAGCCATCCAATCAAATCCAGCACTATGTACCGCATCTAATATTTCAGTAGGCCCATTAAATACTGGATAGTGACTTAATTCATACCCAGGGGCACAGATAGTTTCTCCATTAATAAATGCAAGATCTGCATTCTGGGTATAGGGATTTGTATACTCGTATATATCCGTGAAATCAAAAGGAAGACCTTGACTGTTTTGTTCATACCAGATTGCCGCATGAATTAAATTGTCCCCTACACCGACAAAAGAGAAAGAAGAACTGCCTGTTTTGTTAGATGTTTTTTTAACAATTGTTTCAGTTTTTGCCGGTTCGTTTTCCTCATATCCATACAAATAATAGAATAAGCCAATATTTATCACTAAGAGTATGGAAAAAATAATAACTAAACTCTTTTTCATAACTATAATATAACACAAAATCAGTCTACTTACTCAGCAGACTGATTTGTTGTTGAAATAGAATATGTGTAAAGATCACCGCGATAGTAACATGTCGTATATTCGATCAATTCATTTGTTGCGCTATAAGAAAGGCGCTGTCGAACTAAAACAGGCAGAGTTTTAGGAATATTCAATGCATCGCGTACTTCTTTATCCGGCATCTGTGCACTAATTTTTTCTTCAATACGTACTGGCAACCCTGTTCCTGTATAATCCAGGATTTCATAAATAGATTCTGAAAATTCATCTGGATCCAGTGGTAAATTTGTTGATAAAGGAAAATATGATACAAAATAAACAAGTTTTACATCATCTGCAGTTCTCACTCGGCGTATACAATACATTTTTTCTTTTGAATGTGAACCAAACCCTTCTGGTAATGGTTCAATTGAAACACTCAAGCCCTTGGTTCCCGGCACTCGATTGCGATGTTCCATTTCTTTTGTAAAAGACATGATGTGCGACAATTCCTCTTCAATTGCCGGTTGCCAAATAACAAAAGTTCCCTTGCCTCGGCCTCTTTTGACCATACCTTCTTTTTCAAGATCTAAGATAGCTTGTCTTGCTGTGATCCTGGACACATTATACTTTTGTTGGATTTCCATCTCACTTTCAATCTTATCCCCTAGTTTTAATTCACCCGACAAAATCTTATCTCGATAGATGTCCTTGATTTGAATGTAAAGTGCTTTTCCACCTTTTTTTGTTGTTAACTTCTCCATAATCATTGTCCTTTTCTTTTTATAACATTATAACATTTGATTCTGGGTTTTGTCGCCTTTTTTTATCAATTTCGATCCACTCATCCAACGTCATTGGAGCATAGTCAGAATACATGCAGAAACAATTGATAAATTGACATGGAATCGTCTCAACATTTCCAGAAACAGAGACATGTGACTGTCTTTGTACAAACTTTTGATACGCATCCAAATATATCTGATCCTGTGTTTTATGAATATGCCCATGTAACATAAATGTCTTAGGTTGTCCTGTTTCATCTCTACGATACTGTCCATTGTAACAGGCGATTGGATAATGCGATAAAATAACTTTACGTTTATTATCTTTAAGCTCTGCATAATCTTTGATCCAGATAAAACGATCCCAGGAATATTTTTTATCACTTAAAAAACGATCATGATTTCCTTTTATCATATATAATCGACCTTTTAATCGATCTAAAACTTCCTGCGTTTGCCGGGCATTTCCCCAGGAAAAATCACCTAGAATGATTACCTCATCATTCTTGTTTATTTTCGCATTCCATTTTTCGATCATATATTCATTCATCTGCTCTACACTCTCAAACCCTCTTTTATCCATTTTTTCATTCAGCGCCTTATGAAAAAAATGCTGATCCGCAATAAAATATCTCATATCCCTACTCCACCTTATCCCTTCTTAAAACAAAAAATGCAGTCTATATATTAATCAAGACTGCATGCATATCCATTATCGGTATAATCATTTTGTGTCTCTTTCAATGAGATGTACTGATTTTCCATCTCACCTTCTTTTAAAAGACCCTTTTCAATCAATACGTCCATATCGGCTGTTTCATAGTCAATGTTTACAGTCACCTTAACTCGATTGTCCTCTACAGTTCCTGAAACACTCACACCTTCAATATCAGAATATGTCTGTGATAAAGAATCATTGATGATCTGCTCCATCTGTGAGGCATCCATATCCTCAGTAATCCCTAATGAATCAAAAGTCATATAGAAAGTTTGTGTCATATTCGTGATTTCATCACCTTTGGCATCAAAGGTAATCGTTTCTTCACTTTCTGAAGTACAAACTAAAGTTTTTTTCGTAATATCTTCTTTTTGTATTTCAGGTTCTTTTGATGAAGATGACTGATTACCCGTATCGATGACTTCATCGATTCGCATGCATCCGCTTAACATTAAGATTATTGTTAAAATTTTCAAAATGCGCATATAAAAAGCTCCTTCCATACAAATCCAATTGTATCAAAAGAAGCTTTCATTTGTCCAGTTCGATAAAATATTCAAACCCTGTATTAGTAAATCGCTTTGCTTAGCCAAGCCTAAACGCAAATGATTTTCAATTCCAAAGCACTTGCCAGGAACAAAGAATACACCTGTTTCCTTCAATAATCTTTTACATAATTCCACACTCAATATAGGCATTGAATATTTTAGAAAACTAACAGTTCCCGATTCTGGCATGACCAAAGAAAACTTTGGATTCTCTTTTAACCAGGAAGTTATGATTTGTTTATTCTTTTGAACCGTTTCATAACTTCTTTTCAACAAGATATCTTTATGTTTTAACGCGATAGCTCCTAACTTGTCTAGCAAAGGTCCGGTAGAAATTAAAGCATAATCTCTTCGAACATTTATTTGATTGATAATCTCTTTATTTGCCTTGATCCAGCCAAGTCGTAAAGCCGCCAAACCATAAAGTTTACTCAATGAAGAAGTACTGATCCCCAGTTCATACAAATCACTGATACTGCTGACATCATTTGTTTCATATCCACGATATACTTCATCACAAAGAATATAGATTCCTTTATCTTTAGCTAGATGAACTAACTTTAAAAGAAATTCGTCCTTCATCAAAGTACCTGTTGGATTATTAGGATTATTCAAGATGATCATTTTTGTGTTGTCTTGAATCGCATTCACAAAATCTTGAATATCAATCATCCAACTCTTTTCTTCATTCAGCATCAATTCACTGACTGTACAGCCTATTGATCTAGGATAGTCACTGAATTGTTGATAACCAGGAATGCATGTTATAACATGATCTCCTTTTTCCAACAAAGTAGCCATGACCAGTTCATTAGCTTGAATACAACCATGAGTTGTTGTGATCTGATCTATGGTCCCACTTGTATACAAAGAAAGAATTTCTTTTTTTAATTCTGTATCTCCTGTGATATCTCCATAATCCATCACAATTTCTGAAAAATCTAACGTTTCTAATTCTAAAAGCTGATCCAAAGTAAGATTGACTGCACATGTATCGGTCAAATTATAAACCGCATCTTTTTCATGATCATTCATCCATTGTTCAACTTTAAAATCATTCAAAATCATTCGTAAAACACCTTGCTCAAGAAATCCTTTGCACGGTCGCTTTTTGGATTTGAGAAGAATTCTTCACTTGGCGCATCTTCAATGATCTCACCATGATCCAAGAAAACGACACGACTTCCTACTTTGCGGGCAAATCCCATTTCATGCGTAACAACGATCATCGTCATACCCTGCTTGCCTAAATCTTTCATAACTTCTAGTACTTCCTTGATCATTTCAGGATCAAGTGCGCTGGTTGGCTCATCGAACAACATCATATCTGGATCCATACAAAGAGCACGAGCAATCGCTACACGCTGCTTTTGACCACCAGAAAGATTGTTTGGATATGAATCTTTCTTTTCCTGCAGACCAACACGTTTTAAAAGCTCAAGAGATTTTTTGGTTGCATCCTCTTTGGAACGACCTAACACTTCCGTCTGTGCTAAATTTAAATTATCTAAAACTGTCATATGTGGGAATAAATTAAAATGTTGGAAAACAAACCCCATGTGATTTCTCTGCTCACGATACTTTTCTTTATTTTGAGGATCCATAAGCTCATCATTCATGTAAATCTTTCCTTTATCCGGCTTTTCTAATCCATGAATGCATCGTAACAATGTACTCTTACCAGATCCTGAAGGACCAATCAAAGAGACAATTTCTCCTTTATTAACTTCTAAAGTTACATCTTTCAAAGCATGAAGCTGCCCGAAATTCTTTTGTAAATGTTCAACTCTAATCACTTGCAGCCAACCTCTTTTCTACATGTTTTCCTATATAAGAAATACTAATCGTCATGATCAAATAGAAGATTGCAGCCAATGTATATGGTGACATGGCATCATAATATCTAGCTCCTAAGACCTGAGAAGCTTTTAAAAGTTCAATTGCTCCAATACAACTTGTCAAGGAACTGTCCTTGATCAAGGTAATAAATTCACTGATTACCGGTGGAACGATCAACTTAAATGCCTGTGGCAAAATAACAAGTTTCATCGTTTGCCAGGAAGATAATCCAAGTGTCTCACATGCTTCCCACTGTCCTTTATCAACACCATTGATACCACTACGAATCAATTCTGTAGAATAAGCTCCTGAATTGATGCTCATGGCAATGATACCGATCAAATACACATTGATTCTCAATACATTTCCTGTAATTGCCGTGTAAATGGATGGCACGACTGAAAATAACATCAAGATTTGTAATAACATAGGTGTTCCACGAATAATTTCAACATAGAAATTACCAATAGCACGTAAGATAAAAAAGCGTGATCTTTTTGCGCTGGCTCCTAAAACACCTAACACTAAACCAATCAAAAGGGATAGTATCGCCATCCCTAATGATATCAATGCTCCCTTACCTAAGTAGAGCACATTCTCCATAGTAAAGACCTTATCCAAGGCAACAAACATACTATCCCTCTTTCCTTAATATATTCACTATTCTAAAGGTAGAAGATCATATTCATCACAAAGTGTCTGATAATCATCACTTGCGATAAATGCTTTGATACATTTATTGATCTTTTCAATAATTTCTGTATTTCCTTTTTTCGCAATGACATAGTTTTCTTCATCCAATAAAGAACCATCGATCATTGTGAAGTTACCGCTAGATACATATTGTTTGGCAACACCTAAGTCAACGATTGCTGCATCGTACTGATTTGCAGCTAAGCCTGTGAAGATGTCCTGAACATTTTGAACGCTAGATACTTCAGCACCTTCAACTTCATTGGCTGCAATTTCACCAGTTGCTCCAGTCTGCGCTGCTAATTTCTTTCCAACTAGATCATCTACAGATGCGATTGAAGAACCATTTGGCACTACAGCAACCTGTGCCGTCTTGATATATGGATCAGACCATTCGACTTCTCTTTCTTCATCATATGTAAATCCTGAGATACCAATATCTATCTGATCTCCTTGGATCTGTGTAATGATGTTGTCAAAGCTCATTTGTTTGAATTCCAAAGAATACGTAACACCTTCTTCTTCTGTTAAGTAATCTTCAAACCAAGCAGCCATGTCGATATCAAAACCAACCAATTCATTATCTGTAGTCAAACTTTCATATGGTGCATAATCTGGTGAAACACCAATTGTGATAACTTCTGAATCTTCACTTGTTGAATCATCAGCTGGAGCACTTGAGCATCCTACCATTGTAGCTGCCAATAATGCAGCTGTACCTACTTTTAATAACTTATTCATATTCCTTATCCTCCTATTTTTCATATATTCATCTTTCATATTTATCAGTTAATGCAAATGCAATACTGCTACGTCGGTCGTTTGATTCCATTTGCATCACCCTCTCTATTAAAAAAACGCCCTCTGTGTTCAACACAAAGGACGTAATATACGCGGTACCACCTTAATTCCGCTCGTTCAATATGAGCGACCCCTCATTCTTAACGCGAATTAACGATCATTGCCTCCCAATTTCGACAATGCGACTCCAAGACACGTTCCATAGCTTTCTCTTATGACTTACACCAACCGTCATTTCTCTTTGAAGATCTAGCCCTGTACTACTTCTTTTCAACGTCTTTATGGTAATTATTATACACAGGCTCTTTATTTATGCAAGCCTAAAAATGTAAATTTATTGTAACCTTCTGAAAAAAGTTCCTGAAACTAGTTTTTTAATGCCTGTAATGGAGCAGGAATTCTTCCTCCACGATTGATCATGACATCATTTTTAGTTTGATTAATGTTCATGACTGGCCCATATCCCAACAAACCACCAAAATCTAATGTATCGCCTACTTTTTTACCAATTGCAGGAATAATACGAACTGCTGTTGTTTTGGAGTTGACCATACCAATCGCTGCCTCATCGGCAATCACACCAGAAATTACGCTGGCTGATGTATTTCCAGGCACTACCACCATATCAAGACCAACGCTACATACAGCTGTCATAGCTTCCAGTTTCTCTAAAGTTAAAATACCAGATTTAGATGCTTCAATCATTCCCGCGTCTTCACTAACTGGAATAAAGGCACCCGATAAGCCGCCTACATTGCTGGTAGCCATAACTCCACCTTTTTTGACCGCATCATTTAACATTGCTAGACAAGCTGTGGTTCCATAAGCTCCACATGTTTCTAATCCCATCTCTTTCAAAATATAGGCAACACTATCACCAATTGCTGGTGTTGGAGCCAAAGAAAGATCTACGATACCAAAAGGTACACCTAATTTCTCACTAGCTACACTTCCTACAAGCTGCCCCATACGAGTGATCTTAAAAGCTGTTCGCTTGATCAAATCAGCTAATTTATCCATTGGAAGGTTCTTATCTGCCTTTGCCAAAGTTGCACGAACAACACCCGGGCCAGATACACCCACATTAATCACACAGTCTGCTTCTCCAACACCATGAAAAGCACCGGCCATAAACGGATTATCTTCAGGTGCATTACAGAAAACAACTAGTTTCGCTGCTGCCATGCAGTTATCTTTTGCCGTTAATTCAGCACAATCTCTTACGACCTGCCCCATCATTTTAACTGCATCCATATTGATACCAGCCTTAGTCGATCCTACATTTACACTGGCACAAACATGTGATGTGCACGCTAAAGCTCTAGGAATTGATTCAATGAGTTCTTTATCTCCATGAGCAAAGCCTTTTTGAACCAATGCAGAATATCCTCCAATAAAGTCCACCCCAAGTTTTTGAGCACAACGTTCCAATGTCAAGGCATATTCAACGGGATCACCTTGGCTGGCTGCAACCAACATGGCAATTGGTGTAACACTGATTCGTTTATTTACCACAGGGATTCCGTATGTTTTTTCAATTTCATTGCCAACTTTTACAAGATCTTTGGCTAGTGTACAAATCTTGTTTTCAACTTTTTCACATGATTTTTTGATATCTGGGTCAATGCAGTCTAATAAACTGATTCCCATTGTGATCGTACGAATATCCAGATATTCTTCATCAATCATCTTAATTGTTTCTAATATTTCATTTGTCTGCATACTATTCTCCTAAATCTTATGCATTGAATCAAAAATATCTTGATGCATAACACGAATTACTAAGCCCTTTTCCTTTCCCATTTCTTCCATATGTGTTGAGAAGGTATCCAAAGACTCAGACATAGATGAAAAATCCACACTCATGGTCATTGTAAACATTCCATCTACAATCGTTTGCGATACATCTAGAATATTGATGGATGCATTTGCACATTCATTGGCAATCATTGCCAAAATCCCAATTTTATCTTTTCCAATTACACTGACAACTGCTTTCATTTTTTTCTCCTTTTATAGTTTTATTGATACTTTCGAAAATTTTTCTAACTCAAATGGTTCATAGGCACTTTGAATACCGGCAATATTCACCTCATATTCACCTGGCATAAATCCAACCTGTGCCTGCTTTTTCAAACAATCTAATATGATCTTGGATTGTTCTAAAGATAAGGTCTTACGTTTTGAATACCAAACATTATTTTTACCATCTACCAAGATCAATTCAACATCCAATAATTCTTTTTCTAAGATTTCATCTTTAAGATCACAATCCTGAATATTGAAATAGAAATCGCTGGAATCAATATCGCCACCTTCAAGCACAAAGATTGCCAAATCTTGCGTGTAACAAAAATTCAAAGTGGCTCCCTTTTTGATTAATTCGATTTCTTCATCACTCCATGTCTCATCTTTAATTACCAACATAAAATGATCTTCAACATAATCCATGATTGTGCCGATTTCAACGTCATACGCAAATTTCTTTTTTTCCATAAATATACCTGAATATTATTTTTCCAACTCAGCGATTTTTTGGATACGCGCAATATGTCTTTCTCCATTTGAGAATGGTGTATTTAAGAATGTATGAACGATGTCTTTTACTGTTTCAATACCTGTAGTTCTTTGTCCAACACTCAACATATTGGCATCATTGTGCTCTCTGGTTAAACGCGCCATTGTGACATCTGTACATAATGCGCAGCGAATTCCTTTTACTTTGTTGGCAGAAATAGAAATTCCAATTCCTGTACCACACATAACAATACCACGTTCTACTTCATTCGATGCAACCAGCTTAGCACATGCGCTGCCATAATCTGGATAATCAACACTATCTGTTCCATTGCATCCGCAGTCTATTACTTCATGACCTTCTTCGATCAACATTTCTTTAATAGTTTCTTTGTAATCAAATGCTCCATGATCACATGCGATTGCGATTTTCATAATTCAAGTTCCTCCTTCATTTTCTGATACACTTCGCTTTCAATAAATATACTACACCCTCCATCAAAACAGTCAAACTTTCCACGACCATTTTCATCAAGTTTTATCGTTTTTTTAGTGACAAGATCAATAAATTCAATATTCGATTTATTTTTTATGACAAATTCTTTTCCATTGGCTAGTCCATTGGTCATCACTACAACAATTGGATGCTTTCCATCCACTTTCCAGCCAATGCAATGAAAATCATCAAAGCGATCTTCTATCTCATCTTCCAGGATACGACTTCGAATCCAAACCAACTCACTTAAATGCGTTACCGGACCAATATTATCATGTTCGATACCATATAGATCGCCATAGAATACACATGGATTGTCAAAGTTTCTTAATAAGATCAAACTATAAGCATGTAACTTAAACCATCCCTGTACCCATGAATATAAAGCCTGTCCTGGCTGTGTATCGTGATTATCCACAAAAGGACATGCATACTCATTCTGTGAGCTGACTAGTGTATGATCCAATATTCTAGACATATCATAGGTATCATATGAACTTGATGCATTAAAAAGGTTAAAATGTAAAGGAACATCAAACAAATGCATACAATGACCACTGTCATTTAAATATGTATTTAATTCATTAAGATCTCCACTCCAATATTCCCCTACGACATACACATCGTTTGTGTGGTAGCTTTTCTGTTTATCCAGCCATCCTTTAAAAAAGTTGGAATCAATGCTCTTAATGGCATCCAAACGATAGCCATCAATATTGGTGAAGTCCTTATACCACTTTCCCCAGTGATACAATTCTTCAATCACGTTCGGATTTTGAAAATCCAGATCATCTCCCATGATAAAGTCAAAGTTACCTTCTTCTTTGGAAACTCTTGGATCCCACTTCTTATCTTCAAAAGTCATCAATACATTTTGGTTGGTCTTGGCATCATAATCGGTACCATCAAAGTCTTTCCATGTCCATTGAAACTTAGAATACTTGCCATTACGAACCGGAAATGTATATTTTGTCCAGACATCTACGATTTTTTCTTGACCAACTGCACGATTACGATCATCCCAATCCATCGCCGTTGCCTTGATTGTTTCTTTTTCATCGGCCCCCATACGATGATTGAACACAATATCCGCTATGACCTGTAAAGAATTTTGATGACAGACATCAATTGCCTGGATATATTCGTCTTTTGTTCCATATTTTGTCCGTATGCTTCCTTTTTGATCAAATTCACCAAGATCATACATATCATAAACTCCATAGCCAACATCATTGATGCCGGCCTGTCCTTTATAAGCAGGAGGAAGCCAGACATGTGTGAATCCCATCTTAGACAAACCGGATGCTTCTTTCATGAGTGTTTGATAGAGTGGCGGATCAGATTTCAAATACCACTCAAAATATTGAATCATCGTTCTTTTTGTCATTTTTAACTCTTCTTATCAAACTGTGTACGGCATGAAGGACAAGTAATCGTGATCATTCCTTTATTTCTTGGAACGCGAATAATTTGTGAACACTTTGGGCATACATAATAATGATAGGAACGATCTTTTAAACTTCTAAAGAAAGCTTTAAAAGTATGTGTAATCTTAGATTGAATACGAACATATTTTTGATTCTCGATTGATCTAGCTACGATATTACGTGAAAAGGAACGGAAGACATACAACACCAAAACCAAATAAAATAAAATTGCGATAATAACATTAGGAACAAAGAAGCTCAACACGATCAACAAGATCTCAAGAGCAAATAAAAACTTGTTTAGATCATCCATTCCATATCTACCGGCTAAAAATCGATATAGTTTTTCTTTCATCTTACCACCTCATATAATACTACTAAAGATACTATTTTATCGAATATCTTTCAATCAATATACGGAATGAAAATATTTTCTTTTTGTTCTTGTGAAAACTTTTCACGTTGTGATATACTATGAAAGTATTTAAATGAGGAGGAACTCAAATGACAGATTTAAAAGAGCTTTATGAGGTGGTTAAAAAGCGTAATGCGAATGATACAGAATTCCTTCAAGCAGTAGAGGAGGTCTTCGAATCACTGAACGTTATCGCTCAAGTTCACCCCGAAAAATTAGATGACGATGTTCTAACACGCATCGTAGAACCAGAAAGACAGATTTTATTCCGTGTTCCATGGGTTGATGACAATGGAAAAACACAAGTAAACCGTGGTTATCGTATTGAATTCAACTCAGCGATTGGCCCATATAAAGGTGGTCTTCGTTTCCACCCTTCTGTAAATGTCAGCATCATCAAATTCTTAGGATTTGAACAGATCTTCAAGAATGCGTTGACTACACTGCCTATGGGCGGTGGTAAAGGTGGATCTGATTTTGATCCAAAAGGAAAAAGCGATGGCGAAGTAATGCGTTTCTGCCAAAGCTTTATGACAGAACTTGCCCGCCACATTGGACCAAACACAGATATTCCTGCAGGAGATATCGGTGTTGGTGGACGTGAAATCGGCTATCTATTTGGTCAATATAAACGTATTCGCAATGAATTTAGCGGTGTTCTTACAGGAAAAGGACTTACATATGGCGGTTCTTTGATTCGTACCGAGGCAACAGGTTATGGTTTATGTTATTTCACACAGGCACTTCTAAAAGACAATGGTACTAGCTTTGAAGGTAAGACTGTTGCGATTTCAGGAAGTGGTAACGTAGCAATCTACGCATGTGAAAAAGCAACTCAACTAGGGGCTAAAGTTGTAACGATGTCTGATTCAAATGGATTTATCTATGATCCAGAAGGAATCGACCTAGCTCTAGTTAAAGATATCAAAGAAGTACGTCGTGGACGTATCAAAGAATATGTTGAAGCAAAGCCAAATGCAACATATACTGAAGGAGCTCGTCCATGGAGCATTAAATGCGATATTGCATTACCATGTGCTACACAAAATGAATTGGATCTTGACGATGCCAAAGCACTTGTCGCAAACGGAGTATTTGCTGTTTGTGAAGGCGCAAACATGCCAACAACTCCAGATGCTATCCACTACTTGATGAACAACGGTGTATTCTACGCCCCAGGTAAAGCATCAAATGCTGGTGGTGTTGCATGCTCTGGATTAGAAATGTCTCAGAATGCTCAACACTTATCATGGACAGCTGAAGAAGTAGATGAAAAACTTGAAGGAATCATGGTCAATATCTTCAACACTTGCCGTGATACCGCAAAAGAATACGGTCACGAAAAAGAATATGTGGTTGGAGCAAATATCGCCAGCTTCTTAAAAGTTGCCGAAGCAATGAAAGCCCAAGGAACTGTATAAAATACGCAAGCATCTTTTCAAAATCGAAAAGATGCTTTTTTATTTATGTGCAAGAGTGTAAAATAAAACCATGCGTATTACACAAATCTCAGAGTCAAAACAATTAGGTATTCTTCTAGCTCTTTCTGGAGGTTTTATGGATGCCTATTCCTATATCCAACGAGGCCATGTTTTTGCCAATGCGCAAACCGGGAATATGCTTCTTTTTGGCATCAATCTCTCCCAGTTAAAGTTTCTAGATGCCTTACAATACGCAATTCCTGTCATTGCTTTTACTTTAGGAATTGCCTTGGCAGAACAACTTAGAGCCTGTCAATGGAAAAAACTGCATTGGCGCCAAATTGCTTTGATCATAGAAACGACTATCTTAATTAGCGTTGCCTTTTTTAACAGTGATCTAAACTTAATTGCCAACTCTCTTACTTCTTTTGCCTGTGGCATTCAAGTTGAAACTTTTAGAAAAATTCAAGGTTTGTCTGCTGCCACGACCATGTGTATTGGCAACTTAAGAAGCGGTACAGAAAACTTATTTAAATACCTGCATACAAAAGAAAGGCACTACTTTGATAAAGGTGCCTTCTACTACTTGATCATTTTTTGTTTTATTATGGGAGCTGTTATCGGAAATTTCTTTATCTATTTTATGCACCGCTATGCCATCATAATTTGTTCCTGGTTTTTGATTGCTGCTTTTTTAATGATGTTCATCGACTTAGAAAAAGAGATGAATACCAAAAGAAAACATTAAATCAAAGATTTAAGTTCAACCATGCAACGACTTGTTCTAAAAGTTCATTCACTTTAGCATAGTTTCCTGTCTTGGCTAAAAAAGTATGATCAGCTTCATGAATTTCTATAAGAGTTGCTTTTTTTAACATATCGATAATTTGATAGCTTAGTGAAGCCTCCACTGTTACATCTTTGTCTCCTACACAAACAAGCGTGTTTCCTTCATATTCAAAAGCTGGACCAAGATCCACATCCAATTCATTTAAGAATGTTTCAAATACCAATTCATAACGTCCATCACTGGTCTTCACGATCGTATGGCCGTTTTTTTGTATATCTTCTACATATTCTTTTGAAAACTTAAATCCTTCCTGATCTTGTATCTTTAATGCTCCATTTAATGTAACGATACATTTAGGGTTCAAACCAGTACTCAGCAAGGCAATTCGCCCACCAAAGCTATGCCCTAGTAACCCAATACGATCTGAAATAAATCTTTTATCCTTTTGAAGAAATTGATATATCGTCTTAGTTTCTTCTAACATGATTTTGGTACCGTAATGAATTCTTGAAGAGCGATTTTCTCCCATGCTGCAAAAATCAATGCGGGCACTTGCGATCCCAGCCTTGGCTAGAGCCTGAGCACACTTTGCAAGCAAATAACCGTCTCCTTCTTTATAAGATAGAAATCCATGTAGCAAAAGCATACAAGGATAAGATCCTTCAGCTTGCGGAACACACAAGACCATAGGAATATCATGATCTTTACACGGAACAAACAGTCTTTCTTCTATCATATGCACTCCTATTTGATCATCTGAAAACTCTTCAATACAGCATAGATGCTGTCTTCAAAACTTGGTCCACATACAACATCTGCATATGGATATAGATTTACATCTCCATTTTCCATTGCAACTCCGATATAGGCACTATCCAACATCTCTTTATCATTTAAAGAATCTCCAAATGCCATATATTTGGCATCTTCCATTCCCCAATACTTTAATAATGAATGAATTCCTGTCGTTTTGTTGATGCCTTCTTTAATTAAATCAACGATACAACCTGACGATTTTTGTGTTCTTAGTT
The DNA here is from genome assembly GCF_028321995.1 of Faecalitalea cylindroides. Classification (NCBI taxonomy): domain Bacteria; kingdom Bacillati; phylum Bacillota; class Erysipelotrichia; order Erysipelotrichales; family Erysipelotrichaceae; genus Faecalitalea; species Faecalitalea cylindroides. Next base: position 70,833 of record NZ_JAQLXG010000003.1, read on the forward strand.
GTGGAACCTGTAAAAAATCTGAGTAATCATAATCGTATCCTTTAAACATACTTATCATTTCAACACTATCGCTCTTTTGCCAACCGCGAATCTCTTTGGGAATCTGGACATGAAATTGTTGAAGAACCTGTACCGCCTGTGGATCATCCATTGTTAAAAAAGCAGAACTTCCATTTACATAAAGGCAAATTTCTTTTTTCTTAGCGATGGAAAAAATTGTTTCCAATTCTTTATCACCAAATCCATTGTGCTTAATTTTATTCAAGTTTTCATCATATACGGTATTACCGGCGCTACCAATAAAACCATCCCATTCAACATGATTGAATACATCCAACTCTTTTGCCATTAGTAAGGGCCTACCTGAACAAAGAGCAATTTTATATCCGTTTTCTTTTAACTTTTTCATAGCCTTTATAGTCGATGGTAAAACTCGATTTTTTTCATGATCAAAATATGTTCCATCTATATCAAAAAAAATAGCTTTAATTTCATCCCTGATTTTTTTTTGCATATCAATTACCTCTTTTCATATATGAGTGAATCAGGCTTGAACATTTCCTAACGCATATGAATCCACATGCCTTTGTACAACCTCAAAAGGCATATTTCCACATTCTAAAATTGCTTGATTAAATCCTTTATCCGTAAAATCTTCACCTAGTTTTTCCTGGGCACTTTCTTTTAGATCCTGAATCACTTCATTTCCAACATAATATGGTTCGAATACAGCTGGATTGGCTTGAAGTTGTGCATATAAGGCTTTAGCACTATCTTCATCCAGAGCAAATCCTGACTGGCTCATATAGTCAGTAAATTGCTCTAGCGTATAACCTTCATAATGAATTCCAATATCTGCTGCCACAACAGCACAATAAGATGCCTGCTCATTTTCTGCATATAAAGTCAACAGATTTGGATCAATATTTGTCAAATAATCCAAAGCCTCATATTGTGCATAAACCGCATATCCTTCTGTATATGCATTAAACTGCGCTAATCCTTTAATTAGATTACTTGAGACATTTTCATACATGTAACCATATTGATACATATGCCCTGGAAATCCTTCATGACAAACCGTCATATATGTATCAATGCTGGAAATATCACTACCTTTTGGGTTAACTCTCAATTGTTTTTTCTCATTTCCATCCAATGTAGGGACCTTAAAATATGCAGCAACCCCCGTATCCGAAGCAATTTGCTCATTTACATCTTTAATTTCATATTCAAGATCATTCACTTCTGGAAAATCATTTACAAGATTTTGTTTAGCAAATTCTAAGATTTCTTCATAACTGTTAAATCCTGTTTCCGGCATAGTTCCTTGAATGAATGTGTTCACTGCATCCGGATTGCTGTAAGCATAAACCTGTAAAGATAAAATATGATCTTGATATGCATCTTCCATCATTTCCTTGATTTCCAAAGGATCTTTATCTAACCCTGTATTTTGTTTTATAAGAATCTCAAAATATTCCTTTCCATTTTCAAATGAAGCAAGTCCCTGCTCATTGTTTTGCGCTGACTGTGAAAATTCATTAAGCATAGCTATGATATTTTCATAAGCTGGAATAAATGAATTATTAAATGCATCTTCAAGCTGTGCGATATAATCGGTCTCATTTGATAATCCTAGAGATTGAATCGTTTCTTTCATTGCGGATAAAACAGCACTATCCTGGGCTGTATCAATAATATTTTGACAATAATTTAAAACCTCATCAATATCGATCATTAAAAGACCCATTTCTTCTTGTTTTTTTGTATATTCAATAGCTCCATTAACATAATCTAAGACATCTTCAACCAACAAGATTATCTCTTGAACTTCCTGTTCATTATCTACCTGCCAGTCCGCAAACAAAGTTGGTAATTGATACTGCAAGCCACTCATACTTTCAAAATACGGTGTGTAATACCAGAATTTTTTATCGCACAATGCTTCATCAATTTCCATCATATAGGCATAAGCATCATATACATCTTTTTGTTCTTCACTTAAGCTATCATAATCAAAGGATTTAAACTCTTCATACGATTCATTGGGTTCAGACATCAAATCCTCATAATTTTCAGGATCCAGCCTTTCTCCCAGGTTGACCTCAATCTCTTCTACATTGATATCATATTGTTCTGGATCATCGATCAATGTCTTGTAAGTTAAATAATCACTTTCGACTGTATCGATAAATTCCTGTTCCATAAACGCATCAAAATCCGCATGCGCTGTTTTTTCATCTACATTTTGACATCCTGCAATCGATACGAACAATGCGATCGAAACAAGAGATGACAATAGTTTGGATATTTTCATATTGCCTCCATGATCAATAATATGTCTTGCCATAAGAAACCAAGCAATAGTTTCCTTGATTATATTCCACGATACTAAGCGAACAATTGGAAATCAATCTATTAACTGAACCGTTGACTTCTATAGCTGCCTGTTTGAAACCCAGATCGATATGCGAGAAAAATTCCTTCAAGATCGATCCATGTGTAACAATTAGAATATTGGCTTCATCATACAGAGAAACGATTGAATGAATTTCATCTTCAAAACGTTTTAAAGCCTGTTGTTTGCTTTCACCTTGTATATCTTGATATCCGCTTAAATTGGCCGTTCCATTAGGAAATACTTTTTCAATACGCTCTCCTTCAGCTAATCCAAAATGAATTTCCTTTAAGCCTTTTCGATCATATTTTTTAATATCCCGATCATTTAAAATAATATCCAATGTATCCCTGCATCTTTCAGAAGTTGAACTATAAGCTGCACAAATATCCACTTCCTTTAATACATCTATCAAAGATTCTGCCTGCTTGATTCCTTCCTGTGTCAAAGGCGAATCACACCATCCCTGTACTCGCTTTTTTACATTAAATTCCGTCTGTCCATGACGTACAAACAACAATCGAATCATAACTTCTCCCACATTGCTCTTGTCAATAGTGCAACTCTATCCTCTTTATAAACATTTAATGCCGAAACAAATTTATTTGGAATTATGTATTCATGTTTAAAGCCTAATTTCTCTTTGACCCTTGCCGAAGCCAGATTGTCCGAAAAATTCAGACACCAAATTTTAGATAAATGCAACGACTCAAAGCCATAACGAATCAAAGTTTTTGCCGCTTCACTGACATAACCTTGATTCCAATATGGTCTTCCAATCCAATATCCTAATTCTGCTTCATCTTCTAAAATGGAAAGATTTGCTTTATCTTTAAACATCAGACTAATGCATCCTATAATTTGATTGGTATCTTTTAATACAATGGCATATGTGTTTTCATCAAATACATTACAAATGATATTCAAGCTTTCATTAACATCTTTATGCGGTAACCAGCCACATCTTGGCCCGATTTCATGATCTTTGGCAAGTTCATACAGAGAATCTTTATCTTCACTCTTCCAGTTTCTTAAGATCAAACGTTTTGTTTCAAGATTAGTCATATGGTTTGTATTCAACACTTTGATCTTTAAAATCAATAAAAATCTGGAACGCTTTACGGTCTTGATCTTCATCCCAAATTTCAACAAACTCTGGAGTGACTTCAATCAAGATTTCTGTGTCGACATGCGAATATGCATTATAGCTCTGCCATAAAAATTCTTTGTATTTCTTTTCAAATATTCTTCCTGGCTCATCTACGACTAAGCCTTTGTTGACTGCCTTTCCTTCAACTTGAACACCATTAAAACACATCGCAACTTGAGGATTTTTAAATAATTGCTGTGTCTTTCTAAAGTTTTTATCGGTTTTAAAATAAATCTTATCATTATAGAATACACAACTTACATTTCTTACCATAGGATAATTATCCACACAGCTAGCCAAAGCCATGATTTTCCAATCACCTAATTTTTCATCCATTATTTTCTTAGCTTCTAAAAAGTTCATGATTTTCTCCTTTTAAATAATCCCCTGATATCCCAGTATTAACATAACTAATGATATAACAATAAAAGCACCTAAAACAACCATTTCATTTGATTTTTCGTGTGGTTTTTCTTCTGTCATGACCAAATGAGAACTTCGCAATGCCCCAACGACTGGTTTATACAAAAATAAACTTGCTCCTGCATTAATTCCATATTTAATTAAATTAAATGGAAGAATACCAGGAATCAACATAGCCGCAACGGCTTCTCTTGAAATCCCAAAATAAATTGGTGTAATGATGTAATTCCATAAAAGCATGCTGATAGTTGTTAAGATGATACCTGTACCTAGTCCAATCAAAGCACCTTTTTTTGTATGCTCTTTTTTATAAATTGCACCCGCCACACAAGAAAACATACATGTTGCGATCATATTCATCAAAATATCTAAGATAGTTCCTCCACGCAACATAACATCCAACACGGCACAAATAGCACTCATCACAAAAGCACTAAATGGACCATAGATAAAACTTGCGATAACTATGACAATATCTTTAGGATCATAGTTCAAAAAAGAAACAGCTGGAATGATTGGAAAGTGCAGCAATAGATTCATGACCATGGCCATGGCACACATCATTCCTATTGTAGTAATTTTCTTTGTACGACTATTCATAAACACAACACCTCCATAAACAAAGAAAAATGCGCCTAAAATAACTCTTCTAGGTGCATCTTTTGTCTATAAAAATGTACAAAAAAAGCATCTTCTTTCATCCAGACTATACTGTCGGCTTCGGAGTTGCACCGAATCAACCTTACGGCTCGTGGGCTATACCACCGGTCGAGAATTTCACTCTGCCCTGAAGATTTATTTTATGCATCTATATATTACGCCTGAATGAAATAAATGTAAACGAATTTATATAAAAAGGAACGAACCATTTTGTTGTTTCATTCCCTAAATATCTAAATAGAACTTATTTGAAAACTTTCTTTCGAACAATCATATAACAAATCAAATGAGCGGTTGCGGTTAATGCCCAGGATACCGGATATGAAAAATACAAAACAAATAAACTTCGATTCGTCGCAAAAATTGTAAAGATCCATATGATTCTAAATAAACAAGCTCCTGTCAAAGAGACTAACATTGGCATAACAGAATATCCCATGCCTCTAAGAGATCCAACAAATACATCCATCATTCCACATAAGAAATAAGGAACACAGATCAAAGACATTCTCAACAAACCATAAGAAATTACTTGTGGATCACTTGAATAGATAGATAACAAGCTCGTACCGATTAAATAAGCTCCTCCACCCATTACGATACCAACGATCATAACGATAACTAAACATTCAATCAAAATCTTATCTACACGTTTATATTTCTTAGCACCCATGTTTTGTGATGTAAAGCTTAAAGAAGTCTGATATAAAGAGTTCATCGCATTATATACAAATCCTTCTAAATTAGCTGAAGCAGTATTTCCTGCCATTGCGATTGAACCAAAAGAGTTTACACTTGATTGAATCAATACGTTTGACACACTGAAGATACATCCTTGAAGTCCTGCCGGTAACCCAATCTTCATCATCTGTATTGCGACATCTTTATGAAAGCTCAAACTCCTGTGATCAAGATGAAGAACGCCATCCGCTCCTTTTAGACAAAGGAATACAAGAAAAGCACTGATTCCTTCTGAAATGATCGTTGCCAATGCGACACCAGCAACTCCCATGTGAAATACAATTACAAAAATCAAATTAAAAATAACATTTATGATACCTGCTAAAGTTAAAAAATATAAAGGGCGCTTTGTATCTCCAACTGCTCTTAATAACGCAGCCCCAAAGTTATAAAACATAAATGCTGGCATACCAACAAAATAGATTCGCATATACAAAACCGATAGATTTATAACATCTTCTGGCGTACCCATTAATTCCAAAAGTGGTCGTGATAAAAAGAATCCTACAAAGATCATGGCAATCCCTACAACAAGAGCAAAAGTTACCGCTGTATGGACTGTCTTTGAAGCATTTTCCTCATCTCTAGCACCAATGTGTTTCCCTAATAAAACATTAGCACCTACAGACACACCCACAAATAAATTGATCAATAAATTAATAAGCGAACTTGTTGAACCAACAGCTGCCAAAGCTTCATTGCCGGTAAATCTTCCAACAACAATCACATCTGCTGCATTAAATAATAGTTGCAACACACCAGATAACATTAAAGGAATCGCAAATAATATGATTTTCTTCAATAAAGGCCCATTGCACATATCCATTGTATATTTACTACTCATATCCACATCCCTCTCAAAACTCTTATATTATATTCTTGAAAATTATTTAATCAACCTTAAATAAATAAAGTGATAGATATTAAGTGAATTTACCACTCTTATCTATCACTAATTTTTAATAACGTTAACCTATTTTAATTTCTTTACCTTTATCAATACAATAACCGCAAGTACCAAACCAATGGCAAATAGAATCATCATACGATCATTATGTAGCATTCCTTGTCCAAAAATAGCTCCTATTATACAGCCAAATATAATATACAATTTAACATACAAAGTACCCCTATAAAAGATTCTATATCAATCATCTTTTCAACACCAATATAATGGACTATATTAATAATGTAAACATATTTTTTTACATCTGAATCCAGGATAGAAAAGAGTGATCACAATGGAAAAGACGACAAAAAGAATTATTCTTGCATTTATAGTTGGAATTATAACTTTATATTGTTCAGTATATGGATTTATTCTTTATGACTCCCATACAAAAGGAGTCAAAGGTAATGCCTATGAAATTAAGATACAAAATGATTATTTAATGTTTCTAGGTGATATGTCTTCCAGCATAAAACTAGAAGATATTACATCTATTCAATTTTATGAAAATAATATACCTCGTCGAAATAGCATCAAGATTGGAACAGAAACAAATATTTTTTTAGTTGGAAAAACAAGCCTAGAAGGAATTGGGAATTGTACTGCCTATCTCTATAAAGATAAACCATATTATATTCAACTTCTGACAAATAAAACCACATTTATCTTCAATTTATTTGATAAAGAGGATACTTTGGGCTTGTTCAATGAATTAAAAAATCTTATAAGATAAAAATATTATGCATCCAGTGAAAAATCGATAAAGGAATAATCCCAATTTCTTTATCTGTTCTAAAGTATAAGGAACGCATTCCCGAATAAATAAGTCCTATTATCGTAGTGCCAATCACCTGATCAATACTTTGTCCAACTGGAAAATGCCAAATTCCAAAAACTATAGAAGGTATGAATACTACCTTTAATCTTGAACCACTGAGCTCGTAAATCATCGTAAACAGAAAACCTTTAAATAATAATTCTTCTGAAAAGCCAACTAACATCATACTAAAGATATCATATAAATTTGGTGAAGCTTCTAAAAAAGATAGATCCTGCAAGAGCACTACCAAAATAAAACCAACAACCAAGCCAATTAAAATTTGTTTAAATAAATCATCTGTAAACAAACCAAAATCTCGCAATGACTTTTTACTCACCTTAATCGCCAATAAAGTTACACATATCGATAAAACATTCGCAACATTTTGAATTATTATCTTTATTAAATATGAATCTAAAATTTGATATAGATAAGCGATAAGAAATGATGAAACCACTTTGCAAGTCAACACACTTCCTATGAGTATATATTCTTTTTTATGCATAAAATCACCAAATATTATTATAGTATTTAATAACTAAAGAAGCATAGTTTCTTTAATTTCATCGTTAAATATTTTTTACACCTGATTTTTATTGGGAATGGTATTCTATTCATGAGATGAAACAGAAAATTAGTAAGTATTTAAAACATTTTATATCTGTATTTGCTATATATGCCATATGTGTTTATATGATTGGTTTCATTAGAGATTATTTCTTCAATGAAATCTGTCATTTGAGTTGGACTATATGGATTTTTGGTTTGATATATTCAGGTATATTTTCCTACTGGCATTATCGAAGCATAGGCAGTATTCATGGCTCTAAGAAATTACTGTTTTTCAAAAATGTTAGTTTAGCTATTTCTATATTTCCATTGATCATATATACTTTCAATCCAAATCAAAATATGTATCTTATTCTCTTTTTGATTTTTATTGGATTAGCTGCTTACTACAACCAAAGATTTGTATATCCTGAAAAGAAATCTTTATGGATATTGATATTGACTCTTTTTGCGATTATATTGTTTATTCATACCAGTTAATAAAAAAAGACCCTCGAAAGGATCTTTTTAAACTATTCAAACATCGGAGTGGACAAATATCTTTCCCCAGTATCTGGAAGAATGGCTACGATCATCTTACCTTTATTTTCTTCTCTTTTTGCCAGCTGCATTGCTGCATAAACGCTGGCTCCAGAAGAAATACCGACTAACATGCCTTCTTTATGGGCCATCATTCTTCCAGTTTTATAAGCATCTTCATCTTTTACCGTTAAGATTTCATCATAAATCTTTGTATTTAATGTATTTGGAACAAAATTAGCTCCGATTCCCTGAATTCCATGTGGTCCTGCTTTATGCTCCGTTAATAATGGAGAAGAAGCTGGTTCAACACCAACAATCTGAATTTCAGGATTTTTTTCTTTTAAATATTTTCCAATTCCAGAAATCGTTCCACCCGTTCCTATGCCGGCTACAAGAATATCGATCTTTCTTTCCGTTTCTTTCCAAATCTCTGGACCTGTTGTCTTATAGTGCGTATTAGGATTTGCTGGATTTTCAAACTGACTTGGAATAAAACTATTTTCAATCTCTTTTGCGAGCTCATTTGCCATATCTACAGCACCCTGCATTCCTTTTGAACCTGGGCTTAATACAACCTTAGCTCCATATGCTTTTAACAGATTTCTTCTTTCAATGCTCATTGTTTCTGGCATCGTTAAAATTGTTTTATAGCCTTTTGTTGCTGCGACACAGGCAAGTCCAATACCCGTATTTCCACTTGTAGGTTCAATGATGGTTGCTCCCTTTTTGATCAAACCTTGTTTTTCAGCTTCTTCAATCATTTCTAAGGCAATTCGATCTTTAATGCTTCCGGCTGGATTAAAGAACTCCACTTTTGCGATAACTCTTGCGTCTAGATTTTCTTCTTTTTCAAGATTTGTTAATTCAACAAGTGGTGTATTCCCAATCAATTCAGTTATCTTTGAATATATCATTTACGATTCCTCCTTTATGAATAACGTCGGTACGGTCTTTTCATTATATTGTGTTGAAATGATACCTGAATCACTCAATCTAGAATATACACCGGCAAATTGGCCATCATAAACATATAAACCTGTAAGATTTGAGTACATTTGATAATCATCATAATTTACCAAATCAATATTTTCTGTTTTATATGGTGTGATATACTCCTGGGCAATGTAATCTTTATCGATCCAATGCTCTACTTCATGTTTCCATTCTTCTGTATTTAGATCAACACCAGCCCATACGCCTTTTGCGGCATATGAATCCTTTGGTTTAATGATCCATTGATTTTTATCCTCTTTGATCATATCTGCTACATCTTTTGTCAAATCATAAGTCTTTGGTAAATGTTTTTCGATATATGCCACTTCTTCTTGAGTGAAATACTTCTGCATCAAAGGATCTAACAAAACTTGATTGATGCATTTATGATGGATCAATTGTGTTTGAAAGGCACCAATGATCGATACATCATCTGCCTTGATCGCATCAATAAAATCTTTGACAAGTTCTAAATTTTCCATCACATCCTTTGTGACAGCACGACGATAAATCACATCTAGCTGCATACCGCTTTTTGTAGACCACAATTTATGATTTCGATATTCAAGATTACGAATATCCACAACTTCACATTGATATCCTTTTTCTTTAAAAACTCGTTCAAAAACATATAATTCATTTAAATATGCCTTATCCAAGAAATCTACGATGGCAATATTGGGTTTTTCTTTTAGTTTTGGATCTGTATGACAAATCTTTAGAAAGACATCCACCCAAGTATTTACAAGTTCCATGATTTCAAAATCTGTATCCAAAGCCATAAACGCATTGTTCAACGATAAAAACTCATTCAAGCGTTTATTTTCATTCATTGCGCTTGTTCCATCTGTATTAAACTCACAGAATCCAAATTCTTTTGTCTTCTCATCATAAAAGATATCCACACGACAAATAGGAATCAATGAGTCATAGCGTGGTTTTAATAAGATCAATTCTTCCAATTCTTTTGAAAAGCCAAAAAGCTTTCGTATTTCTTCATCACTTTGATAAGCCTTAATAACCTTGGAAAAAATTTGATACATCGTATCAACGATCGATTCAAATCTTTTCTTATCTTCCTGAGTATAGAATTTAGGAATATGTAAAGTACGTGTGTAATTAGGTCCACCGGCATTCAATTCACTTGCCTGAATGGTCATTGTTGTCTTCAATGCACTCTCTTTGCTTTCAATGCGATGTTCATCGATGTAATTCTTCATTTTCAATGCGTAATTCATAATTTGTTTCCTTATAAATATGAGATCTATTCTCAATTAATTTTATTAATGGTTCAAGATTCTGTTTTTCCTGTGGATTTAAACCTTTTTTTGCATCCTGAATCAATTCAAAACATAAATCTTGAATATTGTTTTGATAGACTTCGCTATCCCAACCATTTTTTCGAATATTTGCTTTTGTCTGTTTGATATCGTTAATAGAATTTGTTAATCTCAAATATTTTTCTACCGTTTCAAGATCATAGAATAAGCCTTTGATCAATGCGCAATAGGCAATCGTATATTCAATCGGCATAGCATCTGCACTTCGAATCTCAATAAATTGTTTTAATCGAATATCTAAAAAAGACATAGAAAGATAGTGAGATATATAAGATCTAGACCATCCTTCTTTTTGAGCCACTTCTTCCAAGGTTTGATCTTTGACAGATACAAATTCATTTCCATCATACATCAAGATCAAAGGAACCCTTAATATCCAGTCAGTATAGGACTGAAATCCAAAGTTTTCTTCAAATAAAGAAGGTATGATTCCACAACGGGATGGGTCTGTATGCTGCCAAATATCATCGCGCAATAAAATATCATGGTTTTCCTTGCCTGCATAATTTTTAGTATTCGAACATAGAAAGGCAAAAATTGGGTGAAGTATATTTGCCATGCGATATTTTTTCACAAAATCTTTTTCATCAGCATAGTCAATCGAAACATGAACAGCTGCCGTAGCTTTCATCATTTCTAAACCACGTGTTCCACTCTTTAAAAAATATTGTTCCATGAATTCATAACGTTTTTTATCAATACATTGAACTTGATTGGCTGCTACAGTTGGTAAACCACCACTATACACAATACGATAATCGCTCTTTTTTAGATAATCTTGGATAAGATCCATATATTTTTGATAAATATTCTGGATCATATCTAAATCATGTAAACAAGTAATAGAAATCTCCAACTGGCACCCTGGCTCTAAAGTAATCAAAGCCTGTTCAGATTCCAAGGCAATTAAATTTTTTTCTTCATAGATTTTCTTAGAAAAATAAGGAGCAAGGTAATCCATTAATTTAGAAATCTCATGATAAGGCATTGGCAAGCCTGTGTCTTTATGAATGATAAAATGTTCGACTTCTAAACCAATACATCCCGTCTGATGATCTTTTTTTGAATCGTAAAAATACTTAGTTAGAGGATGCATAATAAACAGATTCTTTTACCTTGTCTGCCAATTCTTTTCCACCCAGTTTTTCTAAGATCGCAAAGCCAAAATCAACACAAGCTGCCGCACTTTTTCCCGTAATGATGTTTCCGTCCACAACAGCATATTGATCAATATACTCTCCTCCAAAATCTTCATTCATGCTGGTAAAACAAGTATATTTCTTTCCTTTTAATAAACCTAAATGTCCAAGTAATGTAGGAGCTGCACAGATTGCCGCAATGATTTTTTCATTGGCAAATGTTTTGATCAAATCCAATACTTCTTCATTTTTTTCTAATTTTTGATAATGTGGTCCTCCAGGAATGATCAAACAATCTACCTTAGAAAAATCATACCCGTCAAAAGGAATGACATTGGTGATCGTAACACCAGAACGTCCTGTAACACTGGTTCCAGGAATGCTGACGATATCCAGATCCAATCCTCCACGAATTAACATATCAATAGGCCCCATAGCCTCTAGTTCTTCAAATCCATTATCCATTACAATTGCTGTTTTCATAATAAACCACTCCTTTTTTCCTAGTATAGCGCAAAAGTAAAACTATGGGCAAATGTAACGCCTTTTTTTCAAGAATAGAGTATAATGAAACTAGAAGGAGGTAGACTTATGAATTATTTTTTAAAGCCTTCCGATAAAGAAATTAACATGCTGGCAATATCCTATATTGTATTCGGATTATTAATTTGTTTATTCAACGTAACTATACTAACCATGACCATCCGTGTATTCGGAATAATTGCCTTACTCTTTAGTGGCTATTTATTATACACATATTTTGTGCAACGTATATCAACAAGTTTAAGTCCACTCTTTATTGGAGTTCCCGGACTTTTAATTAGTATTTTGATGGTCTTTAGTCCTGAAAGTATTTTGGCAATGTTACCAATCTTAGTTGGAATCATCTTAATCATTAATTCAATTGTTCATATGCAAAAATCTTTGATTTTAAAAGATTTTGGATATCCACGTTGGAATATTAGTTTGATCTTTTCAATCCTTGTATTGATTACAGGTGTTATTCTATTGTCTCAACCAATTCAATCTCTATCAATCATCATGCAGATTCTTGGTATTGCGTTGATTGTAGAAGCAATCTTCATGTTGATCAATCAACATATTTTAAAAAGATATGATTAATTAAATAAATCCGATAACTCTTTATATACTCCGTCTTGACGATTGGTATATTGACTTACTCGATGCGCTGCTCGCTTTGTCGAATCCAGCGCATTTTTCATTGCGATTCCTAAGCCAACATTACTTATAAGCTCATCATCATTTCCACCATCCCCAAAGAAAATAACTTCTTTTAACGAAATTTTTTTCCGAGCCAAATACCAATAGCTTGCGATAAACTTACTTATGCCTTGTTTTACAATTTCTAAAGAGTGCATGGAAGATGGATAATAGGCATAATCTAAATTCAATAATTTCACTTTTTCCTCAAATTCCACTAATGACTTATGGTTTCCCACAAAACAGATTTTTTCATATTCATCCTTATGTAAAACAATATTATTTTCTAATTTTAATCTTGAAGCGGCCTGAAAAAATGGAATATTAATTCGAGAAAAAAGCATTTCCATCCTTTTGTATATCTTTTTAAGTGCTCCTGGCACAAAAACATGATAATCGTTATCTTCATGAATATATGAAATTAGTTTATATTGTTTTGCCAGATGAATCAGTTCATAACATTCTTGTTTGGATAATAGAGAAAACTTATGTTGGTTTCCACCAGCTAAATCAATCACCTCAGCTCCATTGGCACAAATCACAAAACCTTGATACTTTTTAAGTTGGAGCTGTTCAATAAAACTATCTAACTCATTTAAAAATCGTCCCGTTGCCAAGCCAATGACAATTCCTTTTTCTTCTAGTTCTATGATTTTCTTAGCTGCATTGTCAGAGATCATTTGATCTTTATAAAATAAAGTTCCATCTAAATCAAAAATAATTACCTTATACGAATCCATAAAGATCATACCCCTTTTCCATAATATTTTTATAGTATCACTTCTATGTATAAAATTAAAAGAGAACAAAAATTAATTCTTGTTCTCAGTTACTAAAGTTAATTTTATTTTTGTTGCTCGATTGGATTTGATTCCTAAAATATTAAAGATACAGTTTTTATATGAAACAACATGCTGTGAGTCATCCATAGGAATTTCTCCTAATAAATCTAAGACAAAACCACTTAATGTCTCAAATTCGGTATCTCCAAAATCTATATCTAATTTATTCGATAAATCTTCCAAAGCATAATTTCCATCGATAATGTAGTTATTGACATCCAATCTACGAAGCTTAGGTTCCGTATCTCGGTCATACTCATCTTCAATGTCTCCCATTATTTCTTCGATCAAGTCTTCAATCGTTACAATACCTGAAAACCCACCATATTCATCAATCAAAATTGCGATATGTTGGTGTGCTCCCTGCAGTTCTTTAAAAAGATCATTCACACTTTTTGTTTCCAAAACAAAATAGGGTTTACGTAAAATTTTATTTATATCTACATTATCAAAACCATTTCTTCTGGCTTCAATCACAAAATCTTTCATATTTAAGATTCCAATAATGTTATCAATTGAATCATCATAAACTGGAACTCTTGTATACTGCATTGTCATTAAACGATCAAGATTTTCATCCAGCGGATCATTAATATCAATGGAATATACATCAGTACGTGGTGTCATAATATCGCAAGCCAAACAGTCATCAAAATCAAAAACATTACTAATCATGTCTGTTTCATTCTCGTTAATGGCTCCGTTTTCCTGTCCTGATTCCAGTAAGGCACGTATTTCTTCTCGTGATAGAGATTCTTCCACATTTTCATCTTTGATATGAAAAATACGCAAAACCATTTTGGTAGACCATGATAAAATCTTGATAAAAGGACTGGCAATCTTACTAATAAAAAGAATCGGTTTAGCACATAACATTGAAAACATCTCTGGCTTTTGTAACGCTATTCGTTTAGGTACTAACTCACCAAAAATCAATGTAATAAAAGAAATCAAAACTGTAATCAACACCATTGCTATTGTATCTGCATAAGGTATTGATAATTGATTTAAAAAATCTGCAAAAATAACAGATATACCAGTTGCAGCACTTGCTGAGTTAAAGAAACCAGCCAAAGTAATCGCAACTTGAATCGTTGAAAGAAAATTTGTAGGTTGTTCTAAAAGCTCTTCTACCAATTTTGCCTTTTTATTTCCCTGTTCACTCAAATGATGGATCTTTGTTTTACTGACTGAAACAATTGCCATCTCACTAGCTGCAAAATACGCATTAACCAAAGTTAATACAACAATAAGTAATACTTGTAAACCAATAGAATTCGGGTCTGGGTCCATATAATAATTTCTCCTCTTTATTTTTTAGTTATTCTATCAAATCTTTGTATATATGTAAATATAGATCACTTTTGAAGTTACTTGATTATTTTGTCATTTGATAACTCTCATCAATACATTTATATATATCTTTTAAAGAAATAGACCCATCTAAAATGATGGTATACCAATACTTTTTATTCATATGCCATCCAGGATAATATTTTTTGTGATCTACTATTTTTTCTACTTTTTCAAAACTATTTCGTAAATCTAAAATCTCCACAATTTCATCCGATGATATTCCTAATTTTCGCTTTGAAACGCTTAACATTGCCCCATACCATTTTTTATTTTCCTGGTGTCTAAAAATCGCATTTCTAGGATATAACGATTAACCGCTTTTTATTAATAACTCATACAGCTTTTTACAGCTCGCTTCCAATCATCATATAATTTTTCAACCGATTCATGTGTCCGTTTTGGCATAAAACGTGTTGTTTCAACTTCTTTAAAATCATCCATGGTATACATACCAGTACTAAGGCCAGAAAGTCTTGCAGCTCCCAATGCCGTTGTCTCACTAAATTGTGAACGAATTACAGGAATTTCCAGGATATCACTTTGAAACTGTAATAAGAAATTGTTTTTGCTGGCACCGCCATCGACCTTGATTTCATGAATCTTTTCTTGAAGCTCCTCTTCCATTACAATGATAAGATCTTTGCTTTGATAAGCCATAGACTCCAAAGCTGCACGAACAATATGGCGAATGTCTGTACCTCGTGTCAGTCCAAAAATAGCTCCCTTGCATTTTTCATTCCAGTAAGGAGCACCTAAACCTGTAAATGCAGGGATGATCATGACCCCATTACAGGAATCAACACTTGTTGCGATTTCTTCTGTCTGACTAGCATCCTGGAATAATTTTAAACCATCACGTAACCATTGAATCAAACTGCCGGATACAAAGATACTTCCTTCCAAGGCATAATTAACTTTTCCATTGATTCGCCATGCCACAGTTGACAATAAGCCATATTTTGAAATGATTGGTTCTTCTCCAGTATTGATTAAAAGAAAACCACCTGTTCCATAGGTATTCTTTACATCTCCTCTATCAAAACAAGATTGTCCAAACAAGGCAGCCTGCTGATCTCCAACAATGGCTCCAATTGGACAGGAATAATTAAAGAAGAACATAGGATCTATATTCCCTATGACATCCGATGTATCTACTATGTTTGGTAACATAGATTTAGGAATATCAAAAATCTGTAATAATTCATCATCAAATTCCAGAGTATGGATATTAAACAATAACGTTCTCGAGGCATTGGTTACATCCGTGACATGAACTGCTCCATTGGTCATTTTCCAAACCAGCCACGTATCAATCGTACCAAATAATAAATTTTCTACAGGAGGTAAATTCTCGACATTTTCTAATATCCAGCGAATCTTGCTGGCGCTAAAATAAGGATCAAGCACAAGACCGGTTTTTGCTTTAATAACTTTTTCTTTAGGTGTATTACGATATCGATCTACGATCGAAGCTGTTTGTCTAGATTGCCAAACGATTGCATTATAAACCGGCAATCCAGTTGTCTTATCCCAGACAACTGTAGTTTCTCTTTGATTTGTGATTCCAATGCTCATGACATCTTGTGGTTTAATATCATGTCCTTGAAATAATTGTGCTAAAACACTTAATGTGGAAAGCCATATTTCATTGGCATCCTGTTCGACCCATCCTGGTTCAGGAAAGCTGTTTTTTATTTCCTTTTGTGCAATTTTTACAATATTTTGATTTCGATCAAAAACAATAGCACGTGTGCTTGTCGTTCCCTGATCGATTGCGATTATATATTTTTTCATACTGCTTCACTCCTATTTGCCACTCCATTATATCATGTAAGCGCTTTTAATTTAGAATAATATTTAATTCTTCAAATAGCTAAGCTATAATAACTAAACGGAGATGAGTGTAAATGGAAGTGGTTGAAAATCGTTTTATTCAAGGACTAAAAGATAGTGTTCCCATTGGTTTAGGCTATCTTTCAGTGTCCTTTACCTTTGGCATGATGTGCGTATCATCTGGCATTCCTGTGGAAGTAGCTGTTGTCATTTCATTGACCAATTTAACAAGTGCCGGTCAATTTAATGGATTGATATTAATATTAGAAGCAGCTCCTCTAATGGAACTAGCTATGTCACAATTTATCATCAATTTAAGATATGCTTTGATGTCTTTATCTTTATCGCAAAAAATTGATAAGAAAATGAGCACCTTGGATCGTGCTTTCATTTCTTTTGGAATTACTGATGAAATTTTTGCCTTGGCCAGCTCAACCTATGAAAGAGTTGGTCGAAATTATATGCTTGGTTTAATCCTTTTCCCTGTTTTTTGTTGGACCTTAGGAACATTTATTGGTGGGTCAGCGACCGCACTGATGCCAGAAACATTACGAAACGCCTTAGGCATTGCGATTTATGGCATGTTTTTAGCCATCATTATTCCTCCAGCCAAAAAATTAAAGAATGTACGAAAAGTTTTGATCTTCTCCATCATTCTTAGCTGTTTCTTTGAATTCATCAAACCTGTAATAGAAATATCCAGCGGATTTGTGATCATCCTTTGTACGATTCTGGCTGCTGGACTTGGGGCTTACTTTTTCCCGGTAAAGGAGATCGAACATGAGTAAATATCTACCCTATATTTTAACCATGGCTATTACCACCTATCTCATTCGTATGATCCCGTTAACGTTCTTTCAAAAAGAATTGAAAAGCCCTTTTATTAAATCATTCTTATTTTATGTGCCTTATGCTGTTTTAGGCGCTATGACTTTCCCCGCTATATTTACAGCTTCCCAAAATTTGATACCAAGCTTAGCCGGAACAATTGTTGCCTTGATTCTGGCATATAAAGAAAAAGGGTTGCTAACGGTTGCGATAGGTGCTTGTATTGCCGTATATATCACGGAATTAATCCTATAAAAATAGAGTCAACCAGCTATTACTTGCTATTGACTCTTTTAAAATATGCTTCAATTTTATCTATATTTTTAATTGATTGATCAATTACTTCCTGCATTTAAAAATACCTTTATTCTTCAATCATTTCGATACAATGTTTTGGACACGTCTTCATACAAAGTGTGCAGCCTACACAAGCATTCTTATCCAGTTGCCATAGTTTTTGTGTTCGATCAACATTGATAGCCTGCTTAGGACATTTCTTGGCACATAAACCACAATAAACACAGTCTTCTTTTGCCTGTGGAAATTGTTGTTTTTTTACAGGGCGTACATATATTTCTGTATTCTTTTGGGTATCCGGCATAGTATACCCTTTTTTCATATGCAAACACTTTTTAGGACAGACATTGATACAGTTTCCACATTGCACACAATCAAAGCGATCAATGCTCCATGTTCCCTTCTGCCTGTCCACTTGAATTGCTCCAGGAGGACAATTCTGAGCACAAAGAGTGCAAGAGATACACTGTTCAATATCTATTTCAATATGCCCTCTCATTCGTTCGGCATAATTGGACTGTTTAAAAGGATACTCTTCTGTTACCGGTTTTGATACAAGATTCTCCATAATTTGACGGGTAAATACAAACATCTTTGTTGGTTTCATGAACTTACCTCTCTGTACAACTGATACAAGGATCGATCGTAAGGATCAACAAGGCAACATCCCCTAATTGACATCCCTTTAACAGATCCAACATAGCCGGAATATTGGATGTTGTCGGGGTACGTAAACGGAAACGATCTAGATATTTTGTTCCATTCCCTTTTGTATAATATATAGCTTCCCCGCGGGGCTGTTCAATACGAATAAAGCACTCTCCTTTAGGATTGCCTTTGACTGGAACAGATATCTCACCTTGTGGAATCTTTGAAATCAATTCATGCAAAATCTCAAAAGACTGCATGATTTCCGCAAGGCGAACCTTCACTCGCGCATATGAATCCCCTTCAATCGCAATGATCGGTCCAAAATTTAATTCTGAATAAGCCGCATACCCTGTCTCTCTTGAATCATATGGAACACCACTGGCACGTAACATTGGGCCACAGGCTCCCGCTATATAGGCCTGTTCTTTGCTTAAGACACCTAATCCACGTAAACGAGAATTGACAAGACGATCCTCTAAGAATGTTCTGGTAATTGGCTTTAACTCTTTTTCCATATCCGTTAATGTCTGATCAATAATTTTTAACATGGATGGATCGATATCTTTTAATACACCACCTACCTGATTTACAGAAAATATGATCCTTCCTCCTGTGGTCATATCAAATAGATCCAATACTTTTTCACGCAGGCGCCAGCTTTGCATAAACAAAGCCTCAAATCCCAAAGCATCTGCCAATAGACCCAACCATAATAAATGCGAATGGATTCGACTTAATTCCATCCATAAAGTTCTTAAATATTTAGCACGTCTAGGTACATCAATATTCATCATATGTTCAATGCTCTCACAATACCCTAAGCCATGCCCAAAGCTACAGATACCACATACTCTTTCAGCTATATATACATATTGTCTATAATCCTTTGTTTCTACCAGCTTTTCAAGTCCTCGATGCACAAAACCAATATTTGGGATTGCCTCCACTACAACTTCATCTTCTAAGACCAGATCCAAATGAATCGGTTCAGGAAGTACAGGATGTTGAGGACCAAAAGGAATGACACTTCGCTTTGCCATTATGCATCCTCCTTCGCTTTAAAAGGTGTATCTGCTTCTATACGATATAGTTTGTGTTTATAGTCCATAGTAATATTTTCAATATGGACGCCAAATAGTTCAGCTGCTTCATTTTCCTGTAAAAAAGCACAAGGATAAATTTGCGTAATTGAAGAAATGGGTTCATCTTCCTTTAAACAAATACGTAAAGTATCCATATCAGAATCTTTGACAAAGGTATAGCTCATTTCAAAACCATCATTTATTGTTACCGCACAAATCTGTGCCAAACGCCATCCTTCCATCTTTCGTTTTATGCAGGAGGCATATAATTCTTCTTTGTTTGATTGAATGATACGATCACTCATGCTCAACAGCCTCCCTTTTCTTTTCTAATATATCAACAGCTTTTAAGACACCATCAATGATTGACTGTGGCCTAGCTGCACAACCTGGTACATACACATCAACAGGAATAACTTTATCCACACCACCTAAGATGTTGTAACAATCTTTAAAAACACCGCCTGTGCAGGCACAGATTCCAACCGCAACCACAACTTTGGGATGCGGCATCTGTGAATAAATCTGCTTCACAACTTCAGCACTTTGAGCATTCACACCGCCGGTAATTAATAGTATGTCCGCATGGAAAGGATTTCCGGTATTGATGATTCCAAATCGTTCAATATCAAATCGAGGCATCGTACAAGCTAAAACTTCTATATCACACCCATTACAGCTGCTTGCATCATAATGCAGCATCCAAGGCGATTTTTTTAAATGTTCCATTGCGCTTCACCTCACTATATCAACATCAAGATCAAAATATTGATTCCGCCACACAACAGCGTAATTAACCAACAGACATTCAATACATATCTCCAGTTGATGCGGGCACTGACATTGTCGATGACGATTTCTATAAAATAAACACCCAGACAAGCTATGATCGCAATGATCCAGCTATACCAGTTGGAATTGATAAAGAACAAGGCGACCACTGCCAGCAGCAACATCTTCTCATAGTATTCCCCAATTTCCATGATAGCTAGAGTTGGCCCGGACATCTCCGTTGTAATTCCTTTCACGACCTCCTGATGAGCATGATGAGAAGTGGATAGATCAAACGGCGATTTTCTTAACTTGATAGCCATGATCAAGATGTAACCTACAAATAAGCCTGGCATCATCAAAATTACAGATGTACTTTGTTGAATGATATCATCTACACGAAATGATCCTGTTGCCAAATAAAACCCTACCGCAATCAAGAGCGTCATAGGTTCATACGCCATCATCTGCAACATTTCACGACTCGCTCCTATATTGGAATACGGTGAAGAATCACTGCTGGCTGCCAAGATCAAAAACATATCGGCAGTCGACAAAATAAACAAGCTCATTAATATATCTGTCCCAAAGAACACCATGCCACCGGCAATTGCCAAGAAAACTAAATAGCTGCAGTTCAACAATAATTGAACACTGTTTACCGCAATCATCTGTTTTGAAAATAATTTAATCAGATCATAAAATGGCTGAAAGATTGAAGGTCCTTTTCTTCCCTGCATGCGAGCTGTGATCTTACGATCTATCCCGTCTAACAAAGCTCCAACAAAAGGAGCCAGAATCAAATACAGTGCCAAAGATATAAACCGGTTCATCACAATATTCCTCCTAAAAGTATCGCAAAACATACGATCAATACGCTGGAAGCTACAATTTGAGAAGGTTTCAACAATCTTCGTCTGCCAAACTCAAAACGCAAATACCAGTTAGAAAGATAAAGTTTCTTAGATTCTCCCATGCTGTCAATAAAATGAGAATTATCCCCTGTATTGATACCATTCATATAAGTAGGCACATAATCTCTAGGCGCCGTTCTTGTAATCAAAAACATAACACTTGGTACAACTAAAATGCTGAAGACCATTATGACCATCGTTGTTAACTCACTCATGGATAAAACATCATGCGTTGATCCAAATAATGTCAAAACAACTGGATTCACAATATATTTTGCCAATAGTGGGAACAATAAACACAGACAAATCATGATACCACAAAGAATATTCATAGAAAAATATTCATCTTTACGAGTTTTATCCTCATCCGGTGTCTTTGGCTTATGCATTGCGATCAACTTTCCTAACCACTTGGTCCAATAGAACATCGTTGAAGCACTACCAAAGGCAATAAACATTACTAATAACACATTCCCTGAATCCACAAAGGCCTTTAAGGCAACCCATTTACTGATTAACATACCAAAAGGGGCTAAATACATTCCAGCAATTCCTATACCGATGATATAAGCTAATTTAGGCAATCTTAAAATCAAACCATGCATATGTTCAATATCACGTGATCCAATGCTGTTTTCTGTGGCTCCCACACCTTCAAACAACATAGATTTGCTGACGGAATGAAAGATCATCAAGAAAATGGCTGCCCATACCGTTTGTTCTACACCAATTCCAGCACATGCTACAATCAAACCAAGATTAGAAATTGTTGAAAATGCCAGAACTTTTTTGGCATCATTTTGAGCTATTGCCATCAAACTAGCCATGATAAAAGTAAATCCACCAATAAAAGAAACCATACTTCCACATAGAGTGCCATTTAAAGCAGGAGCTAATCGAATCAATAAATAAACACCTGCTTTGACCATGGTTGCACTGTGTAATAAAGCACTGGATGGTGTTGGAGCTACCATCGCTCCATATAACCATGTTGAAAATGGTAGCTGGGCGCTCTTTGTCAAACCAGCAAGTGCCAATAAGCCAATTACCAGCATATTTCCATTGGAAACAATTACACTTAGCTGTACACTATGAGAACTCATCGCACATAACCAGATAGCCAGAGCAAAACCTACACCACCTAGCAAATTCATCCACAAAGCTCTAAAACTATTATCAATTGCTTCTTCCGTCCTGGTATATCCAATCAACAAAAAAGAAATAACACTCGTAATCTCCCAGAAGAAATAAAGCCAGATCAGATTGGATGAAAGCACCAAGCCAAACATTGCGGCCATAAACACAAACAACAAAGATAAAAACATTGAACTTCGATCAAGGACCCCACGATGATTTTCATGATAGCTTTTCATATAACCAACGGAATAAATCCCAATCAAGCCACCAATCACAGCACAGATTACGCACATTAAAAGGGCTAAAGAATCAACTTGTGTATGAGTGGATTCAACCAAAGGAATCGTATACTCGACCCATAAAACCAAAAGTGTTTGAAAGATCGACAATAGACAAACCCATCTTTTTTTATATTTAAAGCTCATATAAATTATAAAAATCATCAATAAGATTTCAACAATCTGCATAAGATGATCCACAAAGACTGTATCCACATAATAGCTCCATGTATTTTGCCCATCTATGATCCATGTTGCAACCATAAAAAAAGTTGTGACCATCATCAAAGCAGCCGTTATATAAATGATTAATCCACGTATTTTTTCATTATGAATCAAATAAATCAAAACAGCCCCAATAAGAGGTATGCCTGTTAATGTCGGTATCAAAAACATAACGTCCCTCCACGATCTCTCTGATTCTCATTATATTCCTATTTGTAAGAGGTTTCCATTCATTTTTCAAGTTTTGAGGCGTATAATGGCATTATGCATGAAATCGATATCACACAACACATTCTTAAAGATGTCATTAAAATCGCTGAGTCAAAAAACGCAAAAAAGGTAACAGAAATTCGTCTAGTACTGGGACCATTTTCCGGTTTTGTGCCAGAGTGTATTCAAATGTATATGGATCTTTTGGCAAAAGATACAATTTGCCATGGTGTACAGATCAAAGTAAAAGAAATTCCTTTAAAAGTCTATTGTAATCAATGTCATAAAGAAGCTTTGATTGATCGAAAACATATTGAATGTCCTTTTTGTCACAGCATTGATCTGAAACGTCTTTCAGGAAATGAATGTCTTATCGAGAGCATTGAGGTGGAATAATATGGAAATTAAAGTATATCATCAGATCATGGACTGGAATCAAGATGTCTCTGATCAAGTAAAAGAAACTTTGAAAAAACATCATACTGTACTGATCAATATCATGGGTTCGCCAGGAGCTGGTAAAACAAGTTTGATCAAAAATATCATTGAACAATTAAGAGATACATTTTCAATTGGCGTCATTGAAGGCGATATCACAACGGATATCGATGCCAAAACAATTGCCGAAATGAACGTCCCAAGCGTTGAATTAAATACCGATGGAGCCTGCCATATCGAAGCTATGAGCATCCAAAATATATTAAAAGACTTCAAACTAGATTCTATCGATGTTTTGCTCGTTGAAAATATTGGCAATTTAGTCTGTCCAGCTGAATTTGATATTGGAGAAAATATGCGTATTACGATACTTAGCGTTCCTGAAGGTGATGATAAAGTCGTAAAATACCCTTTGATGTTCACCGATACCGATTGCTTAGTAATCAATAAAATAGATGTACTGCCTTATTTTGATTTTGATTTAGAAAGAGTACAAAATGATTATCATGTCATCAATCCAAATGCCCCTTTCTTTTCAGTCAGCACAAAAGATAAGAAAGGGCTTAATGAATTTATTGATCATTTAAAAGAAAGGATCGAACAAATGCTCCATGAAGCATCTTAAGATACAAGTACAAGGCATCGTACAAGGAGTAGGTTTTCGTCCCTTTGTTCACCGTCTTGCCTTACAAAACAATCTAAAAGGATATGCGTATAATGATGCCCAAGGTATTATTATTCATATTCAAGGTAATTCTAAAGATACCGATATATTTTTAGAACAGTTAAAAAGTCAGGCTCCTGTGCTTTCTAAAATTGAAAATATCGAAATTGAAGAGTGTCCAATAGAATCTTTCAATGATTTTCAAATCAAAGAGAGTCAAAATGGAATCCATCAGACACTCATTTCACCAGATATTGCCCCTTGTGAAGACTGCATTCATGAAATGCTAGATCCAAATAATCGTAGATACCATTATCCTTTTATTAATTGTACAAATTGTGGACCACGATACTCGATCATTCAAGATATTCCTTATGATCGCAAAAATACGACAATGTCTGATTTCAAACTTTGTTCACAATGCGACAAAGAATATCATGATATTCAAGATCGACGCTATCATGCCCAGCCAAATGCCTGCAAAGAATGCGGTCCAAAACTCATTTATGTAGGGAATAAACAAGATGAAAACGAATTAGAAAATGCTATAAACGATTTAAAGGAAGGAAAGATCGTTGCCATTAAAGGCATTGGAGGAATCCATCTAGCCTGTGATGCCAACAATAAACAAGCTGTTTTACGACTCAGGAAAAGAAAACAAAGAGAAGCCAAGCCCTTTGCGATCATGGCAAAAGATATTCAAACTGCAAAAGAATTGGTAGATATCTCTTCTGTTGAAGAAAGCTTTTTAATAAGCAAAGAAAGACCTATAGTACTATGCAAAAAGAAAGATCCAAATTCATACATAGAACTATCCGAAAATAAAGAATTAGGAATCTTTTTACCATATAGTCCATTACATATTTTATTATTGGAAAGATGTCCTGTTTTAGTGATGACAAGTGCCAATCTTTCAGATACACCTGTATTAATCGATAATGAAGAAGCCCTGATAAAACTAAAAGACATTGCGGACTCTTTCCTGCTGCATGATCGAAAGATTGAAAATCGATGTGATGACTCCTTGATTCGAATCGTAAATGATAAACCATATTTTATCCGCAAGAGTCGAGGATATGCACCAATTGTGATCCATACACCATTTGATGTTGATGGACTACTAGCACTAGGAGCTCATCAAAAAGGAAGTTTTGCTCTGGGAAAAAATCATCATGTTTTTATAAGTCCTTATATTGGAAACATGGAAACAATTGAAACTATGGAACACTTTACTAAAGCTCTTGATACCTATAAACGCCTTTTCGAAATTACGCCGCGTCAAGCTGGCTGTGATCAACATCCTGATTATGCATCAACTTTATATGCACAAAGTTTAGACATCCCTATAACCAAGATATATCACCATCATGCACATATGGCCAGTTGCATGTTTGAACATGAACTAAGCGGACCATGTTTTGGTATCATATGGGATGGGACTGGTCTTGGTAAAGATCAAACGATCTGGGGTGCTGAATTTTTAATTGGTGACTACCAAGATTTTGTCCGTATAGGTTCCATTAAACCAATTGATCTAATTGGAAATGAACAGGCAATCCATGAAATAGGACGAATTGGCTTGGTCATGAGCATGGACGCCAACATTGAACAAACATTCTTTGAGCCAACAAAACAAGAAATATTAAAAAAGATAAGGATTCAAAACAGTATTCCTGCCACAAGTATGGGTCGATTATTTGATGGACTATACAGTATCTTAACAAATAAAATAACTCAAGACTACGATGGACAAGCTCCTATGCTGCTTGAATCTATGGTTCAGCCAACAGATAAAAAATACTCTTTAAAATTCTATGAAAAAGAACATGTACGATACTTTGACTGGACACCTATGGTCAAAGAAATGATCCAGGATACTGATGATATCCACATCAAAGCCCAAAAGGCAATCAACACGATCATTGATATGGCTATCGAACAAGTTCATACATTAAATAAAGAATATCTGCCTATCGTTTTAAGTGGTGGTTGTTTTCAAAATTTGCAGTTATTGCAAGGAATTTATAAAAAGCTTATAAAAGAAAACTATACAGTTTACTGGCATGAAAAAGTAAGCTGCAACGATGAAGGTATAGCCTTAGGGCAACTTGCTATCTTAAGTCAAAGAAGGAAGTGATCACAATGTGTTTAGCCATTCCCTTAACGATTGAAGAAATC
The DNA here is from genome assembly GCF_028321995.1 of Faecalitalea cylindroides. Classification (NCBI taxonomy): domain Bacteria; kingdom Bacillati; phylum Bacillota; class Erysipelotrichia; order Erysipelotrichales; family Erysipelotrichaceae; genus Faecalitalea; species Faecalitalea cylindroides. Next base: position 97,466 of record NZ_JAQLXG010000003.1, read on the forward strand.
CAAGATAAAACAGCTGTCGCCAGCGCCAATGGCATATCACAAAAAATACGAATTGATTTTTTACCGGATATACAAATTGGTGATGAAGTTCTGGTACATGCTGGCTTTGCGATAGAAAAGATTGATAAAGAAGAGGCCATGAAAACCAAAGAAGTATATAAGGAGCTGTTTGATGTTATTAAATAAACCGAAAAGAAAAATCAAACTCATGGAAATTTGCGGTACGCATACGATGTCTATTGCCCAAAATGGAATACGTTCTTTGCTGGAAGAGAATATAGAACTCGTATCAGGACCTGGGTGTCCTGTCTGCGTCACTCCTTCCAACATCATTGATATATGTTTAGAGCTCCTTAAAGAGCCAAATATCGTGATCTTCAGTTATGGAGATATGTTACGAGTACCAGGCTCTAAAGGAAAACGCCTGTTTCAACATCAACAGGTAAAGATGTGTTTATCTCCTTTAGAAGCTTTAGATTATGCCAAAGAAAATCCAAATAAACAAATCATCTTTCTAGGAGTTGGTTTTGAAACCACAACACCGGGAAGTGCCATTTGCATCCTAGAAGCCTACAAACAAAATATTAAAAACTTTTTCTTTTACAGCTTATTAAAACGAACAGAACCGGCTCTTCGAACTTTATTAAAAGATGATCCTGACATTGATGGTTTTATTTGCCCTGGTCATGTCGCATGCATCCTTGGTGAACAAGGCTTTCAATTTCTGAGTAAAGAATATCATAAACCTGGTGTTATCAGCGGTTTTGAAGCCGAAGATATCTTATGTTCAATTAATCTTTTGATTGATATGATAAATCAGGATACACCAGCCATCAAAAACACATATCAAAGAGCGGTCCGCTACAATGGAAACCAGAAAGCTCTAAGCTTGATCCATGACGTTTTTGAGCCGGAAACTTCACTTTGGAAAGGGCTAGGAAATATCGAAAAAAGTGGTCTTAAGTTAAAAGATACATATTCTCAATTTGATGCCAAGATCTATTTTCAGCTACCTTTACCAGAAAATAAAGAACCTAAAGGATGTCAATGTGCCAATATATTGACCGGGAAGAAAAAACCGATAGAATGTCCATTATTTCAAAAAATATGTACACCCCAAAATCCCATTGGACCATGTATGGTTTCAAGTGAGGGAGCCTGTGCGGCAAGCTTTATGTATGAGGAGAGATTATGAAGAATATCATCACGATCGATCATGGAAGCGGAGGTCAACTGACTTCCCAATTAATAGAAGATATCATTGTTCCATCATTTCAAAATAATGCCTTAAATGAGCTTAAAGATGGAGCTATCTTAATAAACCAAGAACACCCTCTTGTTTTTTCTACAGACAGTTTTGTAGTTGATCCCTGGAATTTTTCTGGAGGCGATATAGGAAAGCTGGCGATCTGTGGTACAAACAATGATATTTTGATGGCTGGAGGAATTCCAAAATATCTATCCTGTTCCTTGATCATTGAAGAAGGCTTTCTTTTAGATGATCTTAAGCTTATCTTAAACTCTATGAAAGAAACTGCAAAAGCTTGTGATATCCAAATAGTTACAGGTGATACAAAAGTAATTGAAAAACAAAAAGGAAACCAGATTTTTATTAATACATCTGGTATTGGCTTCTTAAAACGAAGAACATCCTACTCCTACAAAGAAGAAGATGTTGTAATCGTATCCGGAAGCATTGCCCGCCATGGTGCCAGTATCTTTATGGCAAGAGAAGATATCCAACTTCTAGGTGAGGTTCATTCTGATTGTGCTCCTTTAAATGAGCAAGCCAAGAATGCTATGGATATAGAAGGACTTCGTATCATGCGCGATCCAACACGAGGCGGTGTTGCGACTACCTGTATTGAATTGATTGAACAAACTGAATTTGGAATGGAGCTTTATGAACAAGAAATCCCAATTGATCTGGATGTCAAAACACTTTGTTCTTTACTCGGCTTTGATCCTTTATATTTAGCTTGTGAAGGACGAATGTTAGCTATATGTGCTAAAGAGGATGCCAATAAAATGTGTCAAGCTCTTGGACAAGATGCCAAGATCATTGGAAAAATCATAAAAAGTCATCCAAAAGAACTTCATTTAAAAACAAAATTAGGAGCTACCAGACGTTTAAGAAAACTATCTGGTCAACCTCTTCCAAGAATTTGCTAGGATCTACCTAGCTTTTTATTTACACTTTTGTATATATAAACTTCATCTATATTTAAAAACATTTTGACAATTCACTTTTGAAGCTTGAATGCTAACCCTTAATAAATATCATAAATATCGAATTATCATTTATAATTCTAAATATTTAATCGTTAAAATTTCTCCTTATTTTTTCTGATTATTGCTTCAACTATTTCAAATGATGTAATGTTCACATTACGATATTGCATATTTGGATTCTTTTTGAGATATTGTCTTAATGGTTCCAATAGCCTTTTTGCTCTATTTGATCGTTCATTGATATATTTATTGATTTTATTTGAAACTTCATATCCATCAATTTCGATTTTCTCAGCTTTAATATAAAGACTATTCCCAATACCTATAAAAAAGAATAGTATATTATTCCTTTAAATTTTTTCATTAATGTTAAACAGTGATATAATTCAATTGTATCTATCGGTTCATACAACCAATCATATATTACGATTGTTGCTACCACTAACACATTTTTATGACTTTTGATGGAAAGTTTATGTACACAATGATACAGATATGCCAAAGACTCAATTTTATGTATCAAACTTTAAAGCATGATGAAAACAATATCCAAATTTATGATGAACTGGATATAAATCAAATCAATGATCTAACTTGTAAAAGAATATGATTTTATTATTAAGAGAATATAAAAAAATTTAGAACTATCTATAAAACAACTTGAAGAAAGTGTTAATTATATTGACTGGAAACACAACTTCTATGATGAGGTACGGAATAGAAAATACCACTATATTAACATCCTCATCAAGACAAAATAAAAGGATGGTATGATATGCAGATAGTAAAAAGAATTCATAAATGCTCTCATTTAACGCCTGTGGAAAATGAAATTGCTCATTATATACTATCACATAAAGATGAGGTGATTAATTATTCCATTCAGGAACTTTCAGAACAAATTCATGTTTCTAAATCCGCCATACACCGTTTCTGCAAAAAAATAGATTTCAAAGGTTTTAACGAACTTAAAATTCAGTTGACAAATGATATATCTGCAGACATTTATAAAGAACATGATATTGACATCAATTATCCATTTACCCTACAAGATAATCCGATAGAAATAGCAACAAAACTTTTAGAATTATATGAAAAGACAATTCAGGATACATTATCTTGTCTAGATAAACAAAAACTAGTACATGCTACTAAACTCATGTCTAAAGCAACATCCATAGATATTTATACGCATGCACATAATATGAACATTGCAAAAAACTTCCAAGATAAAATGTTAACCATTGGCAAAATGGTTAACTGTCCAGAATCATTCTATGAACAAAGGCTTCATGCATTAGCCAGTAATAAAAATCACATTGCTTTGATCCTCTCTTATTCAGCCAAAGCCTCTTTTATTTTACCTATCCTACAAAAACTAAATGAAAAAAATACTCCTTGTATTTTAGTTTCCGGATACCAAAACAATCCGTTCCCACAATATATTTGTGAACATCTAGGCATGAGCAACTGTGAAGAATTACAAGACAGAATCGTTCAATATTCCAGTCATATAGCTCTTCAATATGTTATGGATATTTTATTTGGCTGTATCTATAACCAAGATCGTTCAACAAATAAAAAATATGTTTTAAATGCAATGGATTATATGGACGATAGGAAGTTATAAATTTAAACATTTTGCTTATTTATCACCTTTTCTTCACACACAAGCACATAAAAAATGGATCCCATCATATGGAATCCATTTTTTTGTATAGTTTCATTATTCAGTTTACTTAACAGTTCTTTTTTATGACTCTAACTCATATTCTTTTTTTATCTCAGCAATCGTTGATTCTAGAGCCATCCCGGCCTTCTGTATGGTATACAGACAATGTAGATTCGGATCATATGAATGAGGTCGAATATTTTTACATTCAGTATCGCCTAAATCTTCTGTAAAGTTACGTACACAAAGTTGAATAGCTTTTCTAAATTCTGAGAGTTGATCATGAGCCTTCTCTTTAATGAATAATTTAGACAAAACAGCAACACATCCAATCAAAGCACCACATGTTTTACCTGAATACATACCACTTCCAAAACCCGCTAACATTTTCATACTGTCTTTGTCTAGATTAAGCGAATATACATCGTTAGCCGCATGAATTATCGTTTCAGAACAATTATATTTCTTTTTCTTGTAATAATATAAAATTTGTTCCTGAAGATTCATTTTATTTGCCTTCTTTTACTAAGTCGAAAACAACTTTGTCACGAATTGTTACACCATTCATTTTAAGCTTTTCAATCTTATCTTTAAATTGTGGTAAATATTTTTCATGAGCAATCAATAACTCGTCCAAGACTTCTTTAGCATTTTTTCCAGATGGAATCAAAGGGTTCAAAATAAACGCCTCTAAAGCCAAACCATAATTTCCGGTAATAGCTGCTTCGATCGTGCATTCTTCCATAGCTTTCATACATTGAAGCCATCCTCTTTGTGCACTTGGCAATTTTCCCCATGCTATTGGCATTGGGCCTTTTGCAGTAATGACTGAGCTGATTTCAACCACACAATCTTCTGGTAATTCAGGAACAGCTCCTCGATTCTTTGTGCTTACAACCATATGTGTTTTCTTATCATTGTATATGGAATTGATACATTCACATGCAGCATCACTATAATATGCACCGCCACGAAGACTCAATTCTTCTGGCTTTGTATCTAAATCTGGATCTTCATAAAGTTTGAATAGTCGCTCTTCCGTTTCCTTGACTTGTTGACCACGAGTCCCTATGGTTTTATATTCTTCTAAACTATGCTCCAGCATTTCTTGTGATCGATAGTAATACCGATGATATCCGCAAGGAATCATCTGCATCTGTTCAACCTGTTCCTTAAAGAAAGGAACATTGGCAATATTAGCCGGTAATCCAATATCTTTTCCCTCAAACATAGCATCAATAACCTTTTGTGTGATATTTTTTCCTTGTTTATCATAGACTTTATGCCAATGAAAATGATTGATACCAACAAACTGGTAAACCAGCTCTTTAGCATCATATCCAATTGCGATAGGTTCTTTCATCATTGCGATTACTGGTACATTGCATAACCCTACAACTTTATCCCATTTTCCATATTTAACAACTGCCTCTGTAATCATCCCGCTTGGATTCGTGAAATTAATCAACCAAGCATTTGGACAAAGCTCTTTCATATCTTCTACGATATCCAAAATAACAGGAATAGTACGAAAAGCTTTGAAAATACCCCCTGCTCCATTTGTTTCTTGGCCTAACATTCCATAATAAGAAGGAATGCGTTCATCTTTGATACGTGCTTCTAAGAATCCTACACGAAATTGAGTTGTGACAAAATCTGCATTTGTCAAAGCTTCTCTTCGGTTCAATGTTGTGTAAATTTTAACATCATATCCGGCTTTTTCCCACATACGACGAGCCATAGCTGCATCAATTTCAACTTTATCTTTTCCATTTTCTACATCAACCAACCAAATTTCACGAACAGGCAATTCATGATAACGTTTAATAAATCCATCCATAAGTTCTGGCGTATAACTACTTCCTCCGCCGATTGTAACAATTTTAATTCCATCTTTCATTAGGTTGTCCTCCTTTTTGCATCTTCAAAGTAAACCTTAATTTAATGAAAGACAAGACGATTTAAACATTCTGAAACTTTGTTTATAAAAACAAGAGAAAAATTAAATATATTTTGAAACTTTTTGAAACTTATATTTCGTTTTAAATCGGACTATAGGTTATTCAACTTTTTCCTCCAAAGAAAGTGTAATTGTTACATCCCCATTCCCTAATGCTTCCTGCCATCCGGATAAATTGTTTATATGTCCGATTTGAGTATAATTCCATGTATTAGATCCATAAAACAAAACAATTTGATTTCCTTGATAAAGCATAATATCTCCCGGCTGTGTCGTTATTTGTTGATTATTTGTAGGTAAATTTGTTCCCAAAGCGCCTACTTTTTCAAAGCCTGCATAATCACTCATTTTAATAGTAATACCCGTTTCTTTTAACATTTCAACCAATACATCTACTGCTTCATTATCTTTTAATGTTGCGATAAAATTTCTATCTCCTACTTTAACATTCATCTGCATCTTATTTTCATTCTCCCTATTTGATTCATTTGTGAATTCTTCATTTTGTAAGTTTATACTTTCCTTTGAATTACCAGATAAGATTTGTTGCTTGCTGCAACCTATAAACAAAATACATGTTTTCATAAAAACCATTTATTCTTTTTTATTACTTCTACAATAGATAAAAAAGTATCAAGGTAAATGTGATCTTAATCTTCTTCCTATGCTATAGGCTAAAATGATTTTAATTAAATCCGGAATAATAAAAGGAAATACACAAACCGATAAAACACTTCTAACTGAAAGAATGTTTTGATTTTGCAAGCTCACATTTAAAAACCAATACGTTCCAAAACTATAACAAAGACATAATCCTATAACTGAACAAAGAATAAAAAGTTTTGAATTATTTATCCAATATTTTTCTGTCAACCATAGAAAAAGTGAACTCCATAAAAAACCAAGAATATATCCACCAGTCAGATTCATCAAAGCACCTATTCCACCTCTAAATCCTGAAAAAACGGGTAATCCAATCGCTCCAGCTATAATATAGACAAATACATATATAGTTCCCTTTTTCCCACCAAAAACAAGGCATATAAGAAACATAGCAAGCGTCTGTAATGTAAATGGAATCGTAAAAGGTATTGATATCCATGAACATATCGCCAATAAAGCAATACTTAATCCGCCATAAGCAATTTCTCTAGTTTTCATATTTAATATTTTAAGTGATTAAAACTTGTTTTTTCAAGCATTTATTTTGATTATCAAAATAAAAAGCACTCAGAACATTCTGAGTACTTTTATTAAGTTTTAATTATTAGTACAATTTAGCTCCCGCAGGAATAGCATCATCTACCATCAAAAGGTTCAAACGTTCCTGGCCTTCTTCCTGATGAATTGCTGAAATGATCATGCCACAAGAATTAATTCCCATCATTTTTCTTGGTGGTAAATTGACGATTGCAATCAATGTTTTTCCAACTAGTTCTTCAGGTTCATAATAGTCATGGATACCGCTTAAGATCGTTCTATCTTCTCCTGTTCCATCATCCAAGATGAATTCTAATAACTTCTTGCTCTTTGGAACAGCACGACATTCTTTTACCTTTACAGCTCTAAAGTCTGATTTAGAGAATGTTTCAAAATCAACGAAATCTTTGAATAAAGGTTCAATTTCTACTTTTGAATAATCAATCGTTGGAATCTTGTTAACTACTTCTGAAGATGCAGGTGTACTTGTTTTAACAGGTGCCTCTATTTTTGTCTTGTTAGCTTTTTTAGAATCTTTTGTCAGCTTCATATGCGGGAACAATAAGACTTCACGAATTGTTCTCTGATCTGTCAACAACATCACAAAGCGGTCGATTCCAAGTCCTACACCACCAGTAGGAGGCATGCCGTATTCCAATGCTTCTACATAATCTGTATCGACTTCGTTGGCTTCATCATCTCCAAGTTCTCTTAGCTCCAACTGTTTTTCAAAGCGCTGTCTTTGATCGATTGGATCATTTAACTCAGAGAATGCATTCGCATATTCATGTCCACAGATGAATAATTCATAGCGATCGGCAAAACGAGGATCCTCTGCATTCTTTTTGGCAAGCGGCGAAATACTTGTAGGATGCCCATATACAAATGTAGGCTGAACAATTGTTTCTTCTACATATTTTTCAAAGAATAAGTTGATGATATGTCCAACAGAGTTATGGATTTTTTCGACTTCAATATCATGTTCTTTAGCAAGTGCTTTGGCTTCATCCAAAGTCATTTCTTTCCAGAAATCAACTCCGCAGGCTTCTTTGATCGCATCCACCATGTGAATTCGTTTAAATGGTGCTTTTAAAGATAGCTGTTGCCCTTGATATGTAATTTCTGTTGTATCTAATACTTCATTGGCAACAGAATCAAACAATCCTTCAATCAGATCCATCATACCATATAGATCACTATAGGCTACATAGGCTTCTACTGTTGTAAATTCAGGGTTATGCATTGCATCCATTCCTTCATTACGGAATAAACGTCCAATTTCATAAACACCTTCCAAACCACCAACGATCAAACGTTTTAATGGTAATTCTGTTGCTATTCGCATATAGAAATCCATATCTAAAGTATTGTGATGTGTCACAAATGGTCTAGCACTAGCCCCGCCTAAAATAGGCTGCAATACTGGTGTTTCCACTTCTACAAGACCTTGACCATCTAAATAATGTTGAATGGCACGAATAATTTTTGGTCGTGTTAAGGCAATATGTTTTGCCTCTGGATTCATGATTAAATCTACATAACGACGACGGTAACGCTCTTCTACATCAGTTAAACCATGGAATTTTTCTGGCAATGGTCTTAAAGATTTAGATAAGTGTGTATATACCTGCGCACGAACAGATAACTGGCCATGGTCCGTTTTCATGACCGTTCCTTCGATACCTACGATATCTCCAATGTCATTTTTCTTAAAGATTTCATATTGATCATCACCAATTACATCTTTACGTACATAAATCTGAATCTGTCCATCCACATCCTGGATATGCATGAAACCAGCTTTCCCCTGACGGCGTTTGGTCATGATGCGTCCTGCCACTTTTACGTGTACTTCTTTTTCCTGAAGTTCTTCTTTTGTGCAGTTTTCATACGCTTCAACGATTTTTCCAGAAGTTGTTGTGCGATCATAACGCTTTCCAAATGGATCGATTCCCATGTCTTGAAGATCCTGCATCTTCTGGCGACGCACTTTTTCCTGTTCAGTTAATTTTTCCATTTTCTTTATCCTTTCCTATACTCAATAAAAAAAAGAGCACTCGTCATAGGGACGAAATGCTCGTGTTACCACCCTAGTTTGTCTTCCAGATCACTCTAGAAAACCTCTGCCACTGTCAATTAACAGTGCTTCCTTTAATGCAGGAATTACATACAGCTCCAAGGTTTTATTCTCAAAGGTCCTGTGCTTTTTTCCACCAACCAAAAGCTCTCTGTAACATTATCCTAAGATACTCGTCCTTTTCATAGCCTTTATCCGCTAAGTATCGTACAAGACTAAAATAACTTTGTCAAATACTATTTTGATTTATTCTCAATCACACAAACTAACTCTTCTAATGATATTGGTCCTTCTCTTAAAATTTTTAGATCTTCTTTAGTACAATCCACAATCGTACTTGCCTGAAGTGCTCTACACTTTCCTAGTACGATCCCATCAATATTTGGTAACTGTTCTAAAACATCTTCATATTTTAGAGCTGTTGGCGCGCCAGATTGATTGGCACTAGTTACTAATAATGGAGTATCTAATTCATCGATCAAAGATAAGACAAATTCTTCATCTGGAATACGAATTGCAATTGTTTCAAGTCCATTATTATAGGATTTATCCAATCTTGGATCCACTGGAAGCACCAGTGTCAAAGCTCCGGGCAAAAAATATTTTGCGATCAACTTTGTTCTTTCATCAATTATGGCAATACCTTCTAATTGTTCCAGCTTTGATACCATCATAGGAATTGGTTTTGTCTCTGGACGATGTTTGGCATGTTTCAAATTATGCAATGCATCTAAATCACCATACATCACACCGACTCCATATACTGTATCGGTTGGAATTGCTATGATTTCATGATCTTTAAATGCTTTGGCAACTTCATGGATTTGATCTTGAGTATATTGTTTCATATGTTGTTCCCTTCTTACATTTCACGTGTATATATATTATACTATATTTACAAAAGAAAGAAGGAAAACACAATGTTTCAACATACAATTGCTGCCATCTCAACTGCATTACAGGATGGTGCTATTTCTATCATTCGCTTAAGTGGTGATGAAGCTATATCTATCGTTCAAAGCATATTTTCAAAAAACATATTAGATGCGAAAAGTCATACCATCCATTATGGATTTATTTTGGATGATAACAAACAACCTGTTGATGAAGTGCTTGTTTCAATCTTTAGAGCACCAAAAACATATACCCGAGAGGATATCATAGAAATCAATTGCCACGGCGGTACCTTTATCACTCGTAAGATCTTATCCATCGTATTAAGTCATGGAGCTATGCTGGCAAAACCCGGTGAATTTACACAAAGAGCTTTCTATCATGGAAGAATCGATTTATCCCAAGCTGAAGCCGTACAAGATATGATTGAAGCATCCAATGATACAGCCGCCAATATGGCGATTCGAGGTATCCGAGGCAGTATCAAAAAACTGCTGCAACCTCTAATCGATGATTTGATGGAAATCATTGCCAATATTGAAGTAAATATTGACTATCCAGAATATGATGATGTTGCCCAACTAACAACACACGATCTGCTACCAAAAACCAATGAATGGCTCACCAAGATTGATACCATTTTGAACCGTGTTCAAACAGGACAACTGTTGAAGAAAGGTATTGATACAGTCATTATTGGAAAGCCAAATGTCGGTAAGAGTTCATTATTGAATGCTTTATTAGAAGAAGATAAGGCAATTGTAACCGATATCGCCGGCACCACACGTGATATCGTGGAAGGACAGATCCATATTGGTTCCATACAGTTAAACCTGATCGATACAGCAGGAATTCGCGATGCCAAAGATAAGATAGAACAAATAGGAATTGAAAAAAGTCAGGAAAAATTAAAACAAGCCAAACTTGTTCTATTAGTCTTTGATGGCAGCAAGCCTTTAGATGAAGAAGATAAAAAATTACTTGAGCTTACAAATGATAAGATGCGTTTGATCATCTACAACAAAGAAGACCTGTCTCAAAACACAGACAAAGAAGGTATCTGGATCAGTGCCCAAAACAATGATATCCATTCCTTGATCGAAGCCTTGGAAAACATGTATCAAAACGACTTGTTAAAAGAAGAACCTCTTTTATCTAATGAAAGACAAATTGGTTTATTAAACCAAGCTAAGCAGGATATGATACGAGCAAAAGAGGCAATGGAAAATTTTATAGAACCGGATTTAATTGAAATTGATATTCAAATGGCACATGATCATTTAAAAGAAATCCTTGGTGAAGTTCATCGCGAAGATTTACTGGATACTTTATTCTCTAAATTTTGTCTAGGCAAATAAAATACCCGTTAACCATTTTTTGGTTATCGGGTTTCTTTTTGAATAATACTTATATCACTATTTTTTGTTAATTCAATTCGACCGCATAAATAATCATCAATCAATTCATATTTTGTTTTTTCCTTTGCCTGTTTGACAGTCATTTTAGTCAATTTTGCATCTTTATTTAGATTTAAAAAATCTTCTTTTAACTGATTGCTATCTACCGAAGTACTAAATAGATATCCACCATGATTTACTTGATAAACAATGTCATCATCTTCTAATTCACAAAACATATTTTCGATATATTCTTCTAAATCAATTTGATCATTCAAAAAGATAGAATCAATTTTATCATTTGCCTTTATTTGATAATTTGATACTCCGAAAAAAGCAATGCATAACATTATATAGATAATTCTTTTCATTTAATCAGCTCCTTATTCACTTGAAAAGGAAGAGAGCATTATAAAGTTTATGTTTTCTTCCTCTTTTAAATTCATCAAATATTCTGCACACGATAATACGAACCATTTACTGGATTAAAAGTATAGTACACATGAGATAATGTACCTTTGTTGATATAAGTTGGAGAACCATTATAAATAGTATCCCCTTGTAGACTACCATTTAACGTAGCATATGCCTGATCTAAACTTCCTACTCTTCCATCATCTCCATACCTTGTCCAAAGCAAATAATATCCACTACTAGGTTCAGGAGCAAACATGTAACCACTAAACCTCCATCCTGATCCACTAAACGCGCTCGATTTATACTCAGCACCCAAAGCTAGTACCCAACGTTGTGTAGGCGGTGAAGCCAATCTTGGCTGTATCGATGAATCCTCTGGATGAACTAATGAATTCACAACGTCTTGTTTAGCTTCTTCAACACTCATTGAGTTAGGATCCATAGCACTGTCATAAGTGGTAATGATTTCATCATAATCATCAACAGATGTAACGGTTGCTTTCCCAATTAAATATCCACCATCTGATGTTTTTAATATTTTCTGTGATGCATCAATATTTTCAAACATATTGTCCGCAATTTCTACTGCTTTTTCTTCAGTCATTCTATCTCGCTCTGTTGCATGAACAGATAATGTTGGAACTAAAAGAATAGCTGCTAGAAACACACTTAATAATCTTTTAAATAAAATCTTCTTCTAATAATCACTCTCTTTCTTCATTCTGTTAATAATTGTCCAGTTTTTGCGCGTTCAATCAGTTCCATCTTTGCCTGTGATACCGTTTTTGAATTAGGATCTTCTTCACTATTGTATTTTATTTTAGATCCATCTTCAGTTATTAAAGTAGCCTCTCCAATTAAATAACCGCCTTTTGGCAATTCCAAAACTTTCTTCGTATCTTCCACATCTGAAAAAACATTATTGACATAAAAATCAAACCCCTGATTGTTACTACCGTTTTCATTTGCCATTAAATGCATCGTTGGAATTAATAGCATACCTGATAATAACACTATACCAGTAATCGTAATTCGTTTCATATAGCGCCTCCTTTTCTATTTCTGATATGTAATTTGTCAGGCTTTCATAACGAATTATGAAAATAAAGGAAATATTATGATTACGTAATCTTCAATTTTATTATATATCGATTTCTATTTTTAGCAATCTTTTTTTTTATATATTTTATTTGCTTAATATATTATCAATTGTTATTATATATTCAAAGGAGTGATTATATGCTTTTAGATAAATTAACTAAGAGAGAGAATTTAGTAATGAGCATTTTATGGAACAACAATAATTCCTTATCGGCAGCCGAAATCAAAGAGCTTTGTGAAGAAGAAATAAGTATTTATACTGTGCAACAAGTCCTTCAAAGATTATTAAAAAAAGGCTATATTAAAGTAGCTGAAATTGTTCAAAACAACAAATCTTTTATGAGAAAATATGTTCCAGTTTTAACTCAAACTAAGTACATTTCTAGTTTTATAAATAAAAAAACTAGTTTTGAATTAGCTAGTAACTACATTGAAACGACTAATGATATTCAAGAACTTAATGCATTGGAACAATTAATAAAACAAAAAAAAGAAGAATTATAGGGTATTAACATGCTATTAACTCCATCCTCTCTTTTAATTGCTCTATGTCTAAGCACAGTTTTGATTTTATTTCTAAATTTTTCACTAAAAAACCATCTCTTTACATTGAAAACTTTAGAAGTCTTAATAATCATAATCATTTTAACAATGTACTTTCCGCTTGAATTTGTTTTTAATCAATCAATCATTGCACCAAGTATTATGAATCCAATTCATAATGCCCTCAAAGCCGATTTAAATAATATTATTTCCAAAACATCCATTTTCTTATTCATATATTTCATTGGTTTAATATATAAGCTCATTATTTTTATTAAAGAAAATATTTTTATTCAAAGAAAATTTAAAATCCTTGTGCAGAATTCCCACAAACATCTTGTCTCTCATTTTTTACCAAATTCTAAAAAAAACTATACCGTTTGTCTTTCAGAGTTTGTGAGCACTCCATCTCTCATAGGATTTAATAAGACAATTTTTATTCCTTCTATCACTTTCAATAAACAAGAATTATCAAACATCTTAGAACACGAAATTGCTCATATAAATCATCACGACATTTTTATAAAATTTATCATTAACATCCTAACTATTATTTACTGGTGGTTCTATCCTGTTTATATTTTTCAAAAAAACTCAAATCTCGTTTTAGAAATACGTATCGACCATTTTGTCACAAAAGATAAAAATAAAATATCAAAAATGAAATACGCACAAACTCTAATAGATGTACAAAGAAAGATATTAAACAATCATAACAAAGAAAATTGTATATACAACACAAATATCATTGATTCAAATATAAATGCATTGAAGTGCAGAATTCAATATTTAAGTCTTATTCAAAAACACAGTTTTATGCATATCGTTATAATGATCTTACTCATTGTTTCTTCTATAAGTGTCCATTGTATTTCATTAAAAAGCTTTTATTATCCTCCGGTAAAACGAGAATATTTCACAGAAAATAACATAAACGAACTCAATATATCATCCAGAATTTACGGACAAGTTTTAAACAACTCCTTATCTCCAACATCAAAAGAAGCGCAATGGATATATGTTTCTACTGAAGAACACATCTATAAACGTCTTTGGAATACAGAAACAGGTTGTTGGGAAAAGAATTGGCAATTTGTTTTATAATTCAACACACAAAAGAACCATAATAAAGAATAAATGATTTCTTTTTATAAAAAAGACCCACAATATTTGGATACACTCATATTGTGGTCTTTTTTGATATTGTCATTTTATTGAATTTCAGGCAAGCTCTTTGCCCATTCTAATAAATCTTTTAAACTTCCCATCTGGAAATCATCTGTTGGTAAATTATCTTTATTTAAAAGACAATCTTCGATCAACATAACTTCCATTCCAAGTTTTTTGGCAATTCCATCTTCCGCAACATCGTTACCAATCATGATGCAATCTTCTGGAGCCACCTTTAAAGACTCACAAACTTCTTTGTAATAAGCTGGGTTTGGCTTTGCAGAATGCGAATTTTCAAAAGTTGTAACCAAATGAAGACTCTCTGGATCAATATGAAGCCAGTTTAAGCGTGAATATGTGGCAATCTGAGGGAAGATTGGATTTGTTGCGATTGCTACAGTATATCCTTTTTCCTGCAATGTCGAAACAATTTCCTTGCTAAGATTGGTAACCTTACATGCATTCACACAATTTTGAAATTCATTGGCATAGAAATCCAAAAAAATTGATTCACACTCATCATAATCTAAGCTTGTATTATTATTGAAATAATCACGGAAAACTTCCATATTTGTTTTAGGTCCTGTATTCAATACCATTTGTTTGGTTCCACCCCAAATATGTTTATATAGGTCTTTTGGATCGATACGATCTATCATACAACCACATAATCCCATGAAATATGCCTTTTCAAACTCATTAATATCCATTGGCAATAATGTTCCATCCAAATCGAATAATATGTTCTTTTTTGGTTTCATCGTAAAGCTCATAAATTCTATACTCCTTATTTCACTAATGTCCTTATTTTAGCATAGAATCATTTAAAACAATATTGAATTTTAAGCTTATTGATTTAACTTTCCTTATGATTAATATAGAACAGATAAATAATAAACAAAGCGCCTGGAATGATCTTACATAGCGTTTCGAACAATTCCATAATAGACCTTGCTGGTCAAGAAATAAATCAAAACATACACTAAGGCAAATACTCCAAAACAAATTACGGTAGTCATAATATAAAGATTTGTATTATCCAAATACAATAAGCGTAGCATTTTTTCAATCATTGGGAAGGCAAACACAATATGGATCGCTGCCACCACAAGAGGTAGAAAGAATACAGTTAAAACTTGAGAATTGATCGTCTTTTTTACTTCACGTTTATTCAGTCCTACTTTCTGCATGATTTCAAATCGTTTCTTATCTTCATATCCCTCTGTGATCTGCTTATAATACATGATCAAGACTGTGGCCATGATAAATAGAAAACTCAAGAAGATGCCGATGAACAAGAAGCTGGCATATAAAGACAATAGATCTTCATAATTTCCTTCCTGTGTATCCACCATCATGTAAGTTGTATCTCCTGGATAGTTGGCAATCAAGGCATCTGTGGCTTCTTTAACGCTCATTTCTTCTGATTTGCTTAAATTGAAATCATAACTGGTATGAATATAACTTGCATTATCACCATACGCTTGTTTTTGAAGATCATCGATCATAAACAAAGTATCCATAGAATCTACTACAACAAACATTGAGTTCTGCAGATTGGCACTGTAATTGGAATCGGCTTTGATCGAATCTAGAATTCCTTTTACCTTAAATGTATTTGAGGCAATATCAATTGTTTTATGATCAAACTGCTTTCCTGATGGAAAAACCAACACTTCATCTGGCGCAAGACTCACGTTGGTTCCTTCTGTTCTGTTATAGTCATCAAGTGTTATAAAATACAGAACAACTACATTTGAAATATCCTGCAATGACATATTCTCATTTCCAAACGTATATGTATTTCCTTGGTTAAAAGCACTTACGGATAAAGTACGGTAAACCAATTCATCTTCCGTTTGAATACCTACCTGTTCAATGGCATAATTCATATCATCAATCGTATAAAGAGCCTGATTAGAGTCTACACTATTAATAGATACTGTGATATCTCGAGGGAAACGGGTCTCGATGATATCGTTCATTCCGACCCATAAAGAAATTGTTGTCGATAACATAACCAAAACCATAGTAGACAAAATACAAATGTTCCCCAAGCCAACCGCATTTTGTTTCATACGATAAATCATGTTGGAAACAGAAATAAAATGATTCGTCTTGTAGTAATAACGCTTATTTTTCCTTAAGAGTTTTAAGATAACGATACTGCCAGCCGTAAATAACATATATGTTCCAATTACGACTAGAATGACCGCAACCATGAAGAACGCAAAAGCAGTAACTGGATCTTGGATTGAAACTGACATATAATATCCTGTTCCTAGACAAATCAAACCTATAAGAGCTAACAGCCATTTTGTTTTCGGTTCTTTTTCTCCATGTTGATCTCCATGCAGCAACTCAATTGGATTGGATAAATTAATCTGAATCAAAGAGAATAAATACATTAAAACAAAGATAATCAAGAATAAAATGATTGAATTTACGATAGATTGATAAGAGATATAAAATCCCAAGGCAATGGATGCATTTAACATCTTGGCAATCAACAGATAAAACGCTTTATCTAAAAGAATTCCTATTCCGATTCCTAGAACCATTGACACAAGAAAGACAATAATAGATTCCAAGGCAATCACAATAGAAAGATGTTTCTTTTCCATACCTAAGATATTAAAGAGCCCAAATTCACGTTTTCTTCGTTTGATTAAAAATGAATTTGTGTAGAATAAGAAAATTACCGCAAAAACCGTAATAACATAGATGCCCAGGCTTAAAATCTGCTGCATGACATCTCCACCAATCATGTTCATCATATTGGGATTCATAGATAAAGAAGATACCATATAATACATCATGATCGTTAAGATACAGGAAAGGACAAAAGGTATGTACATTTTGGCATTTTTCTTTAGATTATCAAATGCCAGTCGAAAGTAAAACGTTTTACTCATTGCGAGCACCACCCGTCGCCAGCACTGTCAAAGTATCGGAGATATTTTGATACATTTCATCCATGCTCTTATCGCCACGATAGATTTGATGGAATACCACACCATCTTTGATGAATAACACTCTTTGGGCATGACTGGCTGCTTTGATTGAGTGTGTAACCATCAAGATCGTTTGATTGTTTTCATTGATTTTAGAAAATAAACGAAGCAATTCTTCTGTTGATTTAGAATCCAAAGCCCCAGTTGGTTCATCGGCAAGGATCAAATCTGGATGTGTGATCAATGCACGGGCAACCGCTACTCTTTGTTTCTGCCCACCAGAAATCTCATATGGATATTTCTTTAAAATCGACTCAATTCCTAACTGACGCGCAATCGGTTCTAGTTTCAATTTCATTTCAGGATACTTCTTCTTAGATAGAACCAATGGTAAAAAGATATTATCCATATTGGAAAACGTATCTAATAAGTTAAAATCCTGGAAAACAAACCCAAGATGATCTCGTCGAAAAGCACAGATTTCTTTTTCGTTAATTTTGGTGATATCTTTACCATTCAATAAAACAGTACCACTCGTTGGTTTATCCAATGCAGCCAGAATATTCAAGAGCGTTGTTTTACCAGATCCTGATTCTCCCATGATTGCGACATACTCCCCTTTTTCTATACTGAAGTTTACATCGGATAGCGCAAGAACCTGGTTCTGCGAAAATCTTGTAGTATAAACTTTCTTCAATCGATTTACTGTTAATAATGACATAATTCGTCTCCTCCTTAATACATCTTCAGTATAGATGTTTAGAAAATACACAACCATCGAATTTCCTTACAAAACAAACGCGAATCTTACATTTCTGAAAGAAACACAAAGAAAGCCCACATATTGTGAGCTTTAATCCTTTAATATACCAAAATCATATCGGTCCAATGTAATGATAACTTTAGTGCCCTGATGTCGTTTGGACTCAATCGCAATTGAATGATTAAGCTTATCCAAAATCTCCTTACAAAGATATAAACCCAGACCACTGGCTTTCTTATCAATACGACCATTGTATCCGGTAAATCCTCTTTCAAAGACTCGCTTTAGATCGCTTTGTTCAATACCAATTCCATTGTCTTCAATCACAAGCTCATGTTCATCTTGTAAGTAAATCATGATCTTCCCTTTTGGATTTGTATACTTTAAGGCATTAGATAAAATTTGTTCTAATACAAACACAAACCATTTTTCATCGGTTAATACGCATGTATGCGTTTCTTTAAAATCCAGCATAACCTTACGGTATATAAATTCACTGGAAAAATGACGAATGGCTTGACGAATGAGATCATCTAGATCCTGTTCACGAAAAACATAATCTGTCTGTGTACTGTTCATTCTTAAGTAAGCCAAAACCATGTCTGTATACTGTTCCATGCGTAAAAGCTGCATTTTGAGTTCTTTTTGATCAATTGGATCTGTATCTAGACAAAGGCGCATGGCTGCAATAGGAAGCTTGGCTTGATGAGCCCATAATGTAAAATAGTCCATCTGTTCTTTTTGTCTAGCTTCATTTTCTTCAATAATCCGCAGTTTATCTTGATCCATAGCCTGCAAGATCTTCTTATAATCCTGTCCCTTTAAAGAAGTATCCAAAATAAAAGGAGATAAAGATACATTATTTTTGATTTGTAAGGTCGTTAATGTCTCGTGCTGCTTATAATAACGATAGAAATCAATGATGCAGACACCTAAGATCAATACTCCTATCAACATATAGGCATAAATGATCATATCTAATTCGTATCGATAGAGAAAGAATAAAAAGGATAAGATCAAAAATGACATCAAAAACACGATGATGGCCAATAATCTATCTTTTAAATAATGAAGCACTATCATACCAAATACCCAATTCCCTTTTTTGTGATGATAAAATCTCGAACATCAATTTGTTCTAACTTCTTTCGTAAACGGTTCACATTCACGCTGAGTGCGTTTTCATCCACATAATAATCAGTCTTCCACAAGTATTCCATCAAATCATCTCGAGAAACGATCGAATTCTTTCTTTCCAACAAGAGTCTCAAGATCTTGGCTTCATTCTTGGTCAATTCGATGCTCTTGTCCTGAAAAGACACTGTATTATCTTCCACATTAAATCGAACACCTTTGTGTTCAATAAAATGACTTTGTGAATTAAAATCATAGGTTCTTCTTAATAGGGCCTGGATCTTGGCAGCCAAAACCTGTAGATCAAATGGTTTTGTGATATAGTCATCCGCTCCCTGCGATATCGCCATAACAATGTTCATATCGTCGTTGGCGCTAGATACAAATAGAATTGGTACTTTGGAGAACTTACGAATCTCCAAGGTCCAGTGATAACCATTTAGATGCGGAAGCGTAATATCCATCAAGATCAGATCCGGATCAAAGGCAATAAATTCCTCCATGATCTTAGAAAAATCATGAACCTGCCTTACTTGGTAATTCCAGCTGGATAAAAACTCTGCCATTTTTTGTGAAATCACTTTATCATCTTCTACAATAAATATTTTATAAACCATATCCTAATTATACTCAATTCGCACATAAACTCAAAAAAAGAAGAGCAGCCTAAGCCGCTCTATCTCTGTATCAATAACTTAAATCTTCTCCATTTGTCTCAATGACCTTTTTATACCACGCAAATGATTTTTTCTTTGTTCTCTTCAAAGTTCCTTTTCCTTCATTATCTAGATCAACATAAATAAAACCATAGCGTTTTTTCATCTCACCGGTAGAGGCACTTACCAGATCAATAGGTCCCCAACTTGTATATCCCATCATATCGACACCATCGATATCTACTGCATCTTTCATTGCTTGAACATATTAAGATGAACCTATAGAGAAATTATTAGAATAAAGTCATTTGGTTTTCTTCGTCCAATCCTTCCATAGCACCCATTTGATCCAATCGATCACACAAGGTCTTAGAAAGCTGTGTTCTTTTTAAGACATCCTCTTTGGATAAGAATGGTCGTTTTTCTCTTGCCTCGACAACCGATTTTCCTACGTTATCACCTAATCCATCCAGACTTGTAAATGGTGGAATTATAGCTTTAGGATCATCCGGGTCTACGATAAATTCATTGGCTGCTGAACGATTGATTGAAACATTAGAGAATCTAAAACCACGCAATGTCATTTCCAAGGCAAGTTCTAACGTATCATAAATCGCATTTTCTTTATCCGATACTTTCTGGGTCTTATCTTCTCTTGCGCGCTTGATATCACTCATTCGCATGCGGATCGCTTCTTCACCTGCAATCATCGTTTGAATGTCATAAGCATCACAACGAATACTAAAGAACATACAATAATAATGAACTGGCATGTGCACCTTGAACCAGGCAATACGCACCGCCATCATAACATAGGCAACCGCATGGGCTTTTGGGAACATGTATTTGATCTTTAGGCAGGAATCAATGAACCAATCTGGAACATTGCTGGCTTTCATTGCCTTGATCCAGTCATCTTTTAAACCTTTTCCTTTACGAACGCTCTCCATGATCGTAAAAGAAAGCTTTGGTTCCAATCCATATTGAATCAAATCGACCATGATATCATCACGACATCCGATAACTTCACTTAAGACACATGTTCCATTATCGATCAAGTCTTTGGCATTCCCTAACCAAACATCTGTACCATGGGACAATCCAGAAATTGTGACCAATTCTCCAAAAGTCGTTGGTTTTGTCAATTCCAGGATACCACGAACAAATGGAGTACCAAATTCAGGAATTCCGGCTGCTCCGGTTACCTCATTGTATTTTGTCGTATCAATTTTTAATGAATCTGTCGATGAGAAGATCATCATCGTTTCAATATCATTCATTGGAATCTTTCTTACATCTACACCCGTAATTCTCTCCAACATCTTCATGGCAGTTGGATCAACGTGCCCAAGAATATCAAATTTTAAGATATTGTCATGAATCTGATGGAAATCAAAGTGTGTAGTCTTCCATTCTGCATTTGGATTATTAGCTGGGTATTGTACTGGAGTAAAATCATGAACATCCATATCCAATGGCACAACAACGATACCACCTGGATGTTGTCCTGTAGTACGTTTTACCCCTTCACAGGCTTTTGCCAGATCTGTACGCTTTGCCTCACTGTATTCAGGAATATCCATCTCTTCTTCATAACCCTTGACATATCCATAAGCTGTCTTTTCCTGAACCGTACCTACGGTTCCTGCACGAAAGACATGATCTTCACCGAATACTTCCTTGGTATAGGCATGAGCTGTTGGCTGATATTCTCCAGAGAAGTTTAAATCGATATCCGGAACTTTATCTCCCTCAAAGCCCAGGAATGTCTCAAATGGAATATCCTGTCCATCACCACGTATGATAGTTCCACATACAGGACACGGTTTATCTGGAAGATCAAATCCAGATTTAACATCTTCATCATCAACAAATTCATAGTAATGACATTTTGGACATACATAATGTGGTGTCAGTGGATTTACTTCGGTAATATTGGACATCGTCGCAACAAAACTGGATCCAACAGATCCACGACTTCCGACTAGATATCCATCATCATTGCTCTTTTTAACCAATAAATGTGAAATATAGTAAACAACATAATATCCATGCCCAATAATGCTGTCTAATTCACGGGACAATCTTTTCTCTACTACATCTGGTAGATTATCTCCATAAATCGAATGAGCTGTTTCAAAACAAATATCACGTAATTTTTGATCGGATCCCTCAATATCAGGTGGATACAGTTTATCTTTGATTGGATAAATTGGTTCCATCATAGATTTAAGTTCTCTTGGATTTTCGACAACGATCTTATATGCAAGATCTTCCCCAATCCAACTGAATGCCTGCAACATCTCATCTGTCGTCAGTAAATGCTGATCCGGTGCCTTGCATGCTTTACGCTTTACACGATCATAGAAATATAAAGGATGCCTTGCGTTTCCAATCGCTTTGGCATTGATATAAATATCACGCACACGTTTTTCATGTGGGTGTACATAGTGTGCATCGCTTGTCGCAATGACCATCTTATTTTTCTTCTTGGCTGCATCAAGAATAAAGCGTATGATTTCTTTTAATTCATCGACATCTTTGATACTGCCTCGATCGATCATATTTTTATAACATTCTAAAGGTTGAACTTCGATATAATCATAGAAATCCATCGCATCCAACAATTCTTGTTCACTTCGCGTATGTGCCAAATCAAAGATCTCACCATTTTGACATGAAGATCCAAACAATAGATTTCCATGTGCGTGTTTTTCGATCAACTCTTTGCGAATGATGCGTGGCTCTGCCACCACATTTTCACCTGATTTTCCATTATAAGCCAAATATTGTGTATGCGATAAAGTAATCAATTCGAAAAGTTCTTTTAACCCTTCTTTATTTTTAGCGTATACAGTAATGTGATTTGGATGATTCTTCTTAAATCCTTCTGGTTTATCCTGCAACTGACATAATGTATCCATCGTTGCCTCACTGCCCAGATCATTCATCATATGACACATTACCTGCGATAAGACTTCCGCATCATAATCAGCTCTATGGGCACCTTCGCCATCATAGCTGACCCCATAAGAACGACATACCTGTCCTAGTCGATATCCTTTTCGGTCCAGGATCGCGTATGCCAGCGGCAAAGTATCAATTGTTGGATTCTTTAACACTTCTCTTCCTAGCTTACGTAAAGCTGCATTGATGAAACCAACGTCAAACACTCCATTATGGGCAACCAATACTGCATCCTCAAAATACTCTAATATTTCATCTATTGCCTCTTCGATCGTCTTAGCACTATCTACATCATTTTGTGTAATGTGTGTTAAAGACATGATATGTGCCGGCAATTTACATTCTGGATTGATAAACATCTGTTTACGTGAAATCACTTCACGGTTTTTCATCTTGACCGCACCAAATTCAATGATCTTATCCAAACGATTGGATAAACCTGTGGTTTCAAGGTCAAATACCACAAATGTACAATCTTCCAATTTGGCATGGTTATTATTGGTTACGATCTTATATTCTGGATCTACCATGCTCATTTCACAACCATACAACATTTGAAAATTGCGATTTGGATTGGCTTTATTTAAAGCACTTACCTTATGTTGTGCCATGGGAAAAGCCTGAACGACTTGGTGGTCACAAATTCCAATCGCATCCATGCCCCAGTCATATGCAGTCTGAATGAACTCTTCGATTGCACAAACCCCATCCATTTCTGAGAAATTGGAATGAACATGCCATTCAATACGTTTTTCTTTGGCATTATCCACCCGTTTCTTTTCTGGAATCACTTCCATCTTGTTGATCATAAAGGCATCGCATTTGGAAAAAGAATCATAGACAACTTCACCAGTTACACGAACGGTCTGTCCTTTTTTTGCTTTTTCGATTTCTTCTAAAGGACATCGTGCCCCTTCAAAACGTTTGGCAACGATCGCATCTTCATAATCACTGATATATAACATCTGCAATGTTTTTTTTGACTTCATGACTCGATTATCAATAGAAAAAATATGTCCTTCAAAGGCAACATTACGCATTCCTACTTGAAGTTCTGAAATCTTATAGATTTCCGCTTCTTCTTTTTTATAAGAATAGTTATTGCGCTTTGGTTCTGGCGCTACCTTTTGAGGAATTGGTTTGATTTCAATCACATTGGTTTCTATATCTTCATCATCTTCAACCAATTTACATAGAATATCCATCTCAATACCAACTTTTTTCAATTCTTCCTTTAGTGTAGGCAAAGAAAGATTTAAAGATGCTAGTCTTTCTGGATCTTTCGTTGAAAAACAAACAGTATGATTTTCCTGATAAGGATGTAGAAAACGAAAACATCGCAACACATCTACTTTTTCTACAAAATAATTGACATAAAGATCAAGTTCTTCCATTGAAACTTGAGGATTTCTAGACTGCAGATTCCATACAAGATGAACATGAAGAGCTAATTGTAGTTTAGAAAAAACTTCTTCATATATAGAAAATGGAAGTACATTCTCTACTTCAATGTTTAGTTCCAATTGTTTTTTTTGCGAATGAAAAACAGGATTTTTGACAAAGGTCGCATTATCAAAATATCCCGTTAATGATGACGGTAATAGTTTTTCAAAGGATTTTGTTACGTCCTGTGCCATACTTTCCTCCTTTACTTAGCCATTTTATCAAAGGCTGCTTTGGCAGCCAGCTGCTCAGCTTTTTTCTTTGTGCTGCTGGTTCCCTTTCCTAACAAGATGTCATCCAAATAGACTCCCATCGTAAAAGTAGGCGCATTACTTGGACCTTGTTCTTCAATAAGTTTATATTGAATAGTCTTTCTAGAATCAGCCTGGATCACCTCTTGAAGATGGGTCTTATAATCTGTTACATCTTCACTTTTTTCACTACCAAATACTGGCATCATATATTCGGTCAAAATCTTATCACAGGCTTCATATCCCAAATCGATATACATTGCTCCGATACAAGCTTCAAACTGGTCGGCCATTAAAGAACGACGCTTTCTACCTCCGCTCTTTTCTTCACCAACTCCTAATTTCAAAAATTTATACCAGCCTAGTTCTTCATTTAACTTTGCAAGTGTTGCTTCACATACCGTCTGAGCTCGTAAGGTTGTCATTTTCCCTTCGTGCATCTTTGGCTGCATATGAAACAACTGATCTGCGCTCCAAATCTGCAAGACTGCATCCCCC
Source organism: Faecalitalea cylindroides (assembly GCF_028321995.1). NCBI lineage: Bacteria > Bacillati > Bacillota > Erysipelotrichia > Erysipelotrichales > Erysipelotrichaceae > Faecalitalea > Faecalitalea cylindroides. The sequence continues at coordinate 122,795 of NZ_JAQLXG010000003.1, forward strand.
ATGAATTCCAAACGTTCATTATTATCACAACCATGAGGATGTTCATTGGCATAGCTTGAATGTGTACAAGCTTCCTCATAAATATCTTCTCGTTTTGGTCTAAAGCCTTCATTTCTTAACCAATCTGTAAATGTTCTCATTTTGATTCCCTCTCTTTGATCGTTTTAAGCACACACTCTGGTACAAAAGACGATATATCTAAACCATATTTTATAAATTCACGAACATTCGTACTGGAACAAAGCGCCAGATCTTCTCTTGTATAAAGGCAGATCGTATCAATGGCTGGATCGATCAAAGCGTTCATACCAGCCATATTCTTTTCATATTCAAAATCCACTGTATTTCGAATTCCTCTGACAAGCACAGTTGCCCCAACTTTATGACAAGCTTCAACAACCAATCCATCCTGGATATAACACTCGACATTGGACATATCCTGAGTGATTTCATTTAACCAGGCAAGTTTTTGTTCATTTGAAAAAGTATTCGTTTTCAGCGAATTAGGTGAAACAAAGACCACCAGTTTATCAAACATCTTACTTGCTCTTTTAATCAAATCCACATGTCCTAAAGTTACCGGGTCAAATGTTCCACAAAAGGCTGCTGTTTTCATTGTTGTTCCTGCTTTCTATAATATGTGATCTTGGTAATACCATACACTTTTTCTTTTTGTTTTGATAGTGTTGCGATCTGTTCTGGAAATGTTTGTTGAGCCAAACTTTCCACTACGACCATTCCATTTGTATTTATCAAAGATAACTGATCCAATTTTTCGATCAATTCCACATTCTTTTCTTCTTTATAAGGAGGATCAATATAAACTAGATCATAAGCTTCTTTCAATCGATTCATAACAGAAAAAATGCTCCCAGATATGATTTCACAATTCTTTTCCTGCAAAGATTTCACATTTTCGCGAATTACATTAAGAGCCATACGATCTTTTTCAACCATGGTTGCAAATTTCATACCTCTTGATAAAGCTTCTAAAGCCATATTGCCTGTGCCGCTGTAACAATCCAACATTCTTCCAGAATCAAAAGAACCTCCAAGGCTGGAAAAAACAGCCCCTTTCACTTTATCTGCTGTCGGTCTTGTCGTATCGCCTTTGCATGATTTCAAAGGTCTTGATCCATATTTTCCTGCAACGATACGCATTAGGCATTCATCTCCTTTACTCGTATTTGTGAAATACACTGTTGCGATAAACCAATCGCCGTACAAATAGCCATCAAAGAAGAACCACCACTACTAATAAACAGCAGCGGAACTCCGGTAAATGGAATCAAGGCAGCCACACCACCAACATTCAAGAAGAAATGCATGAACAAATAGGTGGCATTTCCAACTAGCACAATTTTATAAACTGTTTCATTTGTCTTAAAAGCATAATAAAACAAACGATAAATTATGACCCCATACAAAAGTACGATCAGTCCTAATCCAAAAACACCCGTTTCTTCAATCGTTACGGCCAAGATATAGTCGTTATCCGCCTGTGTTAAATATCCATATTTACGTGCAGAAGCCCCTATTCCCTTTCCTATGATATTACTTGATGCAATACCGTATAAAGAGTTGGCTGGCTGATATCCTTCTCCATATATATCATTATATGGATTTTTTGCGTTTTCAATACGAGTCGCAACATGCGAAAAAGGTGTCTGGGCAATGATGTCTGTTCCGATATCCGTAATACCAAATAGAACCACCACACCTAAAACACTTACTGTAAATAGGCGTTTTAGATTTTTTTGGATTCTTTGAATTGATGGGTAATCTGGAATCAATATACAAACAAAGAAAATCATTGCAACAATGGACATTGTTCCCAAGTCTCTTTGTAGAATCAAAAAGATAATATCTAACACAAGTGCATAAATAGGAAAACGAAATAATTTAGACCATTTTTCCTGCAACTTAGGATTTCTTTTTGCCTTATAAACTGCACAGGCAATCAAAACGATCAAAAGCGGCTTGGTAAATTCACTTGGCTGGATCGTAATACCACCAGGTAAACGAATCCATGCCTGAGATCCACCAGATGCACTAAAGGCAAACGGCATCATCATAAATACCGACATGAATAATATAAACATCATCTCTGCTTTACTAAACCAACGAAAGCTGAATACATGATTGACGATCCACATACAGAAATATGCCGCAAACAAAAAGACAATCTGTTTTATCAGTGTAGTTAAAACGACCGTAGAATTTGTCGTAGTCTGTCCAACGTTGGTTGAAACAATCATAAACGTTCCAAACAAAATTAAGACAAAGACTGCTACATTTATGTATATATCACTATGTTTTCGCAACATAATCAAATCAATAAAAGAACGTAATCGCTGAGTACGTTTTTTTTTCTGTTCTAACTTTTTTTGTGCTTTATCTTTTCTTGAGAGTCTTTTTCTAGCCATGCACCTATTTTAACACATGTGTAAAGCAATGAGAAAAATAATCAAATAAATTGTCATTTATCAAAAAATAAACTAGAATAGAGTCCGAGGATAAAAATTATGAAGATTACATGTGAGAATATCATCTTGGACACAGATCCAAGAATTAGACAAAAAAGTGAAAAAGTAGAGCTCCCCTTAAACCAAGAAGATAAAGAGCTTCTAGAAGCACTGTTAGAATATGTGCGTAATTCAACCGATGAAGAAATTGCCGAAAGAGACAATCTAGAACCAGCTGTAGGTATTGCGGCCATTCAAGTAGGAGTTCCTAAAAAATTAATTGCGGTCGTTGTACCGGACGAAGAAGGCAATGTGCAGGAAGTTGCCCTTGCCAATCCTAAAATCATCAGTGAATCTGTACAAAACGCTTACTTAGATAATGGAGAAGGATGCTTATCCGTCAAAGAGGTTCATGAAGGACACGTATTCCGTCATGCACGCATCAAAGTTCGTGGCTATGACTTGATCAAAGACGATAATGTAACTATCAGCGCAGAAGGTTATTTTGCGATAGCCTTACAACACGAAATTGATCATTTATCTGGAATATTGTTCTATGATCGCATTGATAAAAACGATCCATGGAAAGAAGATGAGTTGGCAGAAGTTATTTAGCTTCTGCTTTTTTTTAAGATATTTGTTTGTTATAATGATAAAAGAAAAACGGAATTAGAAAGAGGAAGAATATGCCAACTAGACAAAATAATGTTTTAGGGCATACGAACTCAAGAAAACCATATCATACCAAAAATCATGTTGAGAAAACCGATACCCTCATCTATGCATTAGGTGGACTAGGCGAAGTTGGTAAAAACATGTATTGTTATGAACACGAGAATGAAATATGCATCGTAGACTGCGGTGTTTTATTTCCTGGTGATGAGCTTTTGGGTGTCGATTATGTCATTCCTGACTATCACCACTTGATTCGTATGAACAAAAAAAGGAAATTTTTAGTAATAACACATGGACATGAGGACCACATTGGAGGAATCCCATTCCTATTAAAACAAGTACAAATCGATGCGATTTATGCACCTCGATTTGCCAAAGCTTTAATTCAAAAAAAATTAAGTGAACATAAAGGATTAGAGAACACAAAAATCATTGAAATCAACGAAGATAGTCGCGTTTCAACTCGTTATTTTACCGTTGGATTTTTCAATACGATCCACTCCATCCCAGATTCATTAGGAGTATTGATCACAACACCAAATGGAACGATCGTACATACAGGTGACTTCAAATTTGACTTAACTCCAGTTGGAACCAATGCCGATTATCAAAAAATGGCTCATATTGGAGTTTTAAAACCAGATTTATTAATGTCGGATTCTACCAATTCAGGTGTTGAAGACTTTTCTATTTCAGAAAAGAAAGTTGCAGACGAGATCTTAGAAATCATGCGCAAAACAAAACAGCGCTTGATTGTTGCGACATTTGCCTCAAATGTACATCGCGTTTCTCAAATCATTGAAGCAGCCGTCAAATGCAAACGTAAAGTTATCGTGTTTGGTCGAAGCATGGAAAATGTGGTGGATATTGGACGAAAAATGGGTACGATCCATATCAAGAACAGTGATATGTTATCACCGGATGAATTAGCACATACACCAGATGATAAAATCTGTATCATCTGTACAGGAAGCCAGGGAGAACCTTTGGCTGCACTAAGTCGAATTGCCAATGGTACACATCGTCACATTCATCTAAAACCAGGTGATACGATCGTTTTCTCCAGCAATCCAATCCCAGGAAACACATCCAGTGTTAATAAAGTCGTAGACAATTTGTTCCGTGCTGGAGCTACCGTTCTTACAAAATCAGTTTTGAACAATCTGCACACAACAGGGCACGCTTCTAAAGAAGAACAAAAACTTATGCTGCAATTGATTCGTCCAAGATATTTCATGCCTGTACATGGCGAATATAAAATGTTGATGCAGCATCGTCAAACCGCCATGGAGGTAGGTATCCCTAAAGAAAACATCTTTGTTTGCGCCAATGGAGATATCTTGATTTTGCGTAATCATGAAATTCTTCAAAGCGACTGGCGATACCAGGGAGATGATATCTATGTCGATGGAAATGACATCAGTGGATTATCCACTGCAGTCTTAAAAGATCGTCGCATATTGGCAGACAACGGATTGGTAGCAGTCGTTATTGCCATTGATTCCAAGATCAATAAGATCTTGATGCGTCCGGTTATCGTATCACGTGGTTTTGTGTTCATCAAAGATTCACAGGGATTGATCAAGGAAGCTGAATTTATCGTAAATGCTTCTTTACAGGAAAGAATGAAAGAAAAAACTACATTCTCTGAATTGAAAAACTGTGTTCGCTCAACACTGGAACCTTTCTTATATAGAAAGACACATCGAAATCCAATCGTAATTCCTGTTATCATCAATTCCAAGGCTACGATGGAAGAATTACAAAACGCGCGAAAAACAGCACGTAAACCCCGCAAGGTAAATACTTCACATGAATAGGGTAACTTCAAAGTTATCCTTTTTTTGATTTTTCAATTTGATATGTTACAATTTTTTGCATAGGGGTGAACATATGGAAATTACAAATCTACAAAAAAAGTTGATCATTCTTCTAAGTATCCTTGTCGGTATCATGGTATCGATCACTTTTTCTTTGTATCGGGCAATCTATGTAAATCCTAATAATCTAAACGTTATTTATCAAACTCTGCAGGATGAAGCTATCCCAACAAGTTTGAATGATGTATCCATCCTTTACTTCACAGACTTAGAATTCGGCGAGTTTCAAAATCAAGAACGAACGGAAAATCTCTTTAACACCATCTATGATCTAGCTCCAGATGTTGTGATCTTCGGTGGTGATTTATATGATTCATCTGATCAGATCAATGATGAAAACAATCAACTTTTAATTAACTATTTATCAAAAATCGATGCTCCTTTAGGTAAATTTACGGTTCTTGGTGAAAAAGATCAGTTAGATGAAACGATGTTAAATACGGTAAATAACATTTATTCCAATAGCCAGTTTGAAATCTTAAGTGATATCAATGTTAAAATTGGAAATCAATCCACTGCATCAATTCGTTTAATTGGTTTATCTTCACAGCCTAACTTCGAACAAGCGTTATCTAATTTAAGTTCCGATGAATACAATCTGTTGATAAGTCATTATCCAGATACGCTAGTTAATGAAACACTTGCTTCATATCCGATTTCCTTAGCTCTTGCAGGACATTCTCATGGTACACAAGTAACCTATCCAATCATTGGAGGTTATAGAAGTATCGAAAATGCCACCCAGTTAAATCGATCCATCTCGAGAAATCTAAGTTTTGATTATATTATCTCTAGTGGAGTTGGTTGTACAAATGTCAATGTTCGTTTGTTGTCTACACCAGAAATTTATTATTTTAACTTGCATCATTAAAAAAAATATCTATAATAGAACTGTCAAGACAGGGGCGCCAATTTTGGCTGAGATGTTATGATAACGGTCCCTCATGACCTGAACTAGGTAATGCTAGCGTAGGGAGTCTATAAAAGTATTTGATATTTTTGTAATGATCCTTACGCCTCAAACATGGAGGTGTTTTTTTATGAAGAATTTATCAGTTAAAGATCTAGTTTTGATGGCGTTTTATGTTGCCCTATTTATGGTATTGGACACATTTGTCAATACATTAGGAATCTTCCAAATGCCAAACGGAGGAAGCCTAGGTGTATCTACTCTAGCTTTGTTAATGGCTAGTTATCATCTAGGATGGAAGAAAGGATTGTTTGTATCCGTTGTTTCCGTATTCGCTCAATTTGTAACAGGACCTATGTATACACCTGATTTACTAGGTTTTTTACTAGACTATTTATTAGCATTCAGTGTATATGGAATCGCATGTTTGTTTCCAAACTTTGGTTATTTCTATACAGGTGTATTGGTAACAAACTTCATTCGTTTTGTTTGTTCAACCATTTCTGGAACTGTTGTGTGGGGTGTTGATTTATGGGGAAGCATCGTTTACCAGGCAACATACATGGTTCCAACTTTGATCTTAGGTTTGATCATCGTTCCTCTTCTATATAAAGCTGTAGAACCAAGCATCAAGAAATAAAATAAAAAGCAGGAATCCCTGCTTTTTATTTTGTCTTTTCTTGTAGTCTTTTCATGCATAACAAGGCTTCTTTATGACTAACTTCTGGCTCTAAGGACAGTGCTTTATCATAGCCTTGTTCTTTTAGGTAGGCAAAGATAGAATCATAATCAATATCCCCATCATAGATTGGTTTATGCACAAACGGTTTTTTAAATCCTTCTACATAATGATAATCTTTGACATGAATATGATCGATGTAAGGATAAACTTCTTTTAATTCTTCAATCAGTGTTATCCCCTGATATTCTAATGGAACATTTTGTTTAAAGGCGCGATATGAATTGGCTGGATCCCACAAAAGCTTGAGATAAGGACTATTGATCTGTTGAACCAATTGTAAGGTCATCTTCCCCTTTGGTAGATGCGAATATGGACAATTCTCTAAGACAAGCGTAATTCCATAATTACGAGCAATTTTTTCTGCCAACAATAGGTTATTCAAGATAATTTCCATATCCTCTTTTGTGCCAAAAGGCGGTTTTCTATTATCTGGCCAACGGAATGGAAATACACGAATTCGTTTACAGTCAAGTTCTAGAGCAATTTTACAAGCATTCTCAAGATACCTTAAATGCGTGTGAACATTTCCTTTAATCGAATAAAACTCAGGATTGAACAAAGTAACTTGATCATTTTCGTATAAAGGACACAAGAAAAAGATAGTACTCGCTATGTTCGTTACTTTTACTTCATAACGTTGAACTAATTCTTTAATTTTTTTTACTTCTTTGTCGTTACACTCTTCGATAGATTTTGAAAAAACATTATGGATTTCGATATACTTATAGCCATGTTCATGAATGATTTGTAAAGCTGTTTCAAAATCCTGATTGATTTGATCGGTAATTATTGATAATTGCATGATATCACTTCCTTGCTTCAAGCATAGCACAGCCACAAAAAAAAGAAAGTAAATGTTATAACTTTTAAATTGTTTTGTGCTTCTAATAAAAAAACAATTCATTTCGAATATAGCGATGAAAAAAAGAGTCTTGACTCAAAATAGATATTAGATCTACTGAGCTCTTAGACTCTATTTTTCTATATCAATGAAACATATCTTTTTTAGAAAAGATATACGTTGCGATCGCACATGCAACAACGGCAATACCAATTGGAATCCAGATACTTGAAGCAAATGGAAGTCCATCAACATTCATTCCATAAAAACTGAAGATAATATTTGGAATTGACATTACGATCGTGATAACGGTTAAAACTTTCATTACGATGTTCAAGTTATTAGAAATCACGCTCGCAAAGGCATCCATCGTACCAGACAAGATATTTGAATAAATGTTACACATCTCAATGGCCTGATGCACCTCAATCATTACGTCTTCCAACAAATCCTCATCTTCTTCATATAGTTTAATTTGTTTTCCTCGCATGATCTTATTTAAAGTAATCTCAACAGATTTTAAAGATGTTGAAAAATATACTAAAGATTTTTCCAACCCTAACATCTGAATCAATTCTTTATTTTGCATGGACTGATGTAAACGCATTTCTGTTCTTGAAGATAAGCGATCAATTTGTCTTAAGTAAATTAAATAGCGTTGTGATATGCGCAAGACAAGTAACAACAAGAAACGTGTTTTTAAACGAGTATCAATTCCTTTGATTCGCTGCTGAGCCATATCTTCTATATTGTAATTTTCATGTAGAGAAATTGTTACAATATATCCTTTTAAAATCACAACACCTAATGGCAAGGTCGTATATTGCAAAGTTGTAAAATCTTCTCCGGTCTGCTCATCATCGGCACTTGGATAGTCGACAATGACCAGTGTCTGTCTAAAATCATCATCGTAATCGATATGTGAACTTTCTTCTTCATCCAAAGAAGATTTTACAAATTCCGGCAAAACTCCAATTTCTTCAATTAGATAATTTCTTTCTTCTTCTGTGGGTGCTACCGCATTGATCCAGCAACCTGGTTCAGCTGCATCAATCTTGCGTGTACCATCTTCAAATGTTTTGTAGAATTCTAACACAGTACCCCTCCTTTATAGACGGAGGCTACTGTTTAACGATGCCTCCGCATTTGTCAAAACTATTCGAATAATATTCACTCGGATCTGGAGACATCATTCCACCTACTTTCTTTCCTCAGGTATTGTATCACATAATTTTAAAAATACGAGAAAAAAAGCAGGATTTTACACCTGCTTAACATCTGGATCAATAAGCCATGTTCTGTTCTGACAAGTCAGTGACAGTCATTTATCTATAACTTTCGTTATCCAGCCTTCATTTCGTTTCAATCCGGCTGACTCCCCTACCAAATTTGGGTTTCTCGCTTGCGGGGTTTACCCGTTCCACTCAATATGTTTCCATATTGACTCGTCTCTGTGGCACTTTTATAGTCTATTTCCATAGTTTCCCTTAGGAAAATCGACGGCCGTCAGGTTGGGACCTGCCTAGACTTATTAATTCATCTAGCACAAACACTACGATCATCACAGATCGTGCGAGCATGGACTTTCCTCTAGCTTAACGCCAGCGACTGTCTAGACCCAGACTCATCTTCTCTTACTGATTAAATACAGCTTTCTCTAAACGTGCGATACGTTTTAAAACGTCTACCATATCGCTGTTACCATTCACAAAGTCAGCATTAACTTTTTCGTTCAAGTTTTGATTTTCTGTCTGAAGAGTGAAAATTTGTTGAGAAAGTTCTTTAATTTTCTCTTCATAACGGGTCAAAGCCTGTCCTAATTCTTCAATTTTTTCATCATATATCTGATAATCTTCAATGATCTGATCTAGAAATTCATCTACTTCTGCAGGCGCATATCCTTTAATATCTACATGAAATTCTTTTTCATAAATAACTTGAGCTGTCAAATTTGTATCTTTTGCCATAATTCGTTCCCCCAATTCTCTATACATTATGCCGTCTTTGGACTAAAAAATCAATTGCAAATTTGAATGTTCTTATCTTTTCATATATAATATTTTCGATGAGCACGATAAAATATCCTACCGCTATTTCACCGGTTAATTTATCACAGTCCAGCACGACTTATTCACAACGAGGAATGAGTCTTGAATCAGATATCAATGATTCAAACAAGTATTATAGAGCTTGTGATATTGCGCTGATATATAAGAAACCAACACCTATACAAGTGGTTCGAGTGGATTACCCGGCTAGAAATAAGGCTAAGATTGTAGAAGCTTATTATAAAACTCCTTCTACTACAGATTACAATGGGGTATATAGGGGATGTTATATCGACTTTGAAGCAAAGGAAACGAAAAATAAAACTGGATTCCCAAAAATGATGATCCATGATCATCAAATCGAGCATCTAGAAAAAGTCAAGCTCCACAAAGGAATTGGTTTCTTTATCATTCGTTTTTCATATTATCACCAAACTTTTTTAGTCGATGCTCCATTGCTTATCAAAGAATATCATCAGACGACAAAAAGCTTTATTCCATATAAATGGTTTTTAGAAAATGGTCAACTGATCAAAGAAGGACTGCGTCCACGATTAGCGTACTTAAAAGAAGTGGATGCAAAATATTTTAAGGAGGATTGAATTCATGGCAAAACTAATGTCAAAACTCAAGAATAATACAAGTTCAGATTCCAAGCCACCAAAAAGTCCTAAACCAAAAGGGCGAAGAAAACTGGATATTTGGAATAAACTCGCTATTGGGGTCCTGACAGTTTTTTTGGTAGGATGCATATCTGTATTCTTTATCCTTGTTAATATTGTCAATGATCCAGATGGTATGCGTTTTAATCAGGACGGACTTGTCACAACACAAAACACGCGAATATTTGACGGAAATGGAAACTTATGGACAGAATTAGGTTCTGAAATTCGTGAAGATGTATCTTATGAACAAATACCACAGTCTGTAATTGATGCCTTTTTAGCTATTGAAGATTCTCGTTTCTTTGAACATAATGGATTTGACCTTCCTCGTTTTATGGCCGCTGCCTTAACCAACCTAAGAACTGGAGACTTCTCACAGGGTGGTTCAACATTGACCATGCAGATGATTGACAATGCTTTCACAAAACAAAAAGAAGAACAGTTAAAAGAATCTGGAAGCTATACAACAGTAGATCAAATCAAATTAAAGGTTCAAGAGATTTATCTATCTTTGATTGCAGAGCAGACGATTGATAAAGAAGCTATCTTTGAATTCTATGTAAATCGAATCTGGTTTGGTTCAGGTGGTAATACTCGAGGCATACAAAAAGCAGCCAATTATTATTTCAATAAAGATGTTTCTCAATTGAATGTCGGTGAAGCTGCATTTTTAGCCGGAGCAATCAATGCGCCTGACTACTACAATCCAATCAATAACATCAATGATCCAGATACCAATCATTTACAACTTGCGACAGAACGTCGTAATACAACACTGGCAATGATGTTACAACACGGATACATCACCGAAGAAGAATACAATTTATATGTAAATACAGATCTTTCATTTTCTCTTCAGTATGTAGAACAGGAAAACTCAAATCCATATGCTGCATACTTAGATCAAGTACTAAATGAAGCTGCAACCTTAACTAGACAAGATCCAGCTATTGTTCCAATGGACATTTATACATGTCTTGATACTGATCTTCAAAATCAGGCAAACGCTATCTGTAATGGTGAAATCTTTGCCTTCCCAGATGAAGCGTTTGATGTAGGTTTCACGTTTGTAGATAATGACACCGGTGAAGTCTTGGCAGTCGGTCCAGGTCGTTTCTATGATTCTACATCAGCTGATCGTAAAGATAGTTCAATTATGCAACGTTCACCTGGTTCATCTATGAAACCATTATTAGCCTATGCATCGACTTTCGATATTTTAGGTTGGTCTACAGTGCATACAGTAAATGACGTCGCAAAAGATTACTTTAAATCAGGAACTAATTTAGGTAACTCCGATGGTAAATACGATGGAAAAATGTCATTGGCCAAAGCCTTAGGAGTTTCTAAAAATACGCCGGCTGCTCAAGCCATGATCGATCTCGTTGATCAGACAGGTTATGATCACTGGATTGAATATTGTAAGAATCTGGGATATACCGATGATGTTGCAGAAGCTTTCGTTGAACAATATTGTATCGGTGGTGCTGATATGCAGGCCTCTTCAAGAGAACAGGCAAGTGCATATACGATATTTGCCAATGGTGGAAAACGAATCGAAGATCATACGATTCGTAAGATCGTATACCGTAATGATAATTCTGAAGTCACTCCGAATTTAGAACCTATTCAAGTAATTTCAGAACAAGCCGCATGGATGATGTCTCAATTATTATATGACGTAGTCAATGGAAACTATGGAATGATGAATGATCAGTTAGCTTCATCTTCTTATCCAATCTATGGTAAATCTGGTACATCCGACTGGGGAATTTACGGATTGGAATACGGTATTCCACAAGCTGCAATTCGTGATGAATGGTCAGTTGGATATTCGAGTGCATACACTGTCGCCTGCTGGTCTGGTTACTTAACTCAATATGAACAGCAAGGTTACTATATACCAGTTAACCAGATCATATATTACAATATGGCATTTGAAATCACTGATTACTTATTAGATTACATGAGTTCTAGAGAACAATATGTTGATATCCCTCGCCCAGATGGAATCACTGATTATAAAGGTGGTTATATCAAGACTGAATTTGCTAGCAAAGGAGATCCAGATACATCTTCAACAGATGACGATGAAGATGATACATCTGAAGAACAACAAGCTTGTGAAGCTGAAGGCGGTACTTGGGATGCAGAAAGCTCTACTTGTGTAAAAGAAGAGGAAGAAGAACCTGAAACTCCAACTCCTGAAGAAGAATGTATCGCCAATGGCGGTACTTGGGATGGTACAGCATGTACATATCCTCCAACTCCTGAAGAAGAATGTATTGCTCAAGGTGGTACTTGGGATGGCACAACATGTACATATCCACCAACTCCAGGTGGAGGAACCGGCGGTGATGGTGGCCAAGGAGGTTCCGGAAATGATGGTAATACAGGTGCACAGACACAAAATATTGCTGCTATCTTAAGCTGGGATCCAAGAAAGTTGATTCAACAATTATTAAACCTATTTTAAATAAAAAGAGGAGGTACGATCAATCGTACCTCTTTTCATTTACAAAAAAAGACGAACTACTCGTCTTTTAAAATAATTCTCTATGTTTAATGATATCATAAACATAATATAAAGAAGATATTCCCCAAGTTAGAGGGTAAACCCAATAAACAAATTGTATATTATGGAACAAATATCCAGTCACACTTAAGAAAACAACTCGAATAATGCACCAAGATACGATCATTACCATCATAGGGATCATAGGTTGCCCCGCACCTCGTTTTACCGCCGATATCGCATGTGTAAAAGCTAACAAACAGAAGAAAAAGCCTGCAATCTGGGATCTAGCAACACCAAATGATATTACCTCTGGATTATTATCAAATAATAGAATCAATTGATTAGCGAACAATACTGTCCCTATTCCTATCATTTCAGCAATCACAACACTGCATACAATTCCAAAAATTGCTCCTTTTTGGGCACGCTTTTCTTGTCTGGCTCCCAAATTTTGACCAACAAATGTCGTAATTGCGTTATTAAAACTCATAATCGGTAAAAAGGCAAAACCTTCAATTTTTGAATACGCTCCACAACCAGCCATGGCCATTGCTCCAAAAACATTAATATTGGATTGAACTACGACATTAGCTACCCCGGTAATCGAATTCTGTATTCCACTTGGAATTCCATTGCGCAATATTTCTCTCAACATTTCCTTATTAATTCGAACTTCACGAAAAGAAAGATGATAGCTTTCCTGACTTTTGTGTAACAGGCGCATACATAAAAATGCACTTACAAACTGAGAAAGAATAGTCGCAAAAGCTGCCGCCTCGACCCCCATTTCAAACCATGCGATCAACACATAATCTAGGACAATATTAATCAGGCTCGAAATGATCAAATAATACAATGGATGTTTGCTGTCACCTAGTGATTGAAGGATTCCTACAAAGATATTATACATAACAAGTCCTAAAGCCCCTGCAAAATAAACACGAAAATATTTTAACGATTCTGGCATGACCGTTTCTGGTGTGCCCATCAATTCCAATATAAATGGTGCTAATACTACTCCTAAAACCGTCAAAACAACAGACATGATCAATCCAAAAGCAACATCTGTATGTATCGCAATGCGAAGATTTTCATGATCCTGCGCTCCAAAATATCGCGAAATTACCACTCCAGCACCTAAGGCAATCCCATTAAACAATCCTATCATCATAAATATTAAATTTCCTGATGAGCTTACAGCCGCTAAGGCCTCACTTCCTAAAAAATTACCAACAATTAATGAATCAGCCGCATTATATAACTGTTGAAATAGATTGCTAAAAAATATTGGTAATGCGAATACAACCATTTGTTTCCAAATAGTTCCTTGTGTCATCGATTTTTGTAAAACTGCCATATTTAATCACCTTTGATATTATAACAGAAACTGAATATCCTTTTATAGTATATAATTTCCATTCGATAGGAAAAGGCTGACTTATTATCGCCAGCCTGTCTTTAAAATTTTATTTGCGTTTTCTATTCTATCTTTTGTTGGAGGATCAATGCCTTCTAAAGGATACGATAGACCTAACTCACGCCATTTATATGCCCCCAATGTGTGATACGGTAAAACTTCCACTCTTTCTACATTCTTTAGCTTTGAAATGAACTGAGATAATTCTTTTAAGAATATATCTTCATCTGTTCTTTGTGGAACTAGAACATGACGAATCCAAACCGGTTTATTAATTTTGGAAAGATATTTTGCCATTTCCAGTATATTTTGATTTGTATGTCCTGTTAACAATTGATGTTTAGCATTATCTATATGTTTGATATCCAATAAAACTAAATCACACACATCCATCAATCGATTAAACTTTTTAAAAAATGGTTCATTATACGTAAATGGCTGCCCACATGTATCAAGAACAGTATGAACACCTTCTCTCTTGGCAAGAGTAAACAATTCAATCAAAAAGTCAATTTGTAACAATGGTTCTCCACCACTTACAGTAATACCGCCTTTTTCCTTCCAATAAGGGCGATAACGCAAAGCTTTATTTAATACATCTTCTGGATCTTGATCAGGCTCTTGAATTTTCCACGTATCAGCATTATGACAAAATTGACAACGCATCTTGCATCCTTGCATAAAGATCACATAACGAACACCTGGCCCATCCACAGATCCAAAAGTTTCAATTGAATGAATTGAACCTAAAGTCATAAGTACTTCCTTTCTAAAAAAAGCCTGAGTACAGGCTTTTTAATTTTATAGATGATCGTGACATGTACGAGCAATAACATCTAATTGTTGCTCACGAGTTAAATCGATGAACTTAACCGCATATCCAGAAACACGAATCGTAAAGTTTTGATATTCTTCTTTTTCCGGATGCTCCATTGCATCTTTTAACTTTTCAACACCAAATACATTTACATTTAAATGATGTGCTCCTTGATCAAAGTATCCGTCCATAACATGAACTAAATTCTCTGCTCTTTCCTCATCGTCATGCCCTAACGCTCCAGGATTGATCGTTTGCGTATTTGAGATACCATCAAGCGCATATTCATATGGAAGTTTAGCTACAGAGTTTAAAGATGCCAACAAGCCATTCTTTTCTGCACCATAAGATGGGTTTGCACCTGGTGATAAAGGTTCCCCTGCTTTTCGACCATCTGGTAAAGCACCTGTTGCCTTTCCATATACAACATTTGATGTAATTGTCAAAATAGAAGTTGTTGGTTCACTATCACGATATGTATGATGCTTTTCAATTTTGCGCATAAATGTCTTTAACAACCATACTGCGATTTCATCGGCCCTATCATCATCATTTCCATAACGAGGGAAATCTCCTTCAATCTCATAATCTACGACTAAGCCATCTTCATCACGTACAGTTTTCACTTTTGCGTATTTAATAGCACATAATGAATCTACTACATGAGAGAATCCCGCAATACCTGTCGCAAATGTACGACGAACATTTGTATCGATCAAAGCCATCTGGCTTGCTTCATAATAATATTTATCATGCATATACTGAATCAAATTCAGTGTATTTACATATAATCCAGACAACCAATCCATCATGATGTCATATTTATGCATTACTTCATCAAAGTCTAAATATTCACTTGTAATTGGTTTATATTCAGGCCCTACCTGTGTTTTTGTCTTTTCATCAACTCCACCATTGATTGCGTACAACAAACATTTCGCAAGATTTGCACGAGCTCCAAAGAACTGCATTTCTTTTCCTGTCTGTGTTGCACTTACGCAGCAACATACTGCATAGTCATCACCCCAAACTGGGCGCATTACATCATCGTTTTCATATTGAACAGAGCTTGTCGCAACACTGATCTTAGCTGCATACTTTTTAAAGTTTTCTGGTAAGTGAGATGAATACAATACAGTCAAGTTTGGTTCAGGACTAGGTCCCATGTTTTCAAGAGTATGTAGGAAACGATAACATGTTTTAGTTACCATATGTCTTCCATCCATACCAATACCCGCAACATCTAAAGTAGCCCAAACCGGGTCACCAGAGAATAATTGATTATAGCTAGGAATACGGGCAAATTTAACCATTCTAAACTTCATGGTCATATGGTCAATGATTTCCTGTGCCTGACTTTCTGTTAAGATTCCTGCTTTTAGATCACGTTCAAAATAAATATCAAGGAAAGTAGAAATACGTCCGACACTCATAGCTGCACCGTTTTGTGTTTTAATTGCAGCTAAATATCCAAAATATAACCATTGTGCAGCTTCCTTAGCGTTTTTAGCTGGTCCAGAAATATCATAGCCATAGGCAGCAGCCATTTCTTTCATGCCTTTTAAAGCCTTGATTTGATCAGCTAATTCTTCACGCTGACGAATGATATGATCCAGCATTGTACCATCGCCACAAAGTGCCAGATCTTCTTCCTTTTTCTCAATCAAATAATCAATTCCATACAGTGCAACACGGCGATAATCACCAACGATACGTCCACGCCCATATGTATCTGGAAGTCCTGTGATGATCTTATTGCGTCGTGCAGCACGCATTTCCGGCGTATATGCACTAAATACCGCATCGTTATGAGTTTTATGATATTTTGTAAAAATTTCATGTAATTTCTCACTTGGTTTATAACCATATGTGGTACATGCCTCTTCACTCATACGAATTCCACCATAAGGCATAAAAGCACGTTTTAATGGTTTATCCGTCTGTAAGCCGACGATCTGTTCAAGATCTTTCATTGATTCATCAATATAACCAGGTCCATAAGATGTCAAAGAAGAAACAATCTCTGTTTCCATATCTAAAACGCCACCTTTGGCACGCTCTTCTTTTTGAAGCTTTTGAAGAGCTCCCCATAATTTTTCTGTTGCTTGTGTTGGTTCAGCCATGAAGCTTTCATCTCCATCATATGGAGTATAGTTGTTCTGAATAAATTCACGAACATCCACTTCATCCTGCCATTTTGTTCCTTTGAAACCTTGCCACTCTTTTCTCATGTTGTCCTCCTGTCTTTTCTATGGCTGCCCAGACGGACGGCATTTATACTCTTATACTTCCATGTGGTCAGTTCCACTTTTCCCGTCAGTTATATAAGCACCCTAAATATAACATACAGGTTTAGCGATTTCAAATGATACGACTTGATAAAAAAAAGGTTGATTCTAAATCAAATCAACCAACGATAAAACTAACAACTGTCTCAAGTATAAACAAAACAAACCAGGATATAAAAGAAAATCTTAAAAAGAGTCTTGAAAAAAAAGGATAGCTAATCGGGTCTTCCTGATATTCTTTTTTAAGATCTTTTATATGATTTGATAACCAAATTAAAGCGACAATCATACAAGCAAAGCGAAACAACAGATCGATTGTGGTCAATGACATCGAAAATGAAGTAAATGTCGTTAAAGTATTATGAAATATATGCAACAAAATAGGAACCATCAAAGAATCTGTTTTTAAAGAAGCATACGCAAGCACTAATCCTAATACAAATGCATGTGCGCCTTGTTCCAAATATAGATGAAATAAGCCGAAGATCAATGCTGAGGCAATAATGGCAAAATAGCGATTATATCTATTAAGTGTTCTTAAGATTGCTCCACGAAATAAGACTTCTTCAAAGATTGGTCCGATCAAACAAACATAGAACAAAAAAAGCCAACCTGACAAAGAGCTAAAATCAAACGTAAAATCTGCCTGAGGAATATCTAAATTTGTAATCGTGGTGAATACTGTACTGATAATACTGATAAATAAGATTGCAGCCATGGAGAATCCGGTCATCAAGATAAAATACTTACCCAGCTCTTTTACAGAGCAATTCAAATCATATATAGAGCCTGGTATTTGTATTTTAGTTTTTCGCTTACAATAAAAGATCGTGATCAAAATTGTAATAATGGAAATAATAGCCGACAATCCATTATCTATATAGGAAAAAGGCATAGTAATGGCAAGCATTACGGCAAAATACACCCATAAACTTTTTCCTATTGATTTAAAATCACGATCTTCATTTTGAAATTTATCAAATACTGGTGGTTGCATATAATCACATCCTTTGAATGATTATAACACAACTAGACAATCACTCATCCTTTTTTGACAAAATATTCATCTTAGCCAAGGCTTCTTCTATCTCATCTAAAATAAATTCACTAGAGGCACAAACCAAATGACCATGTTTACCACCAGTAAGCTCTGTCAAAGGTTTAATTTTTTTCAATGTGGTTTCGTTCACAAAAATTTTAACATCTTTTCGTGAATGAATATTCAGGTTTGCTTCAATTCTTCCATAGATCGCATGATCCACGAAAACATTCTCTACTTTTCCACCTAGATCAACTATCGTATTTAACTCATCTTCAATCATCTCATCTGTATGACAAACATAGATTTCTCTTTTTATATCATGATCTAAGATAATATATCCTTTACTGGTAGAAATGATATCGATATCTTTAGCCCTTAATAAAGCTATGTCTTGAACGATGACTTGCCTCGATACATCACAAATTTTTGCCAGTTTTGTTCCAGAAACAGGCTGATCTGAATCGCACAAAGTTTTGACGATTATATCCAAACGATGATTTTTGGACATGATTACACCGCTTTTAAATTCTTTAAAGATAAATCCAGAATTGGAGCTGAATGTGTCAAAGCACCGCTGGAAATATAATCCACTCCAATTTGTGCTAGATCTTTAATTGTTTCTTTTGTGACATTTCCGCTACATTCTGTCAATGCTCTGCCATTAATATATGCGACCGCTTCTTTCATTTCATCTATGCTCATATTGTCTAACATAATAATATCTGCACCAGCCTCAACCGCTTCTTTGACCATATCCATATTCTCAACTTCAATTTCGATCTTACGAACAAATGATGCATATTCTTTAGCCAAATTGATTGCCTGTGTAATGCCTCCTGCAGCTGCAATATGATTATCTTTTAATAAAACTCCATCTGAAAGGTTATAGCGATGATTATATCCACCACCAACTTTTACTGCATACTTTTCAAACACACGCATATTTGGTGTTGTTTTTCTTGTATCCAGTAATTTTGTTTTTGTACCTTCTAAAAGTTTTGCACTTTCGTGTGTATATGTCGCAATTCCTGACATCCTTTGAAGGAAATTCAAGGCCGTTCTTTCGGCAGATAAAAGCACACGAATATCCCCATGCACTTCACCGATCTGCTGACCGTTTTTAACTTCGGCTCCATCTTCCACAAACAAAAACACCTCTGTTTTAGGATCTGTCAAATGGAATACTCTTTCAAATACAGGCAAACCGGCAATGATACCATCTTGTTTACAAATCAATTGCACAGATCCTTCCTGGTATTTTTTCATGATGGCATTGGTTGTAATATCTTCACTTGTGATATCCTCCCGCAAAGCCTGCAGGATCAATCCATCCACATTCATTGACATCGTTATTGTGTTCATTGCTTCTCCTTTCGCTTTTTAATCTCATTTAGAACAATATTTTTATATGTTTCCACATAATCCTTTGGTAGTTTTTCAATTGTTTCTTTAGCCAAATCGTCTAAATCACATGAAGATTGAACTGCTTTCTGTGTTTTTATATCCTGCATTGCCCTTTTTGCAAAAACCAGGCTTTCTAATAAAGAATTAGAAGCAAGACGATTTTTTCCGTGCACGCCATTGCAGCTTGTCTCCCCAGCTGCATACAATCGTTCCATTGAAGTCTTTGAATTTTTATCCACGTATACTCCACCCATATAGTAATGCTGACCTGGAACAACAGGAATCCACTCTTTTGTACAATCATATCCCTCATTCAGGCAGTGTTGATAAATATGTGGGAAATGCGTAACGATCGTTTCTTTTCCTAATACAGTCATATCGAGCCAAACAAATGGTTTATGGTCTTTTTTCATCTGTTTTAATATTTCTTTGGTCAATAAATCACGAGGCAATATTTCATTGGCAAATCTTTTACCATCAGCCCCATAAAGTTTTGCACCTTCTCCACGAATTGATTCACTAATCAAAAAACTTCTACCATGTTTTTTTGAATATAGTGTTGTAGGATGAAATTGAATATATTCTGGATGCTCCAGTTGGACTCCATGACGAATTGCAATCGCAACTGCATCTGCTCGTAAGTGCGGATAATTTGTTGAATTACAAAACAATCCTCCAATTCCTCCAGTTGCCCAAATTGTATAATTAGCCCTAATCGTATAATATTCACCGTCTTTTTTTGCCAATACCCCATAACAAACATTCTCTCTTTCCAAAATGTCAACCATAGGCATATTTTCAAGAATCGTAATATTTTTACGCGTTAATACCTCGGCTAAAAGCTTTGAAGTGATTTCTTTTCCTGTAATGTCTTCATGATATAAGATTCTAGGTTTAGAGTGACATCCTTCTCTAGTATAGTCAAAATGATCGCCTTTTTTCGTAAATTCAACACCATATCCTATAAGTTCATTGATTGTTTCTTTACTCGAGCGAATCATGATATCAACGGATTCCCTACGATTTTCATAATGACCTGCTTTCATCGTATCCTCAAAAAAACTATCATAATCGCTTTCATCTTTTAAAACACATATTCCACCTTGTGCTAAATAGGAATCGCTCTTGTCCTTTGCAACTTTTGTGATCATTAAAACTTTTTTATCCGGATCTGCATGTAATGCCGCAAACAATCCTGCAGCTCCTGTTCCTACGATCAAGATATCTGTATCAATTCGTTTCATGATGCCAGCTCCAACATTTTTTCCAGTGGTTTGTTCGCATTGATCATCATATTTTCATCTAAAATTATTTCATTGTTTTCCTCTTTTAGACAATCTCGAACTTTTTCAACCAATATTTTTTTCATATTGGAGCAAATCAATTCTTCAGACATTGGATAGAAGGTCTTATCCGGACACTGTTTTTTTAGTTCACATAAAACACCAAGTTCAGTACCAATGATAAACTCCTTGTTCATACTGCTTTTTGCGAAATTGATAATACCAGCTGTGCTGCCGGCATAATCTGCCAACTGCACCACTTCTTCTTTACATTCTGGATGTACCAGTAGCAATGCTTCAGGATGTTGTTTTTTGGCAGATAATGCAGTCTCTTTAGTCATCGCATGGTGCGTGATACAATAGCCATCATTTAAAATAATATTTTTTTCTGGAACTTGTTTTTTTACATACGATCCAAGATGCTGATCTGGTATAAAGAAGATATTTTGATTCTTTAATGATCGTACGATATCTACCGCATTAGAAGATGTTACACAAACATCACTGACGGCTTTTAAAGCTGCTGTTGAATTCACATAACATACAACCGCAAGATCTTCATACTCTTCTTTCATCTTTTTAATCTTTGAAATAGCAGCCATATGTGCCATTGGACAATCTGCACTCATATCGGGTATCAATACTTTTTTATCTGGATTTAACAATTTAGCACTTTCTGCCATAAACAGAACTCCGGCAAAAACGATGATCTTGGCATCCGTTTCTTTAGCTTTTTTTGCCAAGGCAAACGAATCCCCAACAAAATCAGCAATTACCTGTACTTCATCAGGCACATAGTAATGCGCCAAGATGATCGCATTTTTTTCTTTCTTTAATGTTTCTATTTCACTAAACAATGACATAATCTTCCCTCTTTTTAAACTTATACCGCCAAATTATACATCTTTTATTTACAGCTGACAAGACAGTTAAGTTGATAAAAAAGAATCGGCATAAAGCCGATTCTATTAAATATTAAAGTAGAATCCATCAAAATCATAATAGTAAATACGATAAATATATTTCTTGTTCAACATTGATTTATACTGTTTCAAAAGGTTTCCCTGCGCATCATAAATTCCCAGTACACCTTGCATTCCTGAATCTGTGATAATATAGTCATCAACTCTTTGAACACTGCTCACAATTCCTGAATAAGGAATCTCAAAAGATTGTACTAAAGAATATGTTCCTTCATTTTCATCTACTAGATACTGATAGAAGTAAGATACACTATCAATTTCTGTATCTCCTTCTGTAGCTAATTTTGTTTCAATTCCTTCAATCTGCGTCCAATCATAATCGCTGCGTGTTGTACTAACACCATAATTATTATTGAATAGGTATAGGTAATATTGACCATCTTCTAAAGAGTCATCTCTCATATATGTCACGGAATGCTGCCCACCTGTATTGGAGAATTCACTCGTTGGCATTAACAAATAATCCGCATACTCAGTATCGCTCCAGAATGATTCTTCCCCAATCAAATAATCAATACTTGGATTTGTTTCTAGATCATTGATCTTAATGATCGTACTTGTTTCTCTTGAACTTAAAATTACACTTCCATCTTCTAACCATTGAAGCGTATTGATATGCATCCAATCCCAGTCTTCATCTTCATCATGGCTTGTCATATCTTTATATGACCCAAATAAATCTTCAAGATCTAACACTTCGCTGACTTCCCCTGTTTCTACATCTAATAAGACAATTCGATCTTCTACCGTATCGGATTCAGTATCGGATGCCAAGATCAAAATATTTCCATCATTATCAAATACATAATCATGATGCAGTTCATATTGACCTAGATCATATATTTTTACGATTTGACCTAATCCATTCATGGCTACCATCTTACTCTCAGCAACACTAAAATACATCAAATCATCTTGAAACAACAAACGATGACTACGATATCCAAGAATTGGTATTTCTCCACGAATCACACCATCTTCATCATAGTAATACATGAAATCCTGCTCATCACTATCATTCCCCATAAAGGCAAACAATCCATTTCCAATATCTACTGAATCACCGTACTATTCATTTCTTCAAGTTGAACATCCTCATTTCCTAGAAGAGAGGATGTAGTATACTCATATGTTCGTGTAATTGTATTTCCATCTTCATCTTCTATTGCAAACTCAACTTCATTGAGTGTACCAGGGATCAAACCCAGAACTTGAAATTCGTGTTCTGTTCGATAACTGCCATCTACATTAGCACTAAAATCTCCATAATCTGTTTCCGGCGCCTTTACAGTATAAGATACTTTTGTAGCTTCTTCAGTATTAAAAAAAACATAGAGCGATAAAGTATTAGTCTTGAATGGATTATATTCAATCAACATATGATCTTCATCATAATCGTTTAAGGATTTTTTTGATTCCAGTTCGTCAGCAACATTATTTTGATACTCTTCAGTATAAACTGTTTCTATAGAAACATCTTTTTCAGGTAATGACTTCCAATATATGATACCTCCAACTAAGCCAAGCACAATAACAGCTGTTGCTATTTTTACAATAATTTTCTTCATCTTTATAAAGGTCCTTTCCTTTCTAATCCTACTTCCTCTTCTTTAAATAAACCTTAAAAGGCTATTTATATTACTTATACCTATAGAATACTACAAAAGAAAAAAATGTCAGAAAAAAATCTGACATTAGTGTTTCGCTTTTTCTGCATCACGCCAATTGTTCTGATATCCGCTTAACAAATCCACAAAACGTTTTGCGGTAAGATGAGGTCTTGTGATTGCACTTCCTACAACAACGGAATGAGCCCCTAAGAAAATACATTTCATCGCATCTTCAGGTGTATATAAGTGTCCTTCCATCATCACACATGCATCATCTTTAAAATCACGACACATTCTCGCAAACTCTCTTAAATCTGGTCCTTCAATATGCGCTGTTTCTTTTGTGTAACCATATAGAGTAGGGGCTACGATATCCGCACCATTTTCGATTGCATGTTTAGCTTCATCATAATTTGATACATCCGCAAAAAAGATCGCATCTGGATATTTTTCTTTTGCCTGTTTTAATAAGTCCCACGCAACCGTTTTTTCATGTGTGATCTGGGCTGTACAATCTAGGGCAATGATCTCTGCTCCTGTTTCATAGATTGCGTCAACTTCTTTCATCGTTGGTGTAATAAAAACATCTGTATCATCATGCCAAACTTTCCATAAACCAATTACAGGAAGCTCTGGAACTGCTTTTTTGATAGCACTGATCTGTTCTGGAGAATTCGCACGAATACCAACAGCACCCGCCCATCTTGCCGCTTCTGCCATCTTTACTACAATATCATCGGTATAGATTGGATCGTCTTTTTGCACCTGGCATGATACAATCAAGCCTCCTTTTAAACTTTCTAAAATTGCGGATTTTCTTGCATCTTTTGTTTTCATAGTCTACTCCTTTTCACAAATTACAAAATTTTCTAATGGTTCGATCCCTTCTTTGATTGAATCCGTATACACAGTATGGAAATCATCTAAATTCGCCCACGTACACATTGCTCTTGTTTCAAACTTAGATGCATCGATCAATAAATCCGTACGTTTACAGCGAGACATGATTTCCTTTTTAACAGCCCCCACCTTAAAATCAAAGACATAAACTTCTTTGGTTTCAAGATCCACGCCGTTTGTCGATAAAAACGCATGGTCAAAATAGAATTGACGAATCATTTCTAAAGTCAAGGAGCCATAACTCATATCGTATGACTTGTTAAATTGACCACCAAGAAGATAAATATCTCCTTTAAAATTTGCGGATAATTTACGAATCAAAAATGTACTGGGAGTTACTAGTGTGATTTTTTTATCCTGCAAATAATCTAATAAATAAACAGGTGTGGTTCCTGAATCAATATAAACACAATCTCCATCACGAATGGATTTAGCTGCTTCTTTACAAATTCTCTGCTTTTGTGCTATATGAAGATTCTCTTTTTCCTGAACAGCCGGTTCATTAAAGCTCGTTAGAGTAATATCAACACTCTTTAAACTGGCTCCTCCTCGTTCTCTTTGAATCAACCCCTGATTTTCTAATTCAATTAAGTCTCTAACAATGCTGGAGCGAGAAACATTAAAATCTTCAATTAATTCTTTGATTGTCACAAAGGATCTCTCCTCTAAAAGATTCATGATCCTTAGCTTTCTTTCTTTTGTTAACATACTAACCTCCCAGTTTGATCTTCAACCCATGTTTTTTGCCGATTTCAACATAGTCTAAAAGTTCACTTTTATCCATCATTTTTAAATCTGAATACATATATTTTTTATGCATCTTGTCCCATTTTGATTTTCCTAAAGAATGATATGGAAGCAAATCCATTTCTTTGACAGGATATTTTGAAACATATTCGATCATGGCACACAGTGTTTTTTGATCAGCATTAAATTTTGGTATAACTGGTGTTCGTATAATAACTTGATCTGGGCAAGTATTCATTAAATATGTGATATTCTCCATGATTTGATCATAATCACCACCGGTTACTTTCTGCAACATCTCTTTATCGATATGTTTAAAATCTATGAGCCATAAATCAATATACGGCAATGCCCTTTTTATTTTTTCATTGGAATAATTTCCGGTCGTTTCAATTGCTACATGTAGATCATGTTTTTTTAATGTCTTCAACAATTCCATTAATGCATCAAACTGTACAAAGGCTTCTCCTCCAGAAATCGTTACACCACCCTGACTATTCTTATAATAATCAATATCTTTTAAAACGATCTTAACGATTTCTTCAATTTCCATGCTCTTTCCTGAAAATTCAAGCGCTTCAAGCGGACAGTTTTCAACACAAGTATTACAGTGTTGACATGTTTGAGGATTCCATTTAAATTCCGGATCAAAATGAATTGCCATATTTGGACAATTCTTTTGACAGGCAAAGCAACGAACACATTTTTTAGTATCATGCATCAATACAGGATATTCTACCCATGTTTCTGGATTCGCACACCATGGACAATGTAACGAACATCCTTTTAAAAAAATCGTAGTACGAATTCCCGGCCCGTCATGGGTCGCAAATCGTTCAATATTCGAAACATTAATCATATAAGGTCCTACTTAACAATTCTTCTTGAACATCTTTTGTTAAATTGACAAACACAGCACTATATCCCGCAACTCGAACGATCAGATCCGGATAATTTTCCGGATGTTTTTGCGCATCTTCCAATACGCCATGATCGACAACAGTTACCATCAATTGACATCCGCCTTTATCAAAATATGTTTTAAATAAAAGCTTTACTTTTTCTTTATCTTCATGCATCATGCGTGGAGTAAACTTGATATTTTGAACACTGCCGCCATGATATTTCGCATCAAATCGAGCCAAAGAATTCAATACAGCCGTTGGCCCACTCTTTGCCGCTCCACCTTGAGGGTTGTTTGCCGGGTTCATATACATACCTTTTAATCTTCCATCCAAACTTGCATCTGTTTGATGTCCCCAGTCAGTATTGGTCTGGTTATTTGAGATTACGATCAAATAATAACCCATGCCTTCATCAATACCACGTTGACGAATATTTTTTGCGACATATTCATATAAATCATTAGCCATTTCATCAACATCTTCAATATCATTGCCATATTTAGGCAAAGCCAGAATTTCTTTACGAAGCTTTTCATAGCCGACATAATTATGCAATGCCGCTTCATTCAACTCTTTTAGAGTATACTTTTTCTGATCGTATACCAATGTTTTGATCGCATAAAGGGCATCGCTGGCATTAATGTTTCCATATGTTTCATTGGTACCACCAAGAATTTCAACACCACCATCTAATAATGCCTTTTGTCTAGCTAGACAATCATCCATTAAAATAGATGTAAATAAGAAGCTGACTTCCTGATTCATAACTTCATAACTGTGTTTTTGTGCATATACACTTAAATCAAAGTAATAATCCAGTAAAGCTTTATACTGATCGTAGAATTTATCAAATGTATCAAAGGATTCAATTGGATCTACTTTAACTGGACCAGCCTTATAAACATAATCCATTGGATCATATCCTTCATTTAATGCAAGCTGCATGATCTTAACCAAGTTCAATAATGTATTAGGAGTACCAACACTTTTCCCCTGAATGACAAACTCACCGCATCCAAATGGGATATATTGTTCAGCAATTTTTTCATCTACTCTCATACCATACATGACAGCCGGTACATTAACTTCATCATTATATAAAGTTGGATAAGTTGCCCCAGATGCAATACATTCATAAGCCATATCCATGATGTAATCAGGAGTTGTATGATCAAAACGAAGTGTAAATTGTGGTTCAACATACCGAGTATCCTTACATACTCTTAAGGCAATCTTACAGAATAGATCGGCAGCTTCTACATTTTCTCTACCCTTACCACCTACAATGATACGGCCATTTACCGTCGTTCTTCGATTTTCGATCATAGTCCATAACGATTTAACATAACGATAAGCTTCATCTTCATCAATCAAACCGGTATCGATATCATGTTTTAGATATGGGCCTAAGACAATATCCATACGACCATAATTGATGCATCCTGCACATAGAGCATATAGCCAGAATAATTGTAGAGCCTGATGGAAGGTAGCTGGCTTATGATCCAAAATATAAACTAAGTCTTCTTTCATAAGGTGAAGATCCTTTAATCTTTGTTCATCCTGTGTCTTTTCGATGGCATCTTTTACCAATTCAATTTGTCTGCGAATGACATCTTTGAAAAGATACATCGTTTTTAGACAGGCTTCCATAAATGTATTGGATTCATTTTTCTCGATCAAATCAATCAATCCATTTACACCTAACCTCACTAGCTTTTTATAATCCAACATCATCCCGCTCAATCTGGCAGTCGCCATAAATGGATACTTACAATCAATAAACCGCCCTGTTGTTGTATCATTCAATACATCTTGACAGTAAATTGATTTTACATCATTATCCTGCCAATAATCATACAAAACATCCACTCTTTTTTTTAATTCTTCATCTTCTAAAGTATCTTTAAACGCTCTTAATTTATGAAATACACAATAATGACCAACACCGCCAATACTAGTTACACTACCAAATCCAATAGGCAAAAAATCAAGTCTTCCAGCAATCAAATCATTTTCTTCTATGCTTCTGAACAATCGCGGAAAAATTGTTTTAAGACAATTTAATTCACGAACCGCTTTATCTTCATCTTTTGATTCCTGGTGGGCTTTTGTATAAGCTTCCATGATTTCCAACTGTTCCAAAGGTGTTTTTTCACATGGAATTTTAATGGAAACTTCCACATTTTGAGCACCATCAATATTAATTCTAGCCATAAGATCCACCCTCTTTTCTTGTCATCTTCAATATAGCACCTAAACAGCACAAAATCAATCATATTTACTCATTTTTGTCCATTTTCGTTCATATTTGTTCAAAAAAAAGAACCAGGTAATTATCCCTGATTCTTCGTTCTAATCATTTTTTTCAAACTTATATAAAACAGTGTCGCCGTTGTGACAGATGCAATCGTATCTGCAATTGGTTCTGCTAAAAATACTGCAAACACCTTATCTGTTAAAATCATTGGCAAAATATAAATCAAAGGAATCAAGACAATCAGTTTCCTGAAAATTGCCAAAAATGCGCTTGTTTTTGAATTTCCAAAGGCAATAAACGTTTGTTGACAAGCAACTTGTATTCCCATCATTGGGATCGCGAACAAATAAATTCGCAAAGCCCATGATGTAATTTCAACTAAATCTGGATCAGATGTAAAAATCATCGCAAATAAAGAAGGAACAAACATTGCCAATAACCACAACGCTAAAGCATAGATAAAGCAAGCCATTAACTGTAATTTAAAGGCACTCTTTACACGATCAAGCTTTTCTGCCCCATAATTATAACTAATAATTGGTTGTCCACCCTGTGTCATTCCCTGCAAAGGCAACATTGCAAACTGCATAACACTAGAAAGAATAGTCATAGCTCCAACAGCAAGGTCTCCACCATAAGCCAATAAAGAAGAATTAAAGCACAACACTAAAACGCTCTCTGTTGACTGCATAATGAATGGAGCTACACCTAAGCCGATACACGGAACAAGGATATCCTTTTCGATTTTCATACAGTCTTTTCTTAGACGTAGTACTGTTTTCTTTGATAATAAGAACTGAAAAGCCCAAATTGCACTAATTGTCTGTGAAATAATTGTCGCCCATGCTGCTCCATTCACTCCCATGTTAAACACGAAAATAAAGATTGGATCTAAAACAATATTAGTAACCGCACCAATAAGAACCGTCAGCATACTTATCTTTGAGAAGCCCTGTGCCGAGATAAATGCATTTAGTCCAAGTGTTACCATGACAGAAATCGTTCCAATTGCATAAATACAAAT
Organism: Faecalitalea cylindroides; assembly: GCF_028321995.1. Lineage (NCBI taxonomy): Bacteria > Bacillati > Bacillota > Erysipelotrichia > Erysipelotrichales > Erysipelotrichaceae > Faecalitalea > Faecalitalea cylindroides. The sequence goes on from NZ_JAQLXG010000003.1 coordinate 152,219, forward strand.
ATAGCTTCTTGCATAACCAATCGTATTTTCGCTGGCTCCAAACAAATATAACAATGGTTCATTAAAAATTAACACAATGATCGTTATTATCAAAGCAACGATCACTAAAGAAATAAAGCAGTTCCCTAATATCTTTTCAGCTGTTTTATTATCTTTTTTCCCCATAAAAATACTTGCACGTGGTGCGCCTCCAACACCAAACAAATACGCTGTTGCACTGATAATCATAATAATTGGAAAACAAACCCCAACTCCCGTCAATGCCGCTGATCCTATTTCAGGAATATGTCCAATATACATACGATCAACCACATTATATAAAGCGTTGATAACCTGAGACAGAATAGCTGGTAAAGCTAAGATCCAGAATAGTTTCTTAACAGATTCTTTACCTAAATCCACTTCATTTGACATTGTTAACTTCATACATTCCTTCCTCCTTTTGATTCAAAACACTCGATAATCTTTGATATCGTGCTCTCCATCTGAATAATCTCTTCTTCTGAAATATCTTTTAAAATCCGATCATTAATTTTTCTAACTTCATTTGTGATTTTTATAGTTATAGTTTTCGATGCTGGAGTTAATACAATTCTTTGAACTCTACGATCTTTATCGTCCTGTACACATTGAATCAATCCTTTTTTCACTAAACCATCAATACTTCGACTCACCAATCCTTTAGATACCTGTAAAAAATAAACGAGCTGCGAACTTGTCGTGACTGAAGGGTTATTGGATAGTAAGATCAATATTGAAATCTCATTAGGTGTAAGATTTTCCTTTTCTAGCTTATTTTGTAATTCATTGGCATAAAAGCGTCGAATCTTAGCAAATGATGACAGCAAATTTTCCACATTCTTTTTCATAATGCCTCCATTAGTTTACTTGTAAACTAAAAGATAGTTTAGTCTTCTATAGTACAAAAGTCAATAAAAAAAAAGCGCATCGTGCGCTTATTTTGTTACATGCACATAGGCAATAAACGGTCTATCACATTCAACTGTTGAAATGACAGTTTGATTTCCTAACCATCCACCATGCACAGCCTGACCATTTCCAATATAGATTGCTACATGACCACTGTATACGATGATATCTCCAGGCACTGGATTATCTGTAACAGTCCCCAAAGACAAGTAAGCAGCCGGTGATCCATGGAAATTAATTCCTACAGCCTTCAAAGAATTTGTTACCAACATCGTACAATCTTGATAAACACCTAATTGAGCCAATGCAGCAGAAGCAATCTTGTCATAAAAATTTTCTTCAACATTGACAGTCACTATTTTTGTTGTTGTGTTTCCACTTTTATCTGTAGCGGTTGCTTCCACTTGATAGGAACCGATTGTGTTGTAATCAACATCTCCATTTAAAGATACTTCAACTGTTTCATCTTTATCATCACTTGCGCTGATCTGACTTGCTAGATCTAAGCTAACTCCCTGATCAGTCACAAATGATTCTTCTGTTTCGATCGTTGGAGCAACTACGTCTTTAACATCTACAATTACTGTTTTTGTAGAAGTCTCTGGAGTTGTACTGACTTGTTGAGCAGTAACCGGTAATTCAATCGGCAATGGATTTTTGCCGGCTTTCTTTGTTAAAGTCAAAGAAACATTCTGCAAGCCTGTCTTATCCAAATTGATTCCCTTAGCCTCAATCATGTAATCATCGGATTCCATCTCAACACTTGACTTTGTCGTGTTTGTTACTTTTAATCCGGTTAATTCTTCATCAAAAGAATTATGAACAATTTCCATCAGTGATTCTTCATCTTGATAAGCCGCTTCTGTTAATGAAATCGGCAATTTAACCTCAGCATCACTTTTTGTACTTGCAAAAACAGCAGTATTTCCCGCTGTAAAACTCAAAAATAATCCGGTAGCGAGAACAGTTTTAGTGATTTTTTTTATCATATAATTTCTTGCCTCCTGGTACTTTTTTCTGTTTTTTTGTGTATTTTTCAAAACACACAGTTAAGAAACTTACAATAATCTTCTAAAAAAGTCCAGTATTTTTGACAATTTCACACATTATAAACCCGTTACCGTTTACATTTTTATGGAAATAGCATAAAAAAGAGCTTGTCTTAACCAAGCTCTTCTATTAATCATTCCAAAGATTTTCTGGATAAACACCTTTTTCAATCAATTCTTTGAACGAATTTTGTACGGCTTCTTTATCTTCTTTGTATGTTACACCAAACCAGCGATCATTTGTTTCCAAAATCTTAACTTGCACACTCTTTTCTTCTAACATACCATTTACGATAATTGGTAATAAGTACTCTTTTTTCATTGGATCATCATCGATATTTGATAAGAATTCTTTAAAGCCCTGTTCTAAATAATCAATGAAATCTGGATAAGCTGCCCACATATTCATTGATACAAGATCTTCTGGTTTTACCCAAGCTTCTACTTCAGGATCATCACATAAGATCTTGCCATTTTCTTCTTTGATTCCTTTTGTCTCAATAACGGTTTTCAACAATCCGTTTTCGCCTTTACAAATACCACGAGTGACTGTTCCATTTTCACTTAAAGTATTTTTCAAGACAAAGCCAGCCATACCCATAGTATATTTCGCATCAAGCTTTTCATTAGAAACTAAAAAGTCATGTAGTTTCTTGTATGCTTCTTTTCCATAATAATCATCTGCATTGATGACAACAAAAGGATCTTTAACTACTTCTTTAGCACATAAAACTGCCTGCCCTGTCCCCCATGGTTTTGTACGTCCTTCTGGTACAGAAAAACCTTCTGGAACATCATTGATATCTTGGAAAACATACTCAACATCAATGTGTTTTTGAATACGATCTCCAATTACGCTCTTGAATTCTTCTTCAATATCTTTTCGAATGATAAATACGACCTTGTTAAAGCCGGCTTCCTTGGCATCATAAATAGAGTAATCCATGATAATTTCTCCATTTGGTCCCATTTTGGCAAGCTGTTTGATACCTTCTCCAAAACGAGAACCAATGCCTGCTGCCATGATTACTAATGTAGTGTTCATACTTCTTTCCTTCCTAGAATTTTAACTCTTTTATCTTCTCCCATGAGAACTGTGGATCCCCAAAATGACCATAGCAACTTGTCTTACGGTAGATTGGTTTTCTTAGATCAAGTTCTTTCAAGATATTATCAACATTGAAATCAAAGTTGTTTTCGATGATTTCAAGAATCTTTTCGTCTTCAAACTTTCCTGTTCCAAATGTGTCTACACAAAGCGAAATCGGTTCTTTTTTACCAATCGCATAAGATACCTGTACTTCTGCTCGACGTGCTAATTTGTTTGCTACGATACTTTTGGCAACATAGCGGCAATAATAAGCTGCACTACGATCTACTTTCGTTGGATCTTTACTAGAGAAGCATCCCCCTCCAATACGTCCGCGTCCACCATATGTATCACATACAATTTTACGTCCAGTTGTTCCGGAATCCCCAAAAGATCCACCTACAACAAAGCTTCCACTTGGATTGATAAAGTATTTTGTATTTTCATCCAATAAATTCTCATTGATGCATGGTTTAATGACATCATTCATGATGATTTCTTTGATTTCTTCTTGTGAAACATCCGCTGCATGTTGCGTAGAAACAACGATCGTATCAATACGTTTGATTTCATCGTTTTCATATTCAACAGATACCTGTGTTTTTCCGTCTGGTTTTAATTTAGGATTGTTTCTTCTTACTTTTGTCAACTGCATAGCTAACTTATGCGCATAGTAAATTGGCAAAGGCATATACTCCTTGCTTTCATCACATGCATAACCAAACATGATTCCCTGATCACCTGCGCAAACATCATCACGGTTTACCGCATTGTGAATTTCAGGACTTTGCTGGTTTACAACAACATGAACATGATATTCTTCTTCGTATCCGATCTTTTTGATCGTTGCCAACGCAATCGCTGCATAATCAATATCTGCTTTTGTATTCGCTTCTCCATAAATCAACACAAAATCATCTTTGATCGTACATTCAACCGCCATGTTTGAATATGGATCCTGTTCAAGGGCTGCATCCAGAATTGCATCCGCAATCTGATCACATACCTTATCTGGATGTCCTTCTGTAACGCTCTCACTAGTGAAAATATAGTTTTTCATTTTTTCCTCCTTACACATATCATATCATAAAAAAAACATACTCTAAGAAGTATGTTGTAATTATTTATACTTCTTATCGTTGTTAGCGGGACCACCTTAATTTTAAAATCAGGTTGGTGTGGGATCTTTGAGCTAACTCTCTAACCCATCTCTTGATAATGTGCACAGATATTAAATCATTTTTTATATATGGTTTCAAGTAAAACAATGATCTTTTGATCATTCTTTTGGCTTTTCATTTAGATTGGAAATATCTCGTATCAAAGCAGCAGCTTTTTTAAGATCTCTATCTGCCATAAACCAACAAAGCCAAAGCGTAATTCCAACCCAAAATATGGTATAAAAATTAATATTTAGTTTAACGGCAGCCAAAACACAAGCGACAATACCTAAGGCCAAGGTAAGCACCTTAAGCACTAGAGCATAAAAAGCTTTTAAGACAATCTCAAAAAGATCTTCAAATGTATATTTTTCAATAAATTCTCGATTTGAACACATCGCATCATAGATGCCTTGACAAAAATCTCGGATAATCTCTTTCATATATACAATTTTATAACATTCGTTGAATATTTTCTAACCACTTTTCTTCAAACTGTTTGCGATAAAATCTTGAAACTGGAACTTTTTGTTTATTCACTAAAATAATATCGTTTTTTACGATTGTATCTACATAGTTTAAATTCACCAATATACTTTTGTAGCATCTCGCAAAATATTCTTTGGATAATTTTTCTTCCCAATAATATAAAGGATATGGAGTTTTTAATTTCTTCCCATTATCAAATACCAAATATGAATTTTTATCAAAAAAATCAATATACACAATATCATTCAAACGAATTCGATATCGCGAAATCTTTTCATCATAGATGGTTGTGTTTTCTGCATAATATTCACGAAATACCGGTGCCATTTCACTATCAAATAGTTCCTGACTAATTGGTTTCAATAAATAACGATCCGCCTTTACCTTATACCCATCAATTAAATACTTTGTATAATTTGATGTAATAATAATATGGCAATTCTTATGTTTCTTACGAATTTTTAATCCATGATCAATTCCATTTTCTGAACCCAATTCTATATCCATAAACAAAAAATCATAAACACATGCCTGATCCAATAACATTTTTGATGAAACACATTCATCTAGTTCATATTTGTATTTATGTTAAAATAATAATTAGTTATAAGACATAATTCCAGTTATGCCATTTTTTTAACCTCTTGTTCTTTTTTTATACTATGCAGCCTAAAATAAGTTTATTATATAAGTAAAGATAAAGCCGGTGATACAGTGAGAAAGAAGAAAAGAATTATAATAATCATTTTGTCTCTTTGTATTTTCGTTTTTCTTGTTTCTTTTAAATTTGTTTCTTCTAGATCCGGGTTTGTTCCAAAAAATATATTTAGCCGTGATCAGATTGTCTACAGGACAAAAGAAGGCGACTTACTTTACGGATTTCAAACTATAGAAAACCAAACCTATTATTTTAATAAAGAAACCGGCATCATGCAGACTGGATTTACTGAAATAGATGACAATACCTACTATTTCAAAGAAGATGGCACCATGGTAAAAGGATTATATCGAATTGAAGATGATTTTTACTATTTTGATGAAGATGGAAAACAAATTAAGAATCAATTTAAGAAAGTTTCCATGAACGAAAACGACCAGATATCATATTTTGACAAGGATGGAAAAATGGTAACAAATCAATACAAAGAAAAAATATTCAATGAAGACGGACAATTATTAATCGATGAAGATACACTTTTAAAGCAGGCTCAAGCGATCATTAATAAATACGGAGGAAATGTCGGCTTGTATTTTAAAGATTTAAGGACACAACAAGAGATTTCCATCAATGATAATACATTCTATCCATGTTCGATCATCAAAGTTTGCGTTTTAGTTACTGTATATAACTATATAGATCAAGGTTTATTGGAATATGATTCCTGTCAAACTTATCTAGATAATATGATCATACACAGTGATAATACATCTTATAATGCCCTAATAACCATGTTAGGAAATGGGGATGGCATAAAAGGATTACAAGTTGTGAATACATATATGATGCAATTAGGTTTGCAGAACACGCAGCTTCATCATAGTTTATCACCCGGTGATATCTATTTTAGTGACAATGGATCAAACATGAGCTGCCCCAGCGATATTGGCTTATTATTTGACTTGCTGTATCAAGGAAAGATTATATCAAAAGTTGCATGTGATCAAATGCTCAATCTTTTAAAACAATGTTCAGATCAAAGAGCCATTTGGCAAGGATTACCAAATACTGTAGAATTCGCGCATAAATCGGGATGGGCTTATGATTTATATCTAGATGGTGGTATCGTGTACATTCCTGATAAAGATTATATTCTTGTATTATTCACCGATCAGATTTCAAATAAAACAGACTTTTTTAAAGAAATATCTAGTTTATTTTACACATATGAAACAAAATTATTCACTTTAGAATAGAGGGATACTATGAAGAAAAATACTAAAATTTATATTGGTGCAGGCACAGCTAGTTGTATAGTTCTCATTGCTTTGGCAATCTATTTTTCCATGCCTTCCTTAAAACAAACATCTTATACAATGGAATATGGAAAGTCCATAAATATTAATACAAAAGAATTGTTTAATTCATCTTTCATTGAACCAAGTAACATTCGCATTGATACTTCCAAGATTAAAAATGAACCCGATAAAGATTATCCGGCTGTAGGAACTTACAAAGTCGCTTTATCCTATCACGCTTTGATTGATCATTCAAAATCATTAACAATCAAAGTAAAAGATACAACAAAGCCCAAAATAACTGCTTCTTCAGATCCTATAGATGTAGCTCTCAATGATAGCAGTTATGATTTTTCTAAGCATTTTACTGTAGAAGATCTAAGTGAATGTACTTTAAGCTTTGATACACAAGAAGTTGATTTTACTACACCTGGATCCTATATTGGTAAAATCAAGGCCACAGATAAATACAATAATTCTACTTCAAAAGAATTCAATATAGTTATTCAAAATGAAGAAAATCAAAATGATACTTCTTCTAGTCAAAATAATTCAACCGAACAAAATCAAAATGATACTTCTTCTAGTCAAAATAATTCAACCGAACAAAATCAAAATAATCCTTCAACACCTCAAACTACCATTGAGCCATACTATGTAAACGGCATTCTTATCGTGAATAAGAAACATCCTTTACCTGCAAACTATGGATCTCAAGAAGATCCAACGGCTTTATCTCAACTTCAAAAAATGATTGCCGACATGCAAAGTCTTGGGCTTTCAATCAGCAATTCCTACAGTGGATATCGTAGTTATCAATATCAAAGTTCTCTTTATCAAAATTATGTTAACTCATACGGTCAGGCAAGCGCTGATACATTTTCAGCAAGACCTGGATATTCTGAACATCAAACCGGGTTGGCTTTTGATTTGATACAACCAAATGGTGCTCTGTTGGAAAGTCCTAATGAAGCTCAATGGGTAGCTCAAAATGCTCATAAATATGGATTTATCGTTCGTTATCAAAGTGGTAAAGAAAGCATAACTGGCTATATGGCCGAACCTTGGCATGTACGATATGTAGGTGATGAGGCAGTAAATATATACCAGTCTGGTCTAACACTTGAAGAATATCTACATGTAGAGGGTGGTGATTATTAAACCTGTTAAGCGCAAAACAAGACCACTCATCTCAATTTTAGATGCAATAATTAAAAAATATAGTAATATATATTTAAAGAGGTCTCTTTCATGTTGCGAAAAAAGTTTTTACATTTAGATTTTATTGGGAAAATTTATTTATCTGTCGGAATTTTTTCAATTATAGTCCTTGTCTTTTGTATCTGGTTATCCAATCAAAGAGGGTTTGTGCAAATTCTACCTTTTTCAGATGCCATCATGGTTTATGTGGATCAAAACGGACACTTATATCATGGAAACCTTGAAATTGATGGTAAAGAATATCATTTTAATGAAGACTCCGGGTTTATGGCAAGGGGATTTGTGACACATAAAACAAATACATATTATTATGATCAAAAAGGTCATAAACTATATGGTTTTCAAACCATTAATGATCATATATACTATTTTGATAAAAATGGAAAAATGGCAAAAGATACTTATGTAGCATTTTCAAAAGATGGACAACTGCATCTAGATTATTACGATAAAAACGGAGAAAAGACCAAACAAGAAGTAGATTTTGACATTGAAGAAATCCAGTCGCAAGTACAAAAAGTTTTATCAAAATATGATGGTGATATTTCTGTATATTTTAAAGATTTACGCACCGAGCAATCCTTTTATATCAATCCTAAAAATATGTATCCTTGCTGCATGATCAAAGTACCTGCTCTAATTAAGATCTTTCAAGAAATCGAGAATGGTAATATAGATCATGCTGCTCATGCCAACGAAATCGAGCAGATGATCACCATTAGCAGCAATACAGCATACAATAATTTAGCTGCTCTACTTGGTGGCGGCAATGGAATCTTTGGCCTTTATCAAATCAATCAGATGTACATTGAACTAGGCTTAGAAAACACAGAACTTCACCATGGACTTCTTCCTGGTGAAAACTTCTTTACTGATGGAGGTGCCAACACATCCAATCCAAAAGACATTGGTATTCTTTTTGAAAAACTATATAAAAAAGAAATCATATCCGACAAAGCCTGCCAAGACATGATTTCCATCTTAAAAGCTTGTGAAGACCGTGACGAGATCCAAGCTGGTTTAGATAAAGGCATTGAATTCGCCCATAAAACAGGCGCAGCCGATCTGTTATATCACGATGGAGGAATTGTTTATCTTCCTGGAAGAGACTATATTCTTGTTATCTTCTCTAATCAAGTCAGTCGAATGTATGATATGATGCAGGAAGTCTCCAAGACTATTCTCAATTACCAAAAATCCCTTACTGGATCTAAAGATATTATTTACGTACAAGATGCTTGATTCTTCTTAGATCTTCATAAACTGTATATGTTCTTTTTCGATCTATATATTCAAAATTTCCTATAAGTTCGATAACATCTGCATCAAAACCCTTTTTAAAAAGATATACTCCATATTCTTCATCTTCAGGTGAAAAAATTCCACTAATGCCATAAAAATTATAGCGCTTGATATGATGCTCAATACCATATTTGATCATATACCACTGCAAAGCATAGGCTGCTTTAAAATGTTTAAACGTATCATTAGATCCACTAAATAAATATACAATTTCACGATCAGTAATAACATACATGGCAGCTGCTAAATCAATTTTATCGCCATATTCTTCTCTAAGTTTTTTAGCTTCATCAATTCGTTTCAAAGCCGCTGTGATTTTGTTCTCACAATTCTTTAATTTTGAACGATTCTTTTTGGAATCTGTTTCCTCAATCAGCTTGTATATATGTTCTTTTTCTTTTATAAGTTCTTCATAATTCTTTTTGTAACGCTCATAGTAATCTTTTGTATCCAAATATACACAATATGCCTGCATATTTTCATGAAAACTTGTCATAAAATCGGTATAGTACGAAAGATCTGGATTTAGAAAATGACGTCGTTGGCCAGTTGTGGAAACCATATCATGCAAGCGATATAGCTCCGATTTATTTAGACGGTCTATTTTTAGGCCAGTTTTTTGTGTGTTGACAATATTTTGTCGAGTCTTTGAATCACATTTTTTTAAAATATCCTCTTCATCTTTGCCTTCCAATGGCAGTATAGACATCCAACGTGGTTCATAATTATTATCCGATCCATTACGAAATCCTTGATGAATAAAACCATGTTTTTCGAACAAATCTATCAAGTCATCTCTTCTATAGCCTTCTATGGCGTTCCCATCTTTATCATGAGGCTGATATTCACAATATGGATCGATCTTCATATATAAACAATTATGCGCATGAAGATATATTTTTAACTCATTTAAAAATGCATCCATTAAATCAAGATCGTCATAGTCAATCAAAAAACCACGTAACGCCTCAAAAAGAGCACACTTACCTATAACTCTTTTAGAAATTAACACTGTAGCTGCACGAATCATATCCTCATCATAAAAGCCTAAATAATGAATGCTCCATCCATGAGAAGACTCAAAATGAGCCATTGAAACCGATTGCCAAAAACATTTTTGTTCAAAATTCTCATAAAAATCACTAAATTCCTCCTCGGAGATATTCTTTAAAATCATGATCATCGCCTTACTTTCTAACGCGTACTATCATAGTCAACTGATTTTGATGTATCAAGAACATAAGAATAAGTGGTCAGTTTTTAAGAATAACAGGATATTTTCTGACACAAATTGTCAGATTCTCTTATGAACTTATACTTTACGATCATACCAACAATCCCCTAAATTAATCTGAAAAAAAAGATCCCTCAGGATCTCATCATCTCTTTGATCAAAGTTGCAGCTTGTTTCGATGCAATTTGAGCATATGTTGTAAACTCCATTGGATTATCATGATGATCTACGACATCACTTAAAGAGCGAACGATCAACACGGGAACATTGAAAACATGAGCAATCTGCCCTATAGCTCCACCTTCCATCTCTGAACAAGCTGAATCGGCAAATTTTGTCATTAATCTATCATAGTCTTCTTTTCTTGCCATAAATATATCCTGTGAGGCTATTGTTCCAACATGATAGGTGATTTTTGCCTTTTTGGCAGCTTCGATACACGTTTCCTTAAGTTTTTCATCCGCTTCAAACACAAGCCCAATACCATCGTCCCCATCAATAGGAGAGGTATCATAGTCTGCCTGAACTATTTTATCTGAAATCACAATATCCAATACATTTTGATCTTCCTTCAAACCACCGGCAACACCAACATTAATCAAAGCAGACAGTTTTTCTTTTGTACATAACAAAGTAGCACTCATACTCGCAAGGCACTTTCCTACGCCACATTTGCATAAAACGACTTCTTTATTTTCAATTGTACCATAGGTAAAATTCATTCCCTGATACAATTCTTCTTTTTTTATTTCCATGATATTTTTGATAGCTTCTACTTCTGTATCCATGGCTGCTAAAATTCCAATCATACTTCCTCCTGTAAAACTGACTCTATTTTTGTCCTGATTAACTCAAGAGCCATTTTATTCATCCCACCATTTATAATGATATCCGCATATTTTCTTGTAGGCTCAACATATTTTTCATGCATAGGTCTCACAGTTTTTAAATATTGATCGCATATATCTTCAAGAGTTCTACCTCGTTTTTTCGTATCACGAAGAATCCGCCGTAAAATTCTTTCATCACTTGCCGCATCTACATAAACTTTTATATCTATCAAGTTCCTTAATGCTTCGCTTTCTAATATAAGGATACCCTCTAAAATAATGATCTTTTTAGGAAAGATCATTTCACTGCCTTTTCGATCATGAGTCGAAAAATCATATAGTGGTTTTTCAATCGGTTGACCATCTTTTAATTGTTTTACATGTTCCACCAATAAATCCGTTTCCAATGCATCTGGGTGATCATAATTGATATGCTTTTTTTCTTCAAAACTCAAATTTGAATTATCTTTATAATAATCATCATGACGGATGATCAAAACATCTTCTTTAAACATTTCTTTTATAGCGTTGGTAAAAGTTGTCTTTCCTGAACCACTGCCTCCAGCTATTCCTATAATCATATATATCCCTTATTTCTTTTGACAAATATAAAAATACTTTTCGCCTTCCTGAATTCCTTCAAGATCAAAATCTGTTTTAACGGAACGAATATTAAAGTGTTTTGATAATTCTTTTTCTAACCAAACTGGATCATATACCCTTTGAATATGATGTTCTTGAACAATATGTCCTTCCTGAAAATAAAACGCAAAATCCTGATAGATCAAATCATCTTCACTCATGATCGACCATTGATAATCGCAGTCTTCAAAAGAACCTGTTTCATTAAACTCATCTTCAAACTCTTCCAGGCGATCCAGTGAATGAGTATCAAAGAAAAAATATCCTTGATCTTTCAAATGGTCAGAGACCTCTTTAAAAAAATTAGAAACTTCTTCTTTTTCAAGCAGGTAATTAAAACTGTCACAAAGACAAAAGATTGCACTAAACTTAGAAAAATTAGATAAATCTTTCATATCCTGACAATAAAATTGAATCTTATTATCCGTATCTTTTTGTTTTGCCTGTTCGATCATTTCATCAGAAAGATCAAGGGCAGAAACATCAAAACCATCCTGTACCAGCATTTCGGTAATTTCTCCGCTGCCACAGGCCAGTTCAAGCACATCGCAGGGACTGCATTTGGATTCAATCCAATCCACCCACATTCTGGATGCCTCTTCATCTTTTACTAAGGCATCATAATATTGCGCTAATGTATCATAAATCATATTCAATGACTGGAACATCTCGATACAAACGATCCAGCTGATACACCTGCCTTTCATCCTTGACAAACAGCTGTACAACAATTTCTTTTAGATCGATCAAAAGCCATTTTGAATCGGCATTTCCTTCGATACGAATCGTACCATCAAATCCATTCTCCTTTAAACGATCCTTAATATTCTGCGCTATTGCATTGTTTTGACGAATATTGGTCGTACTTACAACAATCATGCTATCCATAAATGGAGTCAAACTACGTGTATCATATTCTTTAATATCAAACCCTTTTTTCTCGCTAATTGCCTTTAATACGATTTCTTTAAATTCCACTTTACTTTCCTTTCTGAAGATATCGTTCATTATCTTCTTTTACTTTTAAAAAGCCCTTATATAAATCTTGCTTACAAAGCTGGATACCTTTACTGGTATCATAGTCTCTTAACGGATCTAATTTGTCTGCACAGAAAACCGCCATTGCGTATGGATCTGTACTTGTTCCAAGCACATGATGATAAATAGCGTTTTTGATGCGCCAGTCTTTGATATAAAAGATGCGATCTACAACTTCTGCCCCTACAAAACCGTGCCATACTGGAGGAGCATATTTTTCATTTTCTGGGCAGATAGCCTTGATCCAGCATAACATTCGATCTTTAGGCATTGCCTTGCATACATCATGAAATAACCCAATATAATACGCTACATTGACATCCAAACCATTATTTCGGGCAAATTCTTCACAAAGGTTGGCAACAGATAGTGAATGCCTATAACGATGTTCAGGTACACGGCTGGCTACAAATTCTTTAACATATAACCTATTCGCATATATGTAATCTAAAACCTTCGATGGTAAATAATTCAATTTATTTCCCATACGAATCTCAGAACTAGAGACCGGCATGCATTCCATATGTAATCTTTTAATATCATAAGATGTCTTTGTCAACATATGGTCTCGATCAAAACAAACAAACTGAGCCATCTTGACGAGTTTTTCTGGGTCCTTCCAGCGATCAAACTGTTCAAGTTGATCATTGCCTATGATCCAATAGAATTCATGTTTATATCGTTTCTTTAATTCTCTTAATGTATCGATTGTATAACTTTTCTCTTCACGCTCTAACTCCAGTGTACAAAGTTTGAAATTGGCATATGGTTCAATCGCAAGCTTGATTATAGACACACGATCTTCAACACTTGTCAATTCACGATCTTTTAGTGGCGTGATCTTCGTAGGCATGAACCAGACTTCGTCCACCTTCAATTGTTTGATTGACTCCAGTCCCATATGGATATGGCCATAATGAATTGGATCAAAAGACCCTCCTATGATCGCAATTCTCATTTTTTAAGCCCCAGCTTATTTTCTTTAGAGCGACGATATAATACAAATGTATGTCCTACAATGTGTACGATCTCACTATGAGTATTGCTGGCACACTCAATAGCCGCTTCTCTTGTATCAATTGGACATGTCTGTAACAGATTGCATTTGACAAGCTCATGAGCTTCTAAAGAATCACTGATTGTTTTGATCAAATTATAGCTGATTCCATCTTTTCCAATTTGGAAAAGAGGTCTATATGACATGCTTAATTTCCGTAAATATTTTTTATCTTTATTATTTAACATTAGATCATCGCCTTTCTGAATGTAACATTGATGCCTTTATGAACACGGACATAAACATCTTGAATCTGTCCACTTATACAAAACCATCCAAGCCCATGGATCACGACATCCAATTTTTCATTTGTTACTTTTGGTGCCTGGAATGTATGCATTGTCAACATAGAAGTATCTAGACAAGGAACCAGCATTTCATTTAAATGTTTGTTCCAAAGATTATCCGCATTTTCCAACTTTCCTCTATGAATCGATAAAGAGCGAGAGAAATAACCAACTACACTGGCTTTTCCTTTTACTACGATATCCAGCCTTGCAAGCCCAGCTGCTGCAAAAGACTGATCTTCATAAATCTGAGAAACAAATGGCTTAATTGGTTTGGTTGGAATCACCATTTTTAAATCTTTTGAATTTAAAAAAGTCAATACACTATGATGATTTTCAATTCCCGGCGTATCATAAATCGTATATCCATCTTGTTCAATTGGCACAAGATCCAATGTTGTACCAGGATGTCTAGATGTCGTTAGATCTTCCATCGCCAGCAGTTGATTTAAGATGGTTGATTTTCCTGCATTGGCAACCCCCATAAAGACAATATCTCTTCCTTTACGATACATTTGTATCTTGGAATAGATTTCATCAATGCAGGCCTTTGACTGTTCATTATGCTTTAAGAGATATCCACAAATCACGATATCTTTTACTTTGATTCCTTCTTCATCTAAGCGACGATTGACAAATTCAAGAATCTTTTTATCACTTAATGTTTTAGGTAGAACATCACGTTTAGTTAAGACAAGAACAATTTCATCAGTATCCAATTTTTGATTCAAACGAGAAATCATGTTCGATTCAAACGCAAAAAGATCGACCACCCAAAAGATTACTCCTTTGACTTTGGCAATCTTATCCAGCGTTTGATTGGATTCAATTTTCTGTGCCATGGAAATAGTTACGTCTCCATAATGACGAATTCGAAAACATCTTTCACAATACGATGCATCCAGTGTAGGAACATACCCAATTGCATCTTTATCGTCGTTTTGCAGCTTTGCGCCACAGCCTTTACAATATTTAGTCATCGAATTCACCTCTCTTAAAATCTCCTTTATGCTCTAACACTTTATATACAATATTTTCAAAGAAACGATTGATCTTCGTAACTCCTCTATCTTTCACTGCGATTGGCGCAGTCAATATCGTATAAAGTCCAGCAAGATTTCCACCTAATATATCTGTAAACATCTGATCACCAATAATGGCAACCTGATTGGCTTTTAAATTATGTTTTTTCATTGCTTGAATAAAGTTCTTCGGTAATGGTTTCATGGAAAAATAATAAGTTGTGGACACATTTAGATCCTTGGAAAACCGTGTTGCCCTCTCCTTGGTTGCATTTGAACAAAGAGCAACTTCAATTCCAGAACTTTTTACGCGATCAATAAACGCAATAACAGAAGGACTTGGATGTTTTTCATCATAAGAAACCAGCGTATTATCAATATCGCATAATAACAGCTTGATCCCCTGTTGTTTTAAACGCTCGATCGACATATGTTCAAAACTGGAAACATAGTATTTTGGTTTTAATAAAGCCATCTCATCCCTCCGTTTTCTGCTTCATTGTATCATGTTTTTGGTATCGGCAAATAATACTTTCTGCGCATTTTATTCCATCAATAGCACTTGTCATAATGCCACCAGCATATCCAGCACCTTCACCTCCAGGATAGATCCCTTGAATGTTAGATTGAAGATCATGATCACGAATGATCCGAACACTAGAACTGCTTCTTGATTCAACAGCACTTAATAAAGCTCCTTCGCTGACAAAGCCTGGAACACGTTTTTCAAAAACAATCAAGGCTTCATGTAAGGCCTGATTGATTGCTGGATCAAACAATTCATTTAAATCGACAAATTGATATCCCAAGGCATAAGTTGGTTTTACATCATCCAAGCGAACCGAAACCTTATTCTCTAAATAATCTTTTGCCAATTGCAAACAAACCTTGTAATCACCAGCCATATGATACGCTTTTATTTCCAAGTCTTCCTGATACTGTAATCCCGCAAAAAGCTCATTTCCATAGTCTTCTTCATTGACCTGTACTAGTAAAGCACTGTTTGCATTTTCTCCACTCCTTGATGCATAACTCATTCCATTGACCACAAGCTTTTCTTTAGAACTGCTGGAAGGAATAACATACCCACCCGGACACATGCAGAATGTATAGACACCTTTATTATTAGAAGCTGTATGTGTTAACTGATATCTAGCTGGAATCAATCTAGGATCTGTAGCATAGTCTTTCAACATAGCACGATTGATATATTCTTGTTTATGTTCAATACGTACGCCGATCGCATACGGTTTATTTTCCATCATAACTCCGTTTTGATGTAACATTCGAATCGTATCGGTTGCGCTATGCCCAATTGTTAAGATCATATTTTCACAGGGGATCCATGTATCGTTGATCTTAATTTCTGCCAGTTTATTTTGTTTTGTCTTTATATCTTTTAAACACGTATCAAAATAAAATGTTCCACCAAGATCAATGATCTTCTTACGACAATTCTCAATGATCTTTAAAAAGGCATCCGTTCCAATATGTGGATGAGCATCGATTAGGATATCTTCTTTAGCGCCAAAATCCACCAATTCTTCTAAAACTTTTCGTGCTCTTGAATCTTTAGAACGCGTCGTTAATTTCCCATCTGAAAAAGCCCCGGCACCACCTTCTCCAAACTGAACATTGCATTCTGGATCCAACTTTCCTGTTTGCCAAAAAGTATCTACTTTTTCTTTGCGAAGAGAAACCATACTGCCACGCTCAACTACAATAGGTTGATATCCTGCTTCAGCCAGGATCAATGATGCAAACATACCAGCTGGTCCAAATCCTACGACAACTGGCCTTGTGTTCATTATCCGAGTGCCACTGGAAACAAAATGATATGTTTCATCTGGACAGGGTTGAACATCTTTGTGTTTTAAAACTTTTTTTTCGTTTTTTAGTGAACAGTCTATAACATAAGAAAACAAGACCTTTTGGTGGCGGGCATCCACACTTCTGCGGTGTATTGTATACCCCAAAAGATCTTCTTTTTTTATATGCAGTTTTTTGATCAACTGTGCTTCAACCTCATTTTCATAAGCACATTTTACTTGGAATACTCTAATCATAAGCTACAATAAATTTTCTAATACAGGGAATCTTCCCTTATAATACATCACAAGACTTGCAAAAGCCTGCGCTAAGGCAATCGTCAAAAAATAAACAACGATATGGGCGTTTGGCATCAATGCTAATAAAATTTTTGCGAATAAAATATGTGATGTGTAAATCAATAATGAGTCATTTCTTAGTACTTTATAAATTGGTTTATATGGCATCTTGATTGTTAACAGCCAATTTACAAGGAAATAAACTGCCGGCACTAAGAATAAATACATGCTCGTTAAATCACGCAAGATGCCTGTCATATTATAAATCAACACTTCAACTACCACTAATAAAAAGCTAATTACAAATCCTCCTAAGCTAGTTCTAGATGGTAAACGTCCTGTTTTAGCTAACAAAAGACCTAAAGACACAAAGATAGGTCCAAAAAAGATTCCATCTCGTGCTGTCACTAAAGTTTTTGTGAAAAATGCAAAAAAGAAATTAATTCCTGGAATACTTTCCCAGACTGGTGTATAAACATTGATCAAATAACCTACAAAATAAGCTCCTAAACTTACCTTTAAAGTAAACACCAAACCTTTTTCTTTGTATAAATAGAAAACGATCACACTTGCTAGCATCAAAGCAGGTAAAAACCATAGATGATAATAACTTCCATTTAAGAAGAAATCTCGAATGTAAGAAAAAACACCTAGAATACTAAATCCTGCCTGATATTGATCCCATATAGTATATGGAAGATAGATTACGGTCCAAATCAAATATATTTTTAATAAGCGCATTAAATATTTGCGAAGATTCTTTGTGTTTTCTTCAGAGTCATCACCATATTTACGAAAGAAGAAAAAACCGGAAGTCGTAAAGAAAAATGGCACAGCAATTCGACATATCGTCTGCATAAAAAACGTATTGAACGTTTCACTAATTTCATAAAACGGATATGTATGAATGCATACAACCAATAATGCCGAAACATATTTAGCAATATCAATTGCGGCATATTTTCTTTTCACCTTCATAATCTACCTCTTTTCTAAACGTGGCACACGAGCAGCAATAGCGCTCATCGTTTCATTGTTGATGGTCTTGGCTAAACGACTGATCGTATCAATCGTAACTCTTTCCTGTCCTATTTGACCAACAAAACAACAAATATCTCCTTCTTTAACATTTTCTACATCTGTTACATCAACCATGCATTGATCCATACAGATATTTCCAATTACTTTACAATGTTTACCGTGAATCAACACTTCAAATCCCTGATTGCTTAAAAGACGAGGAATTCCATCGGCATATCCAATTGATACAGTTGCTACTTTGGTTGGTTTTGTGGCTATAAAATTACGCCCATAACTAACACTTTGACCTTCTTGGATCCATTTTACCAAAGAAACATTGGCATAGATTGACATGATCGGAATAAAGTCTGGATTCGAAAGAATAGGAATTTGATCATCACTTGTAACACCCATATACAACAAACCAGGGCGGCAATAATCCATACCAAGATCCATATAATTTAAAATTCCATAGCTGTTTTGAATATGTTTGATTCCGCAATCAATACCTTCTTTTTTTAGATTGTCAATGACTTCTTTAAACAAGCGAATCTGATTCTCGGTAAATGTACGACTATCCACTCCCAGATCATCACTAACTGGAAAATGCGAAAAAATTCCTTCTACACTTAAATTAGATAATCTATATTCTGCAATGATCTGATCCATATGCTTATCTTGATCCTGATATATGATACCAGTTCTACACATTCCTGTATCAACCTTGCAATGGCAGCGAATCATCGCGTCGTTCTCTTTTGCAAATGCATTTAATTTTTGAGCATACTCGAAAGAGACCAGTGACTGTACGATATTCTTTTCGTATAAGTAATGAAAATGTTCAACAGGTGTATATCCCAAGATCAAGATATCTTGATCAATTCCATTTTCTCTTAAATTCAAAGCTTCATCAATGCTGGAAACGCCAAAGAAATCAACGCCCCACTTAGCCATTTGTCTTGCACAAGCTACATCTCCATGACCATAGGCATTCGCCTTAACGATTCCCATGATTTTGGTTTTTCCCACAAGCTTTTGAATTTCATCCAAATTATGATTGATTGCCTTATAATCAATTTCACACCAAGCACGGCTATAACTCTTTAACATGCTGAAATCGTCCTTTGCATTGCTAGATCGATCAATTTATCAATTAAATCACTGAATTCAATTCCAGCTTCTTTCATCATAGATGGATAACGTGAAGTGGCGGTAAAACCTGGAATCGTATTCAATTCATTTAAGATAACCTCTTTTTGAGGCGTTACAAACATATCCACACGAGCCATACCACAACAATTCATAGCTTTATATGTTTTAGCTGCTAGGGCCTTAGCCTTGGCAAACGTTTCTTCATCGATTCGTGCAGGGCAGATGATTTCAGCCCCTTTCATCTCATATTTTCCTTCAAAATCAAAAATTCCTCCAGAAATTTGAATCTCATCACAGCTGCCAGTAAACACTTCTTCATTTCCCATAACAGCACAGCCAATCTCAAAGCCTTCAATTGCTTTTTCAACTAAGATCTTGCCACGGCCATCATAGAAGAAAGCATCTTTACAAGCCTCTTCAAATTCTTCTTTATTCTCTACTTTATGAACACCATAACTACTTCCGGCATTACATGGTTTTACGATCCAAGGTAGGGAGATCTTTTCCTGGATCATTTCAAATGAAGGATTTTCTTCATTGGCTTTTAAACAAACATAATCAGCGCAAGGTATGTTAGCTTCATCACATAAAATATGCATGATCTCTTTATCCATAGAAATTGCACTAGACATTACATCACATCCAACATAATGGATATTCATCAATTCCAATAACCCCTGCACACATCCATCTTCCCCATTTTTTCCATGTAAAACAGGGAATACACAATCTAATTCTTTTACTGTATTCTTTCCATCCAAAGCCATGATTCCTTTATGAACCCATGCAGCTTTTGTAGCCTGAGGAATCCAATGATCGTGTTCTATATCATCAATCGAACCATCATAAACATAAAATTGCCCATTCTGGTCGATACCAATCATAGTAATATCGTATTTTTCATTATGAATCTGTCTTAAAAAAGAAGCAACAGAGTGTAAAGAAACAGAATACTCACTACTCTGTCCACCAAAGACAACACCTAATTTCAACATATAATTTACATCTCCTTCAATTTATCCACAATTTCATCCATATGCATTGCACGACTTCCCTTGATCAAGATTGCACAATCTTCATTTAGTAAATGTTTTAATTCCTCAACGATTTCATCCTTTGTTTCAAACCACTTAGATTCAATATTTGTACATGCTTTAATCGTATATTTACTTAAAGGGCCCGTCGCATAGACTGTATCCACATTTTTTTCAACTGCATAGCATCCAATCATCGCGTGCAGATCGTTTTCTTCTGGTCCTAAATCTAACATATCCGCTAACACAGCTATATGTTTTTTTGCCTGTACTTTCATCAAGGTATCAATTGCCGCCTTGGCACTTTCTGGATTGGATTTATATGTATCATCAATGATCTTTGCATCATGAACCTTTAAAAGTGCTGTACGCATCTTCGTCATTTCCAAATCTTTTAATCCTTTTAAGATTGATGATGTCGAGATTCCCTGATCCAATGCCACATAAATACAAGGTAAAGCATTTTTTGCCTGAAAATCTCCAAGTGCATTTAATGTGATTTTATCAGTTAAACTTGAACAATAAAACTCAATTCCATTTTCTGTATAATCAATAGATGAAATAATGGAAATATCTCCATTAAAGCCAAAAGAAACCAGACGTTTAGATGGATCAATATCCATCTCCAGCAGGCATTCCTGAATTTCCGGACTTTCTTTGTCATATAAGAAAAGACCTCCTGGTTTTAGATTCTCTAAAATTTCTAACTTTGCCTGAGCAATTTGTTTCTTTCCTCCAAGATTTTCCATATGAGCACTGCCAATTGTTGTGATAATTGAAACATCAGGGCGTGCAATATGTGTTAAGAAATCAATTTCACCCTTATTTTCCATTCCCATTTCTAGAATAGCAACTTCTACATCTTTATCAAGATCCAACACTGTTAAAGGAAGCCCAATTTCATTATTACGATTTCCCTGTGTTTTTTGTGTTTTCTTTTCTTGAGAAAAAATACTATATAACATATCTTTACAACTTGTCTTGCCATTGGAGCCAGTGACTCCAATAACCAGACAAGATAAAGTATTTAAATAAGCCTTAGCTAGATTTTGTAACGCTTCCAGTGTATCGTCAACCAAGATACACGTTATATCTTCAGGATACGGTGTGTGATCTTTTTGCCACAACGTTGCTTTGACTCCTTTTTGAATCACGGAATCAATGAAGGTATGCCCATCCGCTCTTTGCCCAATCAAAGGGATATAAAGGGCATTTTCTGTAACCTGACGAGAATCAATCCCAACTCCCTGGATCAAAGAAGTTTTATCTTCTCCAACTAGATCACAATTTAACATATCCGCAATTTCTTGAATGGTTTTTACGATCATTTCTATAAACCCCCATTTGGATTATATTATATCACACAACAATGCATTTTTTTCGAAAGATTATATACTTGCACAACTGATTCCCATTTTTTTAAATAAAACTCCATTTTTGGGATGTAAAATCTATCTTTTATGGTATTTTCCCCCACAAAATACCTATTTTTTATCATTTTGACGCATTTTCACATAATTTTCACATATTTTTAGAATTGAGTTGTGTTATACTTTTAATCAAGCAAGGAGTAGAAGGCCTTGCCGGTACGAATGATGTTCGTACAATTTTCTATCCCCTTAATTTTTTGAAAAGTCAGGCACCCCCTTAGCCTGGCTTTTCATTTTTTTATCCATCTTTTCTAAAAGAGTATTATAATAATAAATGGAGGAATTATGAAGAAAATCCAAGTAAAAGAATTGTGCATATCTGCTTTAGGAATCTGTTTGGTATTTTGTGCCACTTTCCTAATCAAGATCCCCAATGGATTTCAAGGATATTTCAACTGTGGCGATGGAATGATCCTGGCCTTTGCCCCTTTTGTCAATCCATTGTTCGCATTTTTGATTGGTGGTGTTGGTTCAGCTATAGCCGACATCGTAAGTGGCTATGCAAGTTATGCCTTATTCACCCTTGTAATCAAAGGAATAGAAGGGTTACTTATCTCTATTTTGATTTCAAGATTTAAATCAAAAATGTTTGTTTTTTCCTTAGGTGCAATTTGGATGGTAATTGGTTATTTCATTGCCGACAGCTTTGTCAATCAATCCCTTTGGATTGCGGTATTATCTATGCCTATTAACCTCATCCAGGGTATCACAGGATGTATACTTGGATTCATTCTATATCCAATCTTAAAGAAAATTCATAAGGAGGAACAATAATATGTGTGTTTTCTGTTCTATCGTCAAAGGTGACATTCCCAGCAACAAATTGTATGAAGATGACATGGTAATTGCATTTTTTGACATTAACCCTACAAGCTATGGTCATTGTCTTGTCGTTCCAAAAGAACATTGTGACTCATTCTTAGATTGCCCAACAAAAACTTTAGATCATGTTTTTGAAGTTGCACAAAAACTTGCGAATGTTCTAGAAGAAAAACTAGGTTGCGATGGTATCAACGTATTGACAAACATTCATGAGGCAGCCGGACAGAGTGTAAATCACTTCCATGTGCATCTCATTCCTAGATATGCTAACAAAGATCATGATTCTGCAACGATTGAATTTGGTGAAATTGAAAAAGTTAATTTTGAAGATTTATTATCAAAAGTAAAATAAAAAAAACGAGATCTGATATTCATATGCCTCCTATCAAATAGATAGGAGGCATATCATTTTCAGGTAAAATCTCGGTTTTTATTTAGCTCTTTCCAACCATACATTCATATCCACATTTGTTGAGATTCCATCAATCTGGCCTGTATTGGTATATTGCCACATTCTAAATTCGTCATTCATCTGCGGTATGGATAGATAAGCAGCATACCAAATTTCCTTATCTTGTATCTCTTCAAAATTCAAATGGGAATAAAGCCAGTCCAGGTTTCCATAAATCATGCTTTGATATCCATTTTCTTCCATGATTTCACAGAACCTTAGCGCAAAAGAAGTTTTTTCTTCCATGGTAAGAGAATTAATTCGTCCATTGACCTCATCATAAATTTCCATATCAAACGCAATTGGATAATCAATTTGATATCTAGACACCATATCTAATACCAGTTGAGCATCTTGCTCCAATTCTTCCATAGTAATTGCACTGGAATAAAAATAGACGCCGGTTTTAATACCATTGGCCGCTGCCTGCTGCATATTTTGATCAAAGTATTCATCTTGATGCTGCAAGCCTTCTATTCCTCCACGATACCCGGCACGTATCATCGCAAATTCAACAGGTGTATTCGCTACTCTTTGCCAGTCAATTTCACCTTGATGACTAGATACATCAATTCCGTGGATCAATTCTATATCTTCACCAGAATAATTTATAAATCCATTATCCATGTAGAACAAAGAATTGTCTCGTGGAGCCTGATAAAACCACATTCTATATATCCCAGCACTCAAAAAAGTAACAAGGACCAAAAAGATCACCATCAATAAGAACACTCGATCATAACGTATTCGTTTTCTTCTCATATTTTTATTCTATCATAAAACAAAGGTGGAGCCTATTGCTCCACTTTTTCTGAATATTCCAAAGTGGCGGAGCCATCTAATCCGACAAAATAGAGCCACTTATTCCAATCTAGAGAACCACTTAATC